>JBBRDU010000045.1:0-22064 GCA_038203615.1 Chthoniobacterales bacterium
AAAGTGGCGACCGGATGGAAGACGCATCCGACCGCGCTGCTGCTCGATCCGGAAGGCAAAGCGGGCCGCGCCTACGGAGCCAAGAACACGCCGCACATGTTTGTGATTAATCCGGAAGGCAAAGTGATTTACGAAGGCGCGATCGACAGCAAGCGCACGCCGAACCCGGCCGACATCCCGAGTTCGACCAATTACGTGAAAGTGGCGCTGGACGAATCGATGTCCGGCAAGCCGGTCACGACCGCCAACACCCAGCCCTATGGCTGCTCGGTGAAATACAAGTGATGCGGTAACGACTCCACTGATTCGATCTTGAAATAGCCGGGCTGGCCACAGCCCGGCTATTTTATTTTCTGTAGGGGAAGCTGCCAGCTTCCCTGGGAAGGCAACCCCGCACTTGCGGGGCTGTCCGCTGGCGAGCGTCTTCCCCTACAGTTGGCTCCGCTTTGCCGAAATTTCGGAGGCAAGCCGCAGGATCGGCATGGGCAGCATTCGCACGATCGACATGGCGATCTTCATGGCCAGGCCGGGAATAACGAGCGGACGATCACGCTCGATCGCCTTCAAACCAGTGCGCGCGACGTCAGTGGCGGAGACATAAATCATCTCCGCCCCGGCGGGCAGCGAGGGCTGTTCGGCGCGCTGCGCCACCTGGGTGAACTCGGTGTGAACTGGTCCCGGGCAAAGGGCGCAGACGCTGATCCCTGTCCCGCGTAACTCGGCCCGTAAACCTTCCGAGAAACTGGTGACGTATGCCTTGGTCGCGGCGTAGACCGAGAATCCCGCGACCGGCAAAAATCCGGCGGAAGAACTGACATTCAAAATCCCTCCGCGCTGATGGCTCAGCATGGCCGGCAGAAGGTGCCGGGTGAGCAGAGTCAGGGCCAGCGTGTTGACGAGCAGCATTTGTTCGATGCGTTCGGGATCGCCCGTGGCGAATGATCCCATATCGCCCAGCCCGGCGTTATTGATGAGCAGGTCGACCGAAATCTTTTCCTGGGCGAGCCATTCGAGCAGGGTTTGAACTTCCGTCCGTTGGGCCAGGTCAACCGCCCGGATGTGCACAGCTAGATTTGGGTTTTGCCTGGTCAGTTCGTCGCGCAACTCTTCCAATCGCTGGCGGCGGCGCGCCACCAGAACGATGGATTGAGCGCGAGGCGCCAGGAGCCGGGCAAACTCTCGCCCGATTCCCGCGGACGCACCGGTCACTAACGCTCTACAACCTTCGAGATTCATTCTTTAGACAGGATTCACAGGATTCTGGATTCGAAAGCGGGTCTCGTCCTGCCAAGGCGGGATCGGGTTAATCCTGTTCACGCCTGCTCCTCTTTTCGCCTACCGGTTTGAGACTGGCCAGTTCGGATTTGGTGAGGGGCCGCCAATGGGCCCGCGGCAAATCGCCCAGGTGCAGATTCCCGATGCGAATACGAACAAGGTGCTTCACTTGGTAACCGATGGCTTCGAACATCCGGCGAATCTGGCGGTTCAGTCCCTGGCGCAGAATGACGCGCAGTCGGGTGGGACTGACGTCGCGGAGATTGGCCAGTTTGGCGCGCTGTCCGTCCAGCACGATTCCGCGCAGGAGTTTGATCTTGAGCATCGGGTCCCAGGCTCGATCCAGCGTAACCTCATATTCTTTTTCCACTTTGTAGCGCGGATGGGTGAGTCTCTGCGAGAGATCGCCGTCGTTGGTCATGAGGAGCAGACCTTCCGTCTGCGCGTCGAGCCGGCCCACGTTGAACAGGTTCGAGAATTTGGCGGGCAGAAGGTCAAAAATTGTGTTGCGCGCGTGCGGGTCGCTCCGGGTCGAAACGAAACCGGCCGGCTTGTGCAGGACGATGGTGTGCGTCGGTTCCATCTGCACCCGCCGCTGGCCAACCTTGACGAAATCGGTCTCGGCCGGCTGGCTGCTGAAATCGGTGCAGATCTTTCCGTTGATCTTGACTCGCCCGGTCTCAATCAATTCGTCACAATACCGCCGCGAGCCGAGGCCGGCGGCCGCGAGGAAGCGGTTGAGGCGCATATTAGGGAGAGTGATTGGTGATCGGTGAATCGTGAATGGTGGGGGCCACACGGTGGTCGCGAATCCAACCCGTATTCACGGTTCGCGAGTCACCGTTCACGAAAGGGCCAGAGCCGTTAAACGTCCGGCTTCGTCTTGGGCAGACCGATGACCTTGCTGCCATCCTTGAATTGGCCGCGCTTTTTCAGCAGCTCGACGCGTTCAAAACGCTTCAGAACGTTACGCTTGGCGGCAATGGTGCTCGCCCCTTTTAAACTGCGATGTTGCGACATAGTGTGGTCCTCGTCCGAAAAATGAGTCCGCATCTTACGCGGCTCGCTCCGTTTTTCAACTGGGACAATGGCCGCAGGCCGGTTACGACAGATGGTGGCATGGGCTTCCAGCCCATGTTTAAATCAGTTCATCGGCTGGAAGCCGATGCCACTTCTCACAGCTCGTTGCTCAGTACCACGGACATCCCGGAAGCGTTCACCTGGTGGAAAATGTGGAATCTGGCGGTGATCAGCTTTTGCCAGTACAAAACTCGGTCTTGGTCAATGATGAGATAAACCACGTCAGGATCGGCCCATCTCGCCAGCACAGCCGACTCATCCAACACGATGCTCTTGGCCTCGTTGCCGACGAAAGAATCATCGTCCGGCGGGCGATTCACCAGATAAAATTTCTGGTGAAGATAAAAAACAAGGCTGCTCCCCTGATGAAGGGCGCCTTCAAAGATGACCTGTCCCTTGGGGCCGGGCCGTTCGTTCAGGAAACGAGCGGCATCCGCGAGCGAAAAATAGGGGGCCATTCGCGCCACGCCATCGATCATGGCCAGGCCGGCCAGGACCATTGCTGCCGCGATGGCGGCCACCGCCATTCGGTCGCGGTTTTTCAGGCTGAAGAAAACGGAGATGCCGGCGAAAACGAGGAGGGAAACCGAGGCCACGGCGGCGAGGGGCCAGAGGTCGTGCCAGACCGTTCGCGGGATCCCCTGGAGCACGTGCCAAGCACTGAAACGACCGGCGCCGTTGCTCCAACGATCGGTGCCGGGCAGAGCCTGCATCAGAGCGATAGCCACCCCGCCTAACAATAGGCCGCAGAGACTGACAAGGGCCGCGCCGGCCACGCGCAGTTTCGACGGGAGTCGGTCCCACGCCGTGCTGCTCCAAAGCGCGAACGCGCTCCACATGCTCATGGAATAGTAATCCTGGCGCTGGCCGATCAGCAGGAGCGGCACAAACACGACGCCCATCCAGATCAGGGGGAGCGCGTCCGAAAACTCCAGCTCGCGCGGACGCAGGACGCGTCGCCAGGCCAGTCCGACGGCGAGAAGGGCCAGAAGAGACCAGGGAAACCACCAGACCAGGTGAAGGGCCAGGAACTGCAGGCGGGGCACGTCATCCGCGTTTCCTATGACACGGTTTTTCCAGTCCTCGTTGAGGAGGTGATGAAAAGTGCCCGGATAATGGCGATGCACCCAGAGATACCAGGGCACGACGATAAGCAAAAACATCAGCCAGTAGCCCCAGTGCAGCAGTGGGCGGAAGCGCAATCGCGCTTCGCGGTAGAAGACCGCGAGCAGACCGATGATGGCAAAGAGATAGGCCACGCCCAGCACACTTTTCGTTAGGCAGGCCAGCGCCGCGCAGATCCAGAACCCCGTATACCACTCGCGCCGCCGCCGCCGGCGTTGATACCCGCAGAGCGCACAAAAAATGGCCCCGACCAGAAGAGCGCTGAAGACCGGTTCCGGCATGATGATGCGGCCGAGAAGAAAAGTTCCACCCAGCGTCAGGTAGATCAGGCCGGCCAGGAAACCGTGCCAGTAATCACGCAGACGCTCGCCGACCAGAAAGGTCAGCGCGGTGGTGGCAACAATGGCGGCAGCCATGGGCAAGCGAGCGGCCGTGGCGGTGACTCCGAAAATTTGGTAGGAGGTAACGATCAGCCAGTAGAGCAGGGGAGGCTTTTGCAGACGGGGCACTCCGTCGTTCGTGGGCACGATCCATTGCCGGGTCTCGACCATTTCTTTGGCGGCGCCGGCATATTGCCCGTCCGTCTCGTTGTAGAGGTCGCCGGACCCGGCGGTGGCCCCATACAGGAGCGCGGCCAGTGCAATGAGCAACACGAACAAAGCGTGCCGCGTAGGCGGCGGCTCCAGTGCCGGGGGATCCATGAACGTCTCGTCCAGACGCAGGGCACGAGTTCCAGCGACCATAGTCAGACGCGCCGCGCCGCGCAGCCACTGGGGGGAACAGCCGGCTCGGCGCCGCGATATTTTTCCCAGTCATCTGGTAAACGCAGGACTTTTCCCCCAGGCATTTCGACAATGGCCAGCATTTGCCGGCATTCGGCAATGATCGTGTCATCCTTCGGCCGAAGAATCTGGAAACCGCACCAGAAGCGCACGCGCTCCAGGCGATCGAGCCAGCCTTCCACGACCAGGTGGTCCCCCAGTTTTGCGCCACGGCGATAATCGATTTCCGTTCGCACGACCACCGGGAATCGCTGCGTCTCGGCCATGGTGGAGAGCGGCAGACCCAGTTGCTCGGCCAGAAGGGTCCGCGCCACTTCGACGAAGCGGAGGTAGGCGATGTTATGCACGACACCGCCGCAATCCGTGTCGAAGAACATCACTTGTAATTCGGTGCGCACTCGCGGTGCGACGACAGACGTCATGCGACACCATCATTGTGCAAGCAATCGCGAAAGCAACGGCAATGTGGCAGGGACGCCGCGCTGCGGCGTCTGGGCCCGCATGTGTCCTTCGACCGAGACGGACTCTTCGCCTAACGCATTCGCATCACCCCTGGTGTTGTCATCCCGACTCGCGTAGATGAGGAGGGACCTCTCATCCGCGCTGTCGACTACGCAAGTGTGCCCCGTGTGACGCTCTCGCTCTGGGCGGGATCCCTCGCTCCCGCCTCGGCGGGACTGGCTCGGGATGACCGCTCTCGGTGAAAGCAGGCACTTGGCAGGCGGGGCGCCCTTGCCTTCGCGATTCGAATGATGAAACGCCTTTAGCCGAGGTGCTCGGCCGCCGCGTTTCGGCGTCCGCCCGATAACAGGTTCAGCCAGTGTAGGGGCGGCGGTGCCGGCCGCCTTCGCCCAGTTTGGGGGCGACACGCCCCCCTCTAGAGCGGACAATCAAGGCGGCGGGGTCCCTATCGTTGCAGAATTGACCGGACCGCCGCCGTCACTTCTTCCACGGTGACCGCTTTCATGCAGCGAAAGTCGATGGGACATTCGCGCAGGAAACAGGGGCTGCATTCGACATGGTGCCGCAGAATGATGTGCCCGGCGCCCAGGGGCGCGGTCAGGCGCGGCTCGGTCGAGCCAAAGATGGAGACGGTGGGTAGACCGAGCAAGGCGGCCAGGTGCATCGTGCCGGTGTCGTTAGTCAGGAGCAATCGGCAGGCGCGCAATTCCTCAATCAATTCAGCAAGCGACGTGCGGCCAATGCGATTAACGCAACGCTCGCCCAGGGCGGTGGCGATGACGCCGCCCACGGCGGCGTCGGTGGCCGTTCCAAACAAAACCCACTGCACCGGCCGGTCCGCCGATACAGCCGCCGCCACCGCGGCGAAACGTTCCGGCAGCCAGCGCTTGGCCGGGCCGTATTCGGCACCGGGGCACAAAGCAATCTTATCGCCGGCTTCAGGGCGCAGGAGAGGCGCGGCCGGCAGCTGCGGCGCGCCCGTTTCCGCGCCGGCATCCCGCGCGATGCGCAGATATTTCTCGGCCTGATGTTCAATTCGTCCGATGTGCGTGCGCTGCCGCACGATCTGGTGCAACAGCCAGGAGCGATGATGACCTCGATAGCCGACGCGTCGCGGAATACCGCTCAGCCATGCTTCCAACGCCGCCCGCAAGGAATTCGGAAAAAGGATGGCCACATCGAACGGCAAAGCCTGGCGAAGGGCCCGGACCGTTCCGAAAAGTGAGCCCGCCGGCAGAGAGATAATTTCGTCCACCTCCGGGACCAGCTTCCAGATGGCTGCGATTTTCTCCGGAACCGCCACCGTCACGTGGGCAT
The DNA here is from genome assembly GCA_038203615.1 of Chthoniobacterales bacterium. Taxonomy (GTDB): domain Bacteria; phylum Verrucomicrobiota; class Verrucomicrobiia; order Chthoniobacterales; family UBA10450; genus JBBRDU01. The sequence continues at coordinate 6,042 of JBBRDU010000045.1, forward strand.
CGGGCCGGCCCTGCTTGATCGCGCGCACGGCCGGGACGCCCATGACCGAATCTCCCAGCCAGTTGCTGGAGCGGATCAGGATGCGAAAGGGCTTGAGCCGCGCGGCGGGGGAATTCGGCGGCAAATAGACACCGCGTTTGTAGCGGCTCAGCAAAAAGTTTGGGCGCGGGGTTTTCCAGCGGTCGTGCACCCAGAACCAATCCTCCGGCGCGCGCCTGATTTGCGCGGCGATGGTTTCGTTGGATTTCGCGGTGAGCGCTTCGATGGAACCGGCGCGCGTGTCGAGGGCGGGCTCGACCGTGATGCGCCAGCGGGCGACGCCTTCGGTGTAAAGCCCGATGGCGATGAGCGCGGCATTGGTGCGTTTGGCCAGCAACGCCGGCAACGGAGTGGTCGAGGCTAGCTTGCCAAAGAACGGGACCCATAAACCATGATCGCCCGCGTGTTGATCGCTTAAAATCCCAATGATGCCGCCGGCGCGCAGCAGTTCGATCGGCTTGTGAAATCCATCTTTGCGATCGAACATTTCCACGCCAGTCCGGGCGCGCAGTTTTCGCACATGTTCGTCGATTAGAGGATTACCGAGTTTTTGGTAGACTGTACTGTTGCGCACATAGCCGAAGAACCGGGGCCAGATTTGCGAGAAAACCTCCCAATTGCCGAGATGGCTCAGGATCGCGACAACCGGCCGGCCGGCGCGCAGATGCTGATGGATGGCATCAAGATTTTCGATTTTGACGCGCTTCTCCAGGAGGGCGAGCGGCATGACGGCGACTTTGATACTGCACAGGAGATTGGCCCCCAGTCGTTGAAAATGGCGGCGGACCAGAGAGCGCAGTTCGCGTTCGGATTGTTCGTGGCCGAAGGCAAGGGCAAGGTTGTGCAGGGCAAGGCGGCGATAATGGGGAAGGACCAGCCAGGCGCAGAAACCGGCGAACTGGCCGAGGCGAAACAGGACGGGCAGCGGCAGAGCCGCGAACAGAGCCGAGCCTGCACGATATAAAATGTAGAAGAAAAAATCGCGCATCAAAAAGACTGGAACAGGCAGGGCCAGGTTCCGACCAGCGTAAATTTGCCTGCGTCCTGCTTCAATTAATATAATGTGCAGCTCGAAATCTGCTTGAACAGAACGCCAATGGGGGTTCGAATCGTTAGGCGGACAAAGAGCTGACCATATGAAAGATCGCGAAAATGAACTGTGGGAAGGCCTGGCTGGCGACGCGCGCGCTCTGCTGGCCACGCGCGATTACCGCGCTGGTTCACTCCCGGAACGGCTGAGAGGCCAGGGGGTGGAAGCCCGGGAATTGTTGGCGGCGGATCCGTCGGATCCGGCGACGAGCGCGGCCTGGATCCCGGGGGTCGAAGTGTTTGCCCGGAAAATCCATCCGCAACGCCACCGCGGCCTGTTCGGCGAATTGGTCCGGCGCGATGAAGGAGTGCTGGCCCGGATCGGTCTTTGGCCCGCCCAATGGGCCAGTGCTCGCATGTTCGCGAACACAGCCAAAGGTTTTCACGTCCATCCCCCCAGCATTCCGGAAGACAGGAAACCGGCGGAATGGATGCGGCAACTGTATCTGGAGGAACCACAGAATTTTTCCGCGCGCCCCTACGAGCGCGAGCAATGGGACGTCATCTTTTTTGTGCAAGGCATGGTGGAAATGATCCTGCGCGATGCCCGGGACGGTCTCGATCCACGCATTATGCGATTTTTCATCGATGGCGATAATCACCGCAGTGCCAACAACGTGGGAGTGGTGGTGCCAGCGGGGGTCGCCCACGCCATCCGGACCGAGGGCACCGAAGACGTGATGATGGTCTACGGCACGAGCACCTCCTTCCGCCCGGAATTTGAAGGCCGCCTGGCCAGTCAAGTCGAGACGGCGGAACTCCCCGCATCGTGGTCCGCGTTCCTGCGTGAATAGGACCGATCAGACCGAAGTGGCATCGGCATCTTGCCGATGATTTCCGGACCATCGGCTGGAAGCGGATGCCACTAATTGAATGCAGCGCCGCTTTAATCCCGCCGAGCTCGAATGGATGGACCGGCCGCAACCGGTGTCGATCGAGCTGGAGCGCGATCTGCACAACCTCCGGCAACTCAATCGATTTTTCGGGAGCTACACCCTGGTGAGCCGGTTCCTGAAGCAATGGATCAAACCGAACGATCGCTTGCGCGTGTTGGATCTGGCCACTGGCTCCGGGGACATCCCGCGCCTCGTGGTCGATTACGCGCGGAGCGTGCACGCCGATATGGCAGTTGATGCCGTCGACGCCCAGCCCGCCACCCTGGAGATCGCAAAAAGTTTGAGCATGGCTTACCCCGAGATCGCCTTTCATCACGGCCACATCCTGGAGTGGGAAGGCGGGCCCTATGACATGGTGCTCTGCTCCCTCGTTCTCCATCACTTCACTGAACTGGATGCCGTTCGTCTGTTGCGCCGCGCCCGGGAACTATCCCGGGCTTTTGTGCTGGTGGCCGATTTGCGCCGGAGCTTCCTGGCCAGGGCCGGCGTCTTTCTGCTTACCTCCGCCGTTTTTCGGGATGCCATGACGAAATACGACGGCCGGCTATCGGCGGCGCGCGCCTTTTCCTTCCAGGAATTCGGCGAACTGGCGCGGCGAGCCGGCTGGAATAACTTCCGACATGCCAAATTCAGGTTCGCGCGGCAGGCCATCTGGTTGGAGGAACGCGGCCCCTAGCGCGCCATGAAAATCCTGATCACGATCGCCAGTGTTCGGGCCGAGCGGCCAGGCCCGCGCCGGGTCATTGTGCCGACGATGGGCGCTTTGCATCCGGGCCATCTCGCGTTGCTGCGAGTCGCGCGCGAGCAGGCCGGGCCGGGCGGCGAGGTGGTGGTCAGCAGTTTCGTCAATCCCCTGCAGTTCGAGCCCGGTTCCGATTTCGACCGTTACCCGCGACTCGAGAAAGCGGATGAAGAATTATGCCGCGGCGTTGGAGTGGATGTCCTGTTTCGACCCTTGGTAGACGAAATGTATTTCACCGATCGCTCCATGGAGGTGGGGGAAACTTCCCTCTCCAGGGGGCTTTGCGGACAATCCCGGCCCGGACATTTCCGAGGGGTTTGCACAGTGGTGGCGAAACTCTTCAATCTGCTGAAGCCGCACGTCGCCGTTTTCGGAGAGAAGGACTTTCAGCAGCTCGCCATTATTCGCCGGATGGTGCGGGACTTGAATTTCGACATCGAGATTGTCGGCGTGCCGACCGCGCGCGAATCGGACGGCCTGGCCTTGAGCTCGCGCAATCAATACCTGAGCCCGGCGGAACGGAAGGAGGCGCCGGTCTTGCGCGGCGCCCTGCAACAGGCAGCCGCCGTCGTCCAGGGCGGCGAGAGATCCTCGGCCCGGGTGATCGCTTTGGTTCGGGAGATGATCGGCCAGGCGAAACTGGCGCGCGTCGATTACATTGCGTTGGTGGACGCGCAGAATCTCCAACCGCTCGAGCGGGTGACGGCGGGTGCGCTGCTGGCCCTGGCCGTCTTTTTCGGGAAGACGCGTCTGATCGATAATATCCGTCTGCCATGAAGGAGTACGATTTCGTCGTCATCGGCAGCGGCATTGCCGGTCTCAGTTTCGCCTGGAAAGCGGCTCAGCACGGTTCGGTCGCAGTGGTGACGAAACGCAAAGGCGCCGACAGCAACACAGCCTGGGCGCAGGGTGGCATTGCCTGCGTCACCAGCGGCGAGGATTCGTTCGAGTTGCATGTGCGCGACACCCTGGTGGCCGGCGCCGGGCTCTGCGACGAAGCGGTCGTGCGCACGATTGTGACGGAAGGCCCCGAGCGCATTCGCGAATTGGTGGAGCTGGGATTGCATTTCGACGAGCGCGAAGTGTCCGGGCACCGCGAGTTCGATCTCGGCCGCGAAGGCGGCCATTCCAAGCGGCGCGTTCTCCATGTGCGGGACGTCACGGGCAAAGAGATCGAAAACGTTTTGCTGCGCGAGCTGGGCCGCCATCCGCAGGTGGAGCTGCTTGAAAATCACATGGCGGTCGATCTGATCACCTCGGGCAAGCTCGGGTTCGCGGCGGAAGACCGGTGTCTCGGCGTTTACGTGTTGGATGAAAAAAGCGGCCAGGTGAAAACGATTCGTTCGGACCGCATCGTTCTGGCCACGGGCGGCTGCGGCAAAGTTTATCTGTATACGACCAATCCGGATATCGCGACGGGGGACGGCGTGGCCATAGCCTGGCGGGCCGGAGCCGTCATCGCCAACATGGAATTCATCCAATTCCATCCGACCTGTCTCTTTCACGCCCAGGCCAAGTCATTCCTGATCTCGGAGGCGGTCCGCGGAGAGGGCGGCATTTTGCGGAACCCGCGCGGCGAAGATTTTATGAGGCGCTACGATCCGCGCGGATCGCTGGCGCCGCGCGATATCGTGGCGCGCGCCATTGACGCCGAAATCAAGCGGTCGGGCGCGGCCTGTGTCTTCCTCGACATCACCCATCAGACACCCGAGTTCCTGAAAGAACGTTTCCCGCATATCTACGAGACCTGTTTGCGGTTCGGCGTTGATATGTCGAAACAGGCGATCCCGGTGGTGCCAGCGGCTCACTATCAATGCGGCGGAGTCAAAACCGATGTGAACGGGGCGACCAGTCTCCCCGGATTATATGCCATCGGTGAAGTGGGCTGCACCGGGCTCCATGGCGCCAACCGGTTGGCCAGTAACTCGCTCCTCGAAGGCCTGGTCGTGGCCCATCGGGCTTTTCAAACCCTCCTGCGCGATCAACCACCGTCTCATCCGGCGCGCCAGATTTCTCTGCCCGAATGGGAATCAGGCAACGTCCAGGATGTGGACGAATTGGTGGTCATCTATCACAACTGGGATGAGATCCGGCGGCTCATGTGGGATTACGTTGGGATTGTTCGGACCGATAAACGACTGCAGCGAGCCAGCGCTCGTTTGCGCAATCTGCAGCGGGAGATCCACGATTTTTATTGGAACTTCAAAGTCTCGGTCGATCTGCTGGAATTACGCAATCTGGCTACGGTGGCGGCACTGATTGTGGACTCTGCTTTGAGCCGAAAAGAGAGCCGTGGATTGCATTATACTCTCGATCACCCAGAGACGCAGGATCCACAGGGCCAGCAGGATACGCGGCTCAGCCGAATCTAGGCATTGGAATGGTTACTGCTTAAGGATCCATAACCCCCGATGGCTCTGGTTTTTCCAGAAGGAAACGCCTTGCCTGACAGGGGGAATTCGGATAAGAAACAGTCCGGCATTCGGCCAATGAGGAGGATTTTCGTCATTTTTGGGTTCCTGGTTGCAGGGACTATGTCAGGCTTGGCTCAGTCCGGCTCGCCCTACGAGAGCAGCGCGGATTTCGCCAAGTATGCCATGAAGCTGCGCGAGCAGGCGCTGGTTAAAGTCGAGCCCCAGGTCTTTGTTCCCACCACCTCTCGTCCGACGACCGAGCGCTTCCAATGGAAGACAGGCATCGTTACAACCGTCTTCTGGATCGGCGAAGCGGCCGGGGGTAACAATCCGGTGCCCAATTACAAGAGCTCGTGGGACGCCAACTGGCAGAGCAGCTATGGTGGCTTCGATACGCCGGAGCCCTCCTCGCGCCGGAATTATATCCCGGTGGCTTTTACGCCGCGCCAGAATCCATTTTACTGCGCCTTGCCCTATAACGACGTGACCCATGGGCAGTTCAAGCCGGAAGCGCCGCTGGTTATTCCCTGGTTCAAACAATTTTACGCGGGCCCCGGCCAGTCCGTTTGTCAACATCGCTGGATCTCCGTTCGCAAAGGGAATCGCACCTGTTACGCCCAATGGGAAGATTGTGGTCCGTTTCGCACCGACCATTTTCAATATGTTTTCGGAATGGAACGTCCCAAGCCGAATCTCAACCATGGCGCCGGACTGGACGTTTCCCCGGCGGTGCGCGATTACCTTGGCCTCCAGCCCACGGATGTGACCGACTGGCAATTCGTGGACGTCCGGGACATCCCGCCAGGACCCTGGCGCTCCTACGGCGATAATAATAATTTTGTCCTGGCGAAACGGCAGCAGGAACAAAAGGTGGTGGACCGTTCGTCCAACGCCAAGAAGTGACGGTGTAACAACTGGCGAAAGCTTTCGGAGTTTGCACGTCGCGATCGGTGCGACCAAACGTGGAGCGCGTTGGAGAGGTGCTTGGGCCAAGCACCTCACGAAATAGACAGGCGATTAGCCCAACCGCCTCTCCAACATTCGCCTTGTTGCCGCGCGCTCGGTCGCCCGAGTCAGTCCGGCCGGCCCGCCCGCCTAACCAATCCGGGAACTAAGCCCTTCGAACGTGCGGCGAAGGTCTTCGGTCTGCTGCAGGGATGGCTCATACTGTTTGCGTTTGGCTGCGCAAAATGCCTGGAGCGGATGACAAGCAGCCGCGACTTCGGCGTAGAAAAGGTCGATCGACCGGACCAGTTGCGCTTCGATCGCCTGGACCAGTTCCACGCATTTGCTTCCCATTTCTTTTTCGTAGGCGTTCAGGATTTTTTTTCGCTGACTGAGGGCGACGAATGTGCCGACAATAGCCGCGGACGCGGCCAGGATCCCGGTCACATCCGCCACGGCGGCACTGCTCATGGCCGCAATCAACGCCACCACGCCACCCGCGGCGGCCACTCCAGCGGGCACGCGCAGCCGCGCCGAGGTCTCTTCAAATAACCTCGCCAACTCCTCCGCGACCGCCTTGCCGGAGGCGCGCTCAACCAAAGCGAGATGGACCGATTGCAGAAGTTCGCGGCGTTGACGGGCAAAGTCGGGGATAGTGCGGGGAACGTGATCCCGCAGATCTTTTTCGAGCAGGGTGTGCAACATGTCGTTCAATTGCGGCCAAAGGCCGCGCAGGTCGGTCTCGAGGATCTGGACCGACTGCTCCACCTGCGGCTCCACCGTCTGCCGGAGTTTCATCTCCATCTGCATTTGGAAATCCCGCTGCCAGCGCGAACGGTTCCAAATAACCTGCCAGGTGCGCCAGAAGGAAAGTTTCTCCTGCAGGAGCTTCTCGCCTTCGGCGGTGCACTCGCGACAGGCCTTCTCGACCCCGCGGGCCAGGCCGGAGACATGCTTGGCTGACTGCTCGCGGCGCGCTTCCAGAAAGTGATCGATCCGGCTGATGCGCGCTTCGTCGCGCGCAATGATCTCGATCGCTTCTTCAATCTCGCGCGCAATCTCGCCGAGTACGACGCGCGCGGTCTTGGGCGCGGAACGCAGCTTGAGCAGGCGCGTTTCCGATTCGCGCACGACCCGATCGATTTGGTCCTGTAATGCTCCGAACTGGCTCTCCTTCCAGAGTCTCTCTTTGTCCACACCGGTGGTGCGGGCCAGGAGCGCTTTGCGCGCGGAGACGGGAAAGATAGGAGGGGCGAATCCCAGTTTTTGGATGGCATTGTCCTGAAGATGACGGTGAATCACTTCAATTTCGGCCGGCTCCCGCAGGTCGGCCTGTTGCAGGACAAACACGATATTCTTGAGCCACCTCTTCTGGATGACATCGAGGAATTCCCAGGCAGACTGCGTCCATGGATTAACCACGGAAAAGACGAAGAGGATCAAATCCGCGCGTGGGACGAAATTTTCCGTAATGGTTTGATGTTCCGCCACGATCGTGTTCGTCCCGGGCGTGTCCACCACGTTGAAGTCGTGCAGAAAAGGAATCGGCAGATAGCGCTCGATCAATCGGGGAGAAACGTCGACCTGCTTTTCCTCGGCGCCGTAGCGGAAGATGCACACCTTGTCGGTCGTCGGAAGAACATCCACTTTGGCGAATTCCTGTCCGAAAAGCGCGTTCAGCAGTGATGACTTGCCGGATTTCACTTCGCCCACCACCACAAAAAGCAACGGCTCCCGAATGTCCGTGAGCAAGCCATGCACGATTTCGAGCGTCTCCGGACTGCGCCGCAACTCCGTGCCGAGTTTGAGCAAGCCGGCTAACGCAGTTTCAACTTCCGTTCGAAGCTGCAGGTATTGTTCGGCAACCATGGCCGCCACGTCAGTGGCCGGGAGAGGAGGCCGTTGTGGCCGCCGGCGCTGGAACCAGACTTTGGGCAGGCGCCCCGGCGTTCTCGGCCGCATCCGGCGCCGGACTACTCGTGGCAGCGGGCGCCGCCACACTCTTGCGCGCCGGCGGGGTCGCCTTGGGCGGCTCCGGCGTAGCCAGCCCAATCAATTCCGACACCGTCACGAACTTGAAATGCTTCGCTTGCAGTTGCTCGAACGTGGCGGGCATCGCTTCGATCGTGCCCCGGTGAATGTCGTGCGACAGAATAATGGAACCCGCCCGCGTTTCTCTCAGGATCCGATTACTCACCGTGGTCGGGCCCGGCTCTTTCCAATCGAGCGGATCCACGTCCCACATAATGATCTGATAACCAAATTCATCGTGGATCCATTTTTTCTGCCGTGTCGTGATCGCTCCATAGGGCGGCCGAAACAAGGTGGGGCGTTTGCCTGTGACTTGTTTGATCGCGTCATCTGTGCGCCGCAATTGTGAGCGGACCGCTTCATCCGACATTTTGTTGAGCTGCGGATGCGACCACGAGTGGTTGGCGATTTCATGTCCCTCGCGCGCCGCCCGTTGCAGGACCTCGGGATGCTGCTCGATGCATTCGCCCAGGACGAAAAACGTCACTTTCATATGACGGGCGGCCAGCAGGTCAAGCAGCTTGGGCGTGAGCGTGCCGTGGGGGCCATCATCAAAAGTCATTGCGATATAAGGCTCATCCACATGGACCGAGTTGAAAGTGATGCGCGGTCCCGGGGCGGCCACGGGCTTGGTTCGTTCCGCCGCGGGCGCCGCCGCCGGAGTTTGTCCCTGCCCAGAGGTCAGTCCAAGGATGATGAGGCCTAGAAAAAGCGAAAAGAAACGCGCAAGAGGCATGAGCAAATCGGGAATGCGTGTATCTAGCAGAGGCAAGTCGTTGCGCAAGGCCACCCCCGACGTCAATGCCTGCGCCGCCAACTCTCCCGACTTTGGCAATTATCTTGCTGCTAGGAAGTCCCAAGACCGGCGATGCCTGCCTCCTTTTTCGGGGGGTGGGACGGTAATAATAAGGGGACGCGGGGGAGGGGGAACGATCCAAATCATGAAAATTTTGCTGGTTGAAGATCATCAGGAGAGTCGGCACCACCTGGAGCGGCTGATCGAGCGCCGTGGCCACGAAGTCCTCGCCGTGGACAGTGCCGAGGAAGCAGAGCGCGCTCTCCAGCAGCAAAGCTTTTCCTTTCTCATCCTCGACTGGATGCTGCCCGGTCGCAGCGGCATCGAACTCTGCCGCGCATTGCGGGCCACTCCCACCGGTGACGAAATGTTTATCCTGCTGGTCACGGCGCGGACCGAGACAGAAGACCTGGGGCTGGCCCTGGCCGCCGGGGCCAACGATTACCTGACGAAGCCGCTCGACATCGCGCTTCTCAACGTTCGCCTCTCCGTGGCCGAGCGACAGATCCGCGATCTGGCCGAGCGCAATCACGCCCGCGCCGCCTTGCAGGAGTCGGCCCGCACTCTCACCGACATTCTTGAGAATACGACCGACGGCTTCTTCTCCTTGAACCAGGATTGGAATTTCACCTACCTCAATCCGGAGGCCGAGAGGCTGCTCGCGCGCCAACGCGATGACTTGATCGGCAAACAGATCTGGGCTGAATTTCCCGAGTTAGTCGGATCGCCTTTTGAACAGAATTATCGGCGCGTCCTGGCCGACCAGGCCCCAGTCGAGTTCGAAGCAAGCGATGCGGTCGGCAAGATCTGGTTCGAGATGCGCGCCTATCCCAGCGGCAGTGGGGTCTCCGTCTTTTTCCGCGACGTGACCGAGCGGAAACGGACGGAAGAAGAACGCCTAACGACCAGTAAACTGGAGTCTCTCGGCACTCTGGCCGGTGGCATTGCGCACGATCTGAACAACATTTTGACCGTCATCTCCGGCAACATCGGGCTGGCCCAGATTGAAGCCCCGACCGACGCCGGCAGTTTGCTCTCGTTCCTTTCCAAAGCGGGGCAGGCGGCGCAACACGCCGCCCATTTGTCGAGCCAGTTGCTCACCTTCTCCAAAGGCGGCGCGCCGCTCAAGCGGGTGGCTTCCGTGGCCGATCTGCTCGCGCAGGCCGCTGAATTTTCGCTCTACGGCTCCAACCTGCGTGGTGACATCGAGTTGCCGGGCGATATCTGGAAAGCAGAAGTCGACCCGGCGCAAATCGAGCAAGTCGTGAATGCCCTCGTCATCAACGCGCGCGAGGCCATGCCCGATGGAGGCACCGTCCGCATCTCCGCGCGCAATGTCACCCTGGAAGAACAGACGGGCGGATTGCCGGCTGGACGCTATATCAAAGTGATGGTAGCCGATCGGGGCTCAGGAATCCCGGACGAGATCGTGACCAGGATTTTTGATCCTTATTTTACGACGAAGCCGCTCGGCAGCGGGCTGGGCCTGGCCATCAGCTATTCGGTGATCAAGCGCCATGGCGGGATTTTGCAACTGGAGAGCTCCTCATCCGAAGGGGCGACCTTCGCTTTCTATTTGCCGGCCACAACCGCAGAGGAGCAGGTTCCGGATGCACGGCTCCCGGAGCGCGTCTTTCATTTCAATCACCAGCGCATTCTCGTGATGGATGATGAAGCAGCCATTCGCGACCTGACCTCGCAGCTCTTGAGCACGCTCGGATACGAAGTGACGGCCGTGCCCGACGGCTTGGAAGCGGTCCGGGTCTACGAGCGGGCCTTACGCCGGGGGGAGCATTTCCAGGCCGTCATTTTGGACGCCACCATTCGGGGCGGAATGGGAGGGTTGGCCACGATCGAACGGCTGCGCAGCGTGGACCCGAATGTGACGGCCATTATTTGCAGCGGATACAGCGATGAAGCCGCTCTCTCCAAATTTCTGACTTACGGATTTCGCAGCGCTCTGCCGAAGCCTTTCAGCCGGCGCGAACTTTCCGACGCCCTGCAACGCGCCTTCGAGACGAACAAAAAGAATAACTGAGCCGCGCGGACCCTCTCCGACGTGGGGTCTTGCGAAACCGGCTCTAGCCTTTGCGCAGTTTCTCGAGCTGAGCAATGAAGGCGGACGGACCGCCTTCCATGTAGCCAAGTTCGCCCACCTTCCGGCCTTCACCGTTCAGGACGATAACCGTGGGGTAGCCTTGAACCTGATATTGCATGGCGAGCTGCTCATTCTGTTTCTTAACCGAATTAGTCTGCGCTTTGGCGACGTCGCCCCCGGGCCGCGGGAAATCAATCTCGAGCAGGACCAGATTCTTGTTCGCGTACTCCTGAAATTCCGGCTTCGAGAACACTTCGCGATTGAGCCGGATGCACCATCCGCACCAGTCGGATCCCGTGAAATCAACCAGCAGAAGCTTTTTGTCCGTTTTGGCCTGCTCCTGCGCTTTCTTAAAATCGGTCTGCCAACTCGGTTCGGCTTGGAGCGTGGCGGAAAGGGCGAGGCTGAATGCCACGGACCAAAGGAGAAGGGAACGATGAGTCTTCACACCGGCAATTTCAGGCAAAGCGCGGGCCCGCGCAAGCCCGGATGCGCCCCCCGGACAAAGGAAACCCGGCGCGGAAAGCGCCGGGCGACCTCAAAAGTGGACTCGAGTTTTGTTACTTGATATGCCCGGAGACGAGCTTGGTCATCTCGAACATGCTCACCTGGCTCTTGCCATTGAAGACAGGCCGGAGGGCATCGTCGGCGTTGATCATGGTTCTCTTTTTCTTATCCTGGCAACCGTGCTTCTTGATATACTCCCAGAGTTTCTTGGTGAGTTCTGACCGCGGGATAGGCTTGGAGCCAACGATCGCGGAAAGTTTGTCGTCCGGTTGCACCGGTCTCATGAAGGCGGCGTTCGGCTTGCGTTTGGAAGGAGTCTTGGTTTTCGGCATAAACGCTGATTAATGCTTCGTTCGAGGCAGGGCAATACTAAATTTCGGGAATGAAAACTTTTTTTAACCGATATTTTGCACGACGATAGCTGTCAAATCGTCCGGCAGGCGCGTTCCGCTGTCTGTCGGAATGACGCGCGTCAGGACGCTCCGTAAAATTCCCTCAGCCGTGGGAGCGGAAGGATCGACCATCTGACTCAGCGTTTCCGGGGTCAGACGGGGCTGGCCCTCCACCGCGCCGCCCAACAAACCGTCCGTGTACAACAGGAAGGAATCCCCTTTCCCAAGCTGGGTCTCGGCCTCCACAAAATCCGGTAGTTCAATCAGCCCTAGGGGCGGCGCGCCCGACGGCACCAGTTCGACCCGACCCTCCTGCCGCGCAACGATCAGGGGCGGATGGCCCGCCCCCACCACCGTGGCCCGGCCCGTCTCCAGGTGCAGAGCGACGCACATGGCCGTCATGAAAGAACGCGCCCCGAAAGTGCTCCGAAAATCGTTATTCACCGCCTGCATGATGGCGGCGGGGGAGCTGTGTTCGGCCGTGCCGTGATGAAAAAGCAGCTTCGTTAACGTCGTGACCAGCGCTGCGGCCGCCCCGTGGCCGGTCGCATCGGCTATCCAAAAAAGCATGCGGCCGTCGTTCATCCGCAGCCATCCATACATATCGCCGCCCACTTCAATGACCGGGCGAAAACAGGCCGCGACGTCCCAGCCCTCCAGCTCAAGCGGCTTTTGCGGGATGAGCGATTGCTGGGTGAGGCGCGCCGCCGCCAGATCCTGTTCCAGGTTGCGCCGCCACTCCTCCAGTTCTTCGTTCTGTTGCTGTAATTGCAGACGCAGGGAACGCAGGCGCAATTGCGTGTCGATCCGTGCCCGCAGAACCGCCAGGTTGATCGGTTTCGCCACGAAATCGTTCGCGCCCGCTTCCAGGCAGCGCACTTCGCTCTCCTCGCCGCCGTGCCCGGTCAACATGATAGCCGGGATCTGCGCGATGGCCGGGTCGGGATCGACGCGCAATTTTTTTAACAGTTCGGCCCCGTTCAACCCATGCATTTCAAAGTCGAGCAGGAGCAGCGAGGGCGGGGCCGCGTGTATCTTCGCCCACGCATCCTCGCCGCTCTCCGATTCCTGGCAGGGATATCCCCCATCGGACAACGATCGCACCACCATGCGGCGGCTGAGCGCGTCATCATCAATCACTAGAATGGTGTCGTCCGGATTCTCCGTCATCGTTCTATCCTGAGTATCGAAACTGGCCTGCTGGGTCACCGTATAAATACCTTCTTCCCAAAAACCTTGGCACGGCCGCGGCGGAACTGCTAAGGAGACGCCATGAGCGACCCTCTTTTAAGCACCACTGCTTTCGGGTTCGAGGGCTATCGGGTGTCCCGTCATCTCGGGTTGGTTCGTGGCATTATCGTTCGTTCGCGCAGTATGGTTGGCAACATCGGGGCCGCTCTGCAAACGATCGTCGGTGGAAATATCAGTATCTATACAAATCTGTGCGAACGAGCCCGGCTCGATGCCTTCAACGAAATGTGCCAGCATGCCGCCGCCCTGGGGGCCAACGCCGTGATCGGTCTTCGCTATGACGCCACCGAGCTCGGCGCCGGCATGACCGAGGTTTTATGTTACGGCACGGCCGTGGTGACGGAGAAAAATCTGGAAACTCCCGGGAATCGCGGAAAGGCCGCGCCCCAAGCCGGTCTCATTTAACCTTGGCAATGAATCAGAACCTGGCTAGTTTCGTCGAACCGTCTTTATGAAATTCCCGTTGTCGATTTTGCTGCTTACCGCTTGGGTGCTTACCTCTTGTGACACGGTCGATCAGCCGCCTCCCACGCGCACGAGACGGGTCTCGACCACCACCACCCAGACCGGCACGCAATACCCGCCGCAGCAACAGCCTTTCAACCCGAACGGGCCGGCTCAACCCGAAAATGGTGCGCCCCCGGAAAGCGCCGGTGCGCCGCCGCAGTCGGCCGCCCCCACCAAAGTCGCGAAGGGCGATTATCCCTATGGGATTCCGGTGCCGAACAAGCCTCACCTCGTGGAGAGCCCCTATTCGCCTGGCAAATACGTTGATGTCGAGGGCTTCGCTCCTGGCACGGAAGTGAAGGACCCCTACACGCAGAAAATTTTCCTGGTGCCGTAGCACGGCGCCCGGACGCGGCCGCCCCTTCACGTTGTCCATTTCGCGCTTTCGCGCGCGGAATGAAAGAGGAGAACTGGACAAGCGCATGCGATGTTGGATGCTGATGATCGCGCGCGGGGAAGCGTGGTCGCGCCCGCCCCAGCGTATCAATTTGGCCCTGGCTTTATGGAATTGCGGATAAAACGAGCTCCTCGAATCGACACGGAAATCACCGTTCCAGGCGACAAGAGTATTTCCCATCGAGCCGTCATCATCAGCGCCCTGGCCAACGGCGTGTGCCGGCTTCGCGGTTTCCTCCCGAGCGAAGATTGCATGCACACGGTCAACGCTCTGCGGGCGCTCGGCATTGAGATCGAGCAGCCCGAGCCCACGGAATTGATCGTGCATGGCAAAAAACGCGTGCTCACTCCGCCGGCCGGCGAAATTGATTGCGGAAACTCCGGCACCACCATGCGCCTGATGGCCGGGCTCCTCGCCGGGCAAACTTTCGAAAGCCGCCTGGTGGGCGATGCTTCGCTCTCCCGCCGCCCCATGGATCGCGTCATCGCCCCGTTGCGCAAGATGGGCGCGAACATTGTGGCGGAAGGGCCCGAGCACACGCCTCCGCTGCGCATCCACGGCGGGTCTTTGCGCGGGATTCACTACAGCTCTCCCATCGCCAGCGCCCAGGTCAAAAGCGCCGTGCTCCTTGCCGGACTTTTCGCCAAAGGCAAAACCACCGTGGACGAGCCGTCCATCAGCCGAAATCACACCGAGCTCATTTTTAATTACTTTCTCGTCCGCACGGCCAAGGGCGATAACGGTGCCGTCAGCGTCTTTGGCGATCAAATGCCCGAATCGCGCGATTTTACCATCCCGGGCGACCTTTCCTCCGCTGCCTTCTGGCTCACGGCCGCGGCGGCCCAGCCGGGTGGTCATCTGCTCGTGCGTGATATTGGCCTGAATGACACACGCACGGCCCTGCTCGGAGTGCTCGTGCGCATGGGCGCGCAGGTGCGCGAGGCCATCGAAGAGGTCGATCAACTGGAGCCGCGCGGCATTGTCGAAATCACCGGCGCACCTCTCAAGGGGACCGTCATCCAGGGCAGGGAAGTGCCGCAGCTCATCGATGAATTACCGATTCTGGCGGTGGCGGGCGCCCTCGCCAGCGGCACCACCATTATTCGCAACGCCCAGGAATTACGGGTCAAGGAAACCGATCGCATCGCCGCCATCGCCCACAATCTGCGCATCATGGGCGCGCAGGTCATCGAGATGAACGACGGCCTCGAAATCCACGGGCCCGCCCCTTTGCGCGGAGCGCGCCTGGCCAGTTTCGGCGACCATCGCATCGCCATGGCTTTTGCCGTCGCCGGTCTTTTCGCGGAGGGCGAGACCATTGTGCAGGATGCCGATTGCATTCGCACATCCTATCCCGGGTTCGAAAATGCCCTCGAAGAGTTCATCAGTCCCAAAAGAATGCGTTCGAGTACACCCGTGATCGGATCGCTTTCTCCCGCCCGGCTCGAGGAAGAATAACCGGGTGCCTGGCTGGGCTTCGGCCTGATTCCATTTTCGCATGACGTCTGAGTTTCATCGTGTCATCGCCATCGACGGCCCGGCCGCCTCGGGCAAAAGCAGCGTGGCCCGTGAACTGGCGCGCCGGCTCGGCTTTGTTTATGTCAATTCCGGCGCCATGTATCGCGCTGTCACCTGGCATGTGCTGGAGAACGGCATCGATCCGAACGATAGCGAGCGCATTATCGCGCTGGCTCAAACGGCCCCGCTCCGCTGCGAACTCGTCAAGCATCGGTCGCGCATTTTCCTGGGCGAAATCGATCCGGGACCTTATCTGCGCGAAGACCGCGTCAATAACTACGTTTCGCAAGTCAGCACCGTCCCCGAAGTCCGCAAAATTCTCGTCGAGAAAATGCGGAACTACGCGCGCCAGCACGACCTCGTCATGGAAGGCCGCGATATTGGCTCCGTCGTTTTTCCCG
>JBBRDU010000046.1:0-21959 GCA_038203615.1 Chthoniobacterales bacterium
CTTTTTTTGTAGTCCGGGGGGTGTCGCTCGTTCCTCGCTCAACCCCCGGCTAATGGCTGTGAACCCTCCGGGTTCGAATGCCTTACCAGTTGGTGTCGGCCCGGCGAAGCGCGCCACCGAAGTCAAGAGCCCCTCTTGCGCCGTTTGTTCCTTCTTGCGACCATTCCTTCCTCCCACTTCATTGGCTGCGGTTCACTCAAGGCGCTGCAGCGCGGGGAGGCGGTATTTCTTCTGCAATTCGCTCGCCGCGCTCGCGACGCCGGCGGCGTCGAGGTAGATGACGCCGGGTTCGCCGTCGAACTCGACCTTGTGCAGGCCGTCCTTCGCCTTGGCCAGCGCCGCCGGAAGGTCGGCGAGGCATTCCAGCCGCACGTCGTTCACCTTCGTGACCACGAGCTGCGTGAGCTCCTCGTAGCCGATCGTGAGGTCGGACGGCAGGACGCGGTTCAGAAAGACGAGCTTCTTGGGACCGTCCTTGAAGAGCTCGTTCTGCTGCCGATCGAAATAGACGAATTGCTCGGGTGCTTTTTTCTGCCAGTCGTTCCCGTATTCCTTGAGGTATTGCCGCGAGAGTTCGCAGAGGACGAGACCTCCGAGGACATAAAACTTCGGCGCGCGATCGATGATGTACGGTTCGATGACGAAACTCTCCACCGGCCGCCGGGCCAGGGTGACGTCCAACTCCTTTTTCTCCCCCTTGCGGAAGACCGTGAACTTCACCACGTCGCCGACCGTGTGGCGCGTGGAAAAGAGATGCGACATGCCGATCTTTCCGTACTCGGCGTCGCGGTAGTTTCCGTCCTGATCGATCGCCTGGCCGTCCACCGAGAGGACCACGTCGCCCTTTTCGATGCCAGCGCGCGCGGCCGGGCCGCTGGGCAACGCATCCGCGATATAGATGCCGCCGGGAGTCCCGGCGTTCATGCCGAGGAAGCGGCGGAACTGCGGATCACGCGTGGACGATGACGTGATGCCGACGCGCGGGAAACCCTTATAGGGCGGGTTGGCGGCGTCCTTGAGGAAGTGCTCGATCACCGGCGCTGGCAGCACGTCCGCGTTCGTCGTGGTGTTGTCGTAGCGCATGATCAGCCCGGCCAGTTTGCCGTCCTTGACCACCGGCAGGGTGAAGCTGCTGTCGCGGAATTGCAGGGGCGTGGTGAGGCGGTAGATGAGCAGGGGCGCATCATCGACCGGATAGCGGGTCACTTCCGCCGTGGTCATCGGTCCCTTGGTCACGAGCAGGGCGCCGTTGCTTTCCAGTTGCCAGACGGAGAGCATGTCGCCGGTGCGGGCGTGGACGATTTCCAAAGGCTGCAGCGCCTTGAGAAATTCGCCGTCATCGGTCTTGAGCAGCGCGAGGTTCGCCTCGTAATCGACCACCTCGACGCTGGCCGGAGCTTTCAGCCCGCCCTCGGCGGTTTCCAATTCCACGTAGTTCGCATTGGCCACCAGTTCCGCGGTGACCAAAACGCGATTGCCCGTGAGCACCGTGCCGATGGCCCGGCGGGAGTAGGGCGGGCGCTTGCCCCACGGGCGGCCAAAGTCCCAAGGTTGATTGGTGACATTGACCCGCACGACGGAGAGCGGCGGCTCGGGTTTGACCTCGTCGGCGCACCAGGCGCGGGTGGTGAGGAAAAGACAGGCGAAGAGAAAGAGGACGCGACGCATTTAGAGGGAGGAAAATTCGCTGGTCGTGAGGTTCTGTTCCTTGAGCACATTATAACGCTGCTGGATACGTTCGCGGGCGGCCTCCACGGCGCTGCGCTCCAGGACCAGCGGGCGCGCGTAGCCGATGAACTTGATGACGTAAAACTCGGGCTTTTCCGCGAAGGCATCGGCCGCGTCCTTGAGCGTGCGGATCTTGCGGTCGTTGATTTCATCCACGATCCCTTCGCGGAATTCGGTGAGGTAGGTATTGAGCGGGTCCGGCAGGATCGAACTCAGGATGACCAGCTCCGGATGTTCCTTGTAGAGCTCCTTGGTGATGAAGTTGTCGTAATAGAAATTCACCCGGTCGCTCTGGAACTGGTAGGTGCTCATGAGATTGCGCGAGAGCGGCTGGAAGAGCAGCCCGCCGAAGAGCACATAGGCCGGCTGCAGGTCATACGAATTGGCCTGCATGAGGAAGGGCCAGGCGCGCTCGAAGGTGACCTTCACTTCGAGCGGCTGGCGCTTTCGCACCACTTTGAATTTCACGAAATCCCCGAGGAATTTCCGCTCCGCGACTTCGCTCATCAAGACGCGCTCGCCTTCCAATTCCACCATACCGTCGCTCGCGATTTCGTGGCCGTCGATGTCCAGAAGGACGTCGCCGACTTCGAGTTTGCCGGCGCACACCCCGGCGCTTTGTACGTTGCTCACCATCACGCCGCGGTCGTCATTGGGCAGGCCGAGCGCCTTGCGCATCGCGGGGTTGAGGGTATTGGCGATGCCGATCGAGAGATCCATGTAGCGGTCGTACTTCCCGTCCTGGATGTCATGGAGGAAGTGTTTGATGACCGGCGTGGGGATCATGTAGCCGACGTTTTGCGCCACGTCGCCGGAGAAACCCTGGAAAGCGACGCCGACCACCTTGCCAGTCTGCATCACGGGGCCGCCGCTGTTCCCGGGATTGATCGCCGCGTCGATCTGGATGGTGAGATGCGAGTCGATCACCGAGTGCGTGTAGGGCCGGAAATCGATGCGCGAGACGATGCCCTGCGTGACGCTGATCCGCTCGCCGCCGATCGGATACCCGATGACGGTCACGCTGGTTTCCAGCTCCGGAATGCCGCCGAGGGGCAGCGGTTTGGTGTCCTTGAAAAAAGCGGGGTCCTGCACCTTGAGGATGGCCAGATCGCAATCGTGGGCGATGTGTTCGACGACCGCGATATACTTCTTCGGGTCGTTCTCCTTCTCGACGGTCAGGAAACGCGCATTGCTGACGACGTGCGCATTGGTCAGCAGACGATCCTTCGACACCACCCAACCGGTGCCGCTGCCGCCGCCCAGGGCGCCGGGCAGCCAAGGCGTGCGATAGTTCCCATCCTGAGAGGTGTTGTTGATCCGCGCGACGCTTTTGCGGATTTCGTTCGGCTGGGCGAAGAGGGGGGAAACGAGGAGACCAAAGGCGAGAGCGATTGGCCAAAGGCGGAGGGTCATGAGTGCGGGGAAGATGGACGGGAGGGCGCGGGTTGTAAATCGGTTTGTCACCATTCACGACCGGGCCGCGCGAAACCCGGCGGCGGTGGCGCCCCGGCAAACCTTGGAATCCGGAAATGAAACCACGGATTTCACGGATGGCACGGATGAATGAAGAGACGCTGGCGAAGGTTCTTACGCTCTCGCACGGGATGAGTGGCTTCTGCTGTACGCGTGGTTCGGCGAATTCATTCGCGGAACCTCGGCTGCAAGCAAGCCCGTGACGTTTCGTGCAGACGCTGCTTCAGGATCGCCGGGCTGGCTTGATGGCGCCGATGACGACCGTGTCGCCGTCGCTCATGCAATCGACGTCCACCTCGAGGGCGTATCCGTGCTATCCGGACGCTGTTTTGGGCGAGAACCGCGGGGCGGCGAACTCCTCCAAAGTGCTCTCAGTGCTCTTATTCTCCTTTTTCCCCAAACTTCCCCAGGACGAAGTCTATAGAAAAGTTTGGGGAATTTTGCAAATGAGAGCACTCAGAGCACTTTTCTCTGTAAATGCAGATCTCCATCGGGCTGCCGCCAGGGGTTTTGACCATTCCTTGTACCCGTTTGGGCAAGGATCGATCGATCGGAACCCGCGCCGCTGCCTTTATCGAGCAATCGCCAGCCCGGAACTCTCGCAGGAGGTCAGCCGGAAGTGCGAGTCCACCGCGCACTTTTCGAGGTTGTGCCAGAAAGAGGCGGTGACTTGGTTCTTCTCCCCGCCAGCTTGGGCTTCGATCATGATGAGGCAATCCCCGGCGTCCTTTTCCAGATAGGGCGAGCGGATCAGGGAGGTGACGGTCGGGCCGAGCCTGGTCGCCGTGCGACCGGCCAGATAGCGAATCTCCTGGCCCTGCACCACATTCTGCAAGCCGCCGAAGGAGGAATACACCGCAGCCAGCTTCAGCATCTGAGCCAGCCGGCCGGCGGCAGCTTCATCGTCACCCCGGCGGGCGAGCGCGGTGGCCTCGCGGGCGTAATCGCGCCAGGCGACCCGGGTATCGGGAAGAACCTCACCAGCATAGGAACCCGCCTGGATTTCATCCCATTGCACATTCGAGAGAAAAGCGTCCGTTTTTCGGGTATCTGCCAGCCAAAAAAGTTCCGTCGAGACTTTGCTCGGCGTCGCCGGGGACGGCTTGTGGTTGGCGGGAGAAGAGGGGACGACCGATCCCGCGTGGAGTTGAGCGGCGACGCACAGGGCAAAAGCGAAGATTGGAAGTCGGTTATTCATAGGAAACAGCATTTATTATTGCCACTATAATGCAGGGTTTGTGCCATCGAGGATCGGAAATCTCCCGCCAAACCCCTATTCGTGCTGGGGACAAACCCTGATCGGGTTTTGGGTTCATCGTCGGCCGTAACGATGCAGGCGAGGTGGGGTTGTTCCCATCGGACGCCGCTCGGCAGCGGCCCAGACTGGAGGGCCGGTCCCGGATGCGGGATCGCCGCCCAAACTAGCGATGGCCTTAAGCCATCACTGAATGGGGCGCTGACGGAGCAGCGCCCTCCAATCGTTACGGTTCAGAACTCCGCGCAATTGAACACGATCCGGTAGCGGCAGCGCTCGCTCCGGCATACCACCTTGCACTTCTCGGAGATCAAGGGCCCGCCACAGACCGGGCAGACCGAGTCCGGCGACGGGTCCGCTCCCGTCGCAGGCGCGCTCTTATCGGGTTCCGGTGCAGGTGGCGGTGGATTCATCGCGGGTCGCGGACAGGGCAACCAAAGCCGAATCGTGATGGAAAGAAAAGATGGAAAGGAAATGCAGCGACCCGACGCGGCGAAGCCGCGACCGAAGGAGAATGGCCGCAAAAAGGCGCAAAAGGCACAAGAGGGTATTTGACTCCGTTTACGCGTCTGCCCGGTCGTGCCGGGAAAAAAAACCTCGCGTCTTGCGTAGATCTTCTGCACCGGAAGGCTCGAACGCGTCACCGAAGTCCAAAGCCCTTTTTTGTGCCTTTTGCGCCTTTTTGCGGCCATTCTTCCTCCCTGTCTTTCGCTCCGACGGGATTTCGTCCAAAGGCCAACCCTCCCTCGGTAGTGCGGTTTGGCTCCGCTCACCGGCGCGGGGATTACACGTTGAACCGGAACTCCACCACGTCGCCATCCTTGACGACATACTCCTTGCCCTCGATCCGCAGCTTGCCCGCCTCGCGAGCCTTGGCAAACGAACCCAGCGTGACCAGATCGTCGAAGTGCACGGTTTCCGCGGCGATGAATCCACGCTCGAAATCGCTGTGAATGACGCCCGCGGCGGCCGGCGCCTTGTCGCCCGCGCGAATCGTCCAGGCGCGCGTCTCCTGCTCGCCGGTGGTGAGATAGGTGCGGAGGCCGAGCAGATGATACACCGCGCGGATGAGCGAGCCGACGCCACTCGAGGCGACGCCGATCCCGGTCAGGTATTCGGCCGCTTCTTCTTCCGTCAGCGTGGCGAGTTCGCTCTCGATCTGGGCGCTGATGACCACCGCCTCGGTGGCGAAATGGGATCGCGCATAGTCCTGCACGGCCGTCACGTAGTGGGCTGCGTCGGTCATCTCCACGTTCTCGCTCGGCTTCACGCCTTCGTTGTCGCGCGCCGCTTCCACGATGGAGACGACATTGGCGAGATCCGCCTCGGCCACGTTGCAGGCAAAAATCGTCGGCTTGCCCGAGAGCAGGAAAAACTCGCGCAGGAGTTTCTGTTCTTCATCGGTCAGCGTCAGGGTGGTGGCGGGTTTCCCGGAGTCGAGATGCGGGACCAGCTTTTCGCAAAGCGCGATTTCCGCCTTGGCGACCTTGTCGCCGGTCTTGGCGGCTTTCGCCTGGCGATCCTTGCGCTTCTGCACCGCCGCGAGATCGGAGAGGATCAGTTCGGTATTGATGACCTCGATGTCGCGCACGGGATCGACCGTGCCCGAGACATGATGGATGTCGGCATCCTCAAAGCAGCGCACGACCTGCACGATGGCATTGACCTCGCGAATGTGGCTCAGGAACTGGTTGCCGAGACCTTCACCCGCGCTCGCGCCTTTCACGAGACCGGCGATGTCCACAAACTCAATCGCGGCCGGCACGAGCTTCTTGGAATGCGAAAGCTTGCTCAGCACCGCAAGGCGCGGATCGGGCACGGTGACGACGCCGACATTCGGGTCGATGGTGCAGAAGGGGTAGTTGGCCGCCGCGGCCTTCTGCGTCTTGGTGACGGCATTGAAGAGCGTGGATTTGCCGACGTTGGGAAGACCGACGATGCCTGCGGAGAGCATGAGAGGAAAGTAGGGTTGAGATGCGGAGAGCGGGGAATTCAGCCCATCGCACCGCAGGGGGCAACCTTAAAGAAGTGCTCAGTCAGGAAAGTGCTCAGTTCTCAGTCAGACATCCGCGGCGTCGCCCAATCTCAGTCGCGACTGAGCACTGAGCACTGAGAACTTCTGCAGCTACTTCCGCTTCGTCCCCGCCACCACCAGATCCTCCGCGAAGTAGACCTGCAGCATGATCCCGAGCCAATAGAGCGGCAGGAGGAGGATGCCGAAGCCCGCGGTAGCCGTGGAAGCGACGATCGCAGCGAAGACCGCGAAGGCGGCGCCCATCATGTAGAGCGCGCCGGTTAGGCGCTGACCCTTGTAGATATGGCCGAGGCCCGGAATCACGCTGAGGCACACGGCCACACGGTCGCGAAAGCCGCCGCCGGCGTGGTGCTCCTCCGTTTTGGCCACCCAGTCGCAGTGGGTGCAGGCGTTCGGGTTTTCCGGGTTGAGCGCCGTGCCACAGAGTGGACACGTGAGCGCTGCGGTTCGGGAAGGTTTGGCTTCGATCGTTGGCATGTCTTAAGTCTCAGTTTGAATTTTTTGAATGTCCCTGCCATTACCCTGCGTATGAAATTAGCCGTAATCATGCTGCGAGGCAATCGGTAAAGTTTCTACTTATGCTGAAATCTCGCGCTCCCGCATCCCACGAAACCTCCCGCGAAGAGCGCCAGCACCGGCTCTTTTGCCTGTCATCGTGAGGACCCAAAGACGAAAGGCCGTCATCATCAGTGCGGAGATGACGTTGGCAGTGTGGCGCAAGATGAGATCCCTGCGTTCAGAAAGCGCGGGTGGATCGCGTTCTCTCCCGCATGCGGGACGATGGGCAAACGAATCGCGGCTCCGCCGCCCATCTCTTTTGCCATCGTCTTCGGACTGGAGCGGAGCGACAGAACTCGCGGAGCGAGCCCGATAGGGCGATCGCGGAAGCGATCGTTAAAAGCCGATCCACCCGCGCACTCTGATTTTAAGCACTTTATAAACACGTCATAAGCAGCTTGCGTAGGTGGAAAGGTGGCCGAGCGCCGTCGAAGCGCCGGCTCTTTTACTTGTCATCCTGAGCAAGCGTAGGTGGAAAGGTGGGCGGAGCGCTGTCGAAGGATCTCAAATATCAGCCTTTCCTCACCAACTCCGCCAAAGCTTCCGTCTGCCGGCCATTCATTTCCATCCCCATGCCAAAACTCGCCGCCATCGTCACTCATCTCGACCGCTACCTGCGTCACGCCGAAGTCACCGACTACCCAGGAGCCTGGAACGGCCTGCAAATCGAGAACTCCGGCAATGTCCGCAAGATCGGCGCCGCCGTGGACGCCTGTGCCGCGACCATCGAGAATGCCGTAGGCAAGGGGATCGACCTGTTGCTCGTCCACCACGGCCTTTTCTGGAGCGGCGTGCAACCGCTCACCGGCCCCACGCGCCACAAAGTCAAGACCGCCCTGGACGGCGACCTGGCCATCTACAGCTCGCATCTGCCCCTGGATCTCCACCCCGTGGTCGGCAACAACGTCCTGCTCTGCCGGGCGCTGGGATTCAAGAAATTGACCCCATTTTTCGCAGCCAAAGGCCAGTCCATCGGCCTCCGGACCCAGCTCGCGCTCAGTCGCGACGAGCTGTCCCGACGGCTCGAGAAAGTGCTGGGCGCCAGGCCGCATCTCAGCCCCGGCGGCCCCGCGAAGACGGCGCGGATCGGCGTGGTCACCGGCGGCGCGGGCGGGGAAATTGCGCGAGCCGCGGCCGAGGGCGTGGATACGTTCATCACCGGTGAAGGGCCGCACCATTCCTATACCGCCGCCGAAGAACTCGGCGTGAACCTTTTCTACGGCGGCCACTACGCGACCGAGACCTTTGGCGTAAAAGCGCTGGCGGCGCATCTGGCCCGGCGCTATCGCGTTCCGTGGGAATTCCTCGACCATCCGACCGGCCTGTGAGCCCCAAGACGCGCCCGAGCCGTCCGGCCATGCTCGATCGCGCCTTTTTCCAGCGCGACCCGCTGACCTGCGCCCGCGAGCTCATCGGCTGCGAGCTGGTCTGGAAAGGCTGCGCCGGGATCATCGTGGAAACTGAGGCGTATGCCGCCGTCGGCGACGAGGCCGCGCACACCTTTGCGCGTCCATCGGCCCGGGCCTTCGTCGCCAACCACCAACCGGGCGCCGCGTATGTCTATTTCAATTACGGGATGTATTGGCTTTTCAATGTCCTGGTCAAAGGCGGCCCTGAGGACGGTTTTGTCCTGATCCGGGCGCTGGAGCCCGTCCGAGGCCTGGAACGCATGCAGGAGCGGCGTTTTCCCGGAAAACCGCATCCAGCGCCGGTCCACGCATTGTGTTCGGGTCCGGGCAAGCTGACCATCGCCATGGGCATCGACGGCCGCGACCACGGCCAGGATTTGTGCCGAAATCGGACGATGGGATTCCGGCGGACCGGATTGGCGCCGGCGGGTTGGGTGAGCGATGCCCGGGTCGGAATCACCAAATCCGCGCATTTTCCGTGGCGCTTCCTCGCGCCGGAAAGCCGGTTTGTGAGCGTAAAACTGGGCGTCCCTCAGAGAACCGCGAAAACACGGTGTGAATAAGTAGCGGTTCGCGGCCAATGCCGCAGGGAGGAGGGAACTTCCACACAAGTTATTCACAACCCCATAAACCTCCCTCCATCAGCCCTATATCAATAACATAACACAATATATGTCATATAAAATCGGCTGGTATTGGTTCCACATGCCCCTATGGAGATTACAAACCCCGCTCCAAAAGTTGAACTGAGTTGGCATAAGGGCCAGCTTTGGCTGTCTTTCGACCCACATCCATCAATGCGATGCTCCAAGATTTTCGATGAGGATGAGATTCAGGAATTACTTGGCCTCCTAAAAACGGCGGAAGCCAAGGATGATTCCAGCCCGTCATCCGTCATTCTGTTCCCATACCAAACAGGAGATCATGGATCTTATGAGCTGCATCTCTCTCAACGTAAATCTCCTCTGGAACGCCAGGAATCCGTAGGAACAGCGTGAGCTTTTCCCCTGTCTTTATGGTTGGAGATTCCGGGTCATCCGGGACGAGCTTTTTATTTTTGTCGTGGGATAGGACGCGAACGTAGGTAACGGCGTCGATATTCACAAATTCGTTTGGGCGTATTTCGATCAGGTTCATGGGTAAACGCACGCTGGCATTTCCGCCAATCGTCTGCAATGTTCCACGCATGCCACGACGCCAGCGAATCCCCAAGGACGCCAACACGACCGCCGCGAAGCTCGTGCAGGCCGTCACAGGTTCGGAGCCGGTTAATGGCGAGGATTTGATTGGCGATCCGGCGACGCGGGCAAAATTCCTTGAGGCGAAGCGCCAGTACGCGGCGAAGCGCACACGGCCAAAGCCGCTCGTGATTTATCTAAACGGAAGGCGGGTCGTTGTCCCGAGGGAAATCCCCTCCACGGTTGTCCTCAGGCAGGTCTAGGTACTCGCACATAATCCAGAAGAACGCCTTTTGGTGCCGTTCGGAGATCGTTCCTCCCATGGCTATAACCATTGCTCGGATGAGTCGTACTGTGGGATTGTTTTCGTTTTTCGTGCCGAGACTCATCTTGCTTCCATGGGTGCGAATTGATCCTGTCGCCCATCCGATTTTGACCATCGCATCCATCACTTCAGCGACGGCTTTCTGGTCGTCCGTAAGATCGTCGCTCATTGCACGTGGCGCTTGAGCCATTTGGAAAGCAGCCCATCGAGTAGGCCGGAGAAGTTCTTTTCCAAGGCTTTCGCCCTCTCGGCGTTCGTCTCGTTGAGGGTCAAAAGGTAGCGCTTTTTGCCAAGGTGCGGACGGCCAGGGCGGCGGGTTTGTTCGGTGGTTTCTTTCATGGTGAAAAATATATATGAAATGTTTTGACGGAATGCAAGAAGTATATACTTTACTCGCATGGCCCAAGCAAACCTCTCCATCGAAAAGAAAGTGCTCATCCTGTCCGCGCTCGTTGAGGGAACGCCGATCAATGCGATTTGCCGGATGTTCAAGGTTGGCAAGAATTCGGTGCTCGACGTGATCGCCGAGACGGGCGAAGCGCTCGCCGCCTACACGAGCCGCACCTTTCGCAATCTTCCCTGTGAGCGCGTGGAGATGGACGAGCAGTGGCAGTATGTCGGCAAGCACGGGCAACGGATGGAGAAAGAGGAAGCGGCCCGTGGTGATTTCTGGCTGTGGTGCGCGATTGATGCCGACACCAAGTTGGTCATTACATACGCTGTCGGACGCCGGGACTGGAACACCGCCGAAGACTTCGTTTCGGACGTGGCCAAGCGCGTGACCGGCCCCGCTCAAATCTCCACGGACAAGCTCCGCGCCTACGCCGGCCCGGTTCAAGCCTACATGGGCGAACAGGGAGCGAGCTACGCCACCGAATTGAAGTCCTACGGCTCAGCCTCCGACTTCATTCCCGCCGAGTTCCAGAGCCGTCGCAAGAATGGCATCCCGAAGATCGTTTCGGCCAAGCGCGAGGCTGTCATGGGCCAGCCGAACTTGGCCACCGCGACCATCAGCCACATCGAACGCGTTTTCCTCACGATGCGCCAAGAGCTTGTCCGGTTCACCCGCCTCACGCTGGCCTATTCCAAGTCCCTCCGCATGCACAAGCTGGCCGTGAGCCTCAACCTTGGGATCTACAACCTTGTCCGCAAGCACACGACCCTTGGCACGACGCCCGCCGTGGCCGCTGGCGTCGAATCCAAGCGCTGGACGATGGAAGACGTGGTGGTGATGACCGAAGCCTACTGGCAGCCCAAGAAAGCCGCGCAGAAGGCCGTCAAGGCGACCGAACGGCGGGCGGCACAGGATGCGGTTTTCGTCGAATATCTTGCCCAGCAGAACGCATGAGCGCGGCGTTGGCGAGGCAGGTATTGCATCGAATGCCGCAAGAGGTATTCGATGTTTACATTGAGCCATTAGTGCGCGTTTACGGCTGGCATTTTCAAACGGAGGACGCGTCTGCCGCGTTTACGGCTTGGCGGGGAATCCTTGGCGGCCAGAGCCTCAAGTGCATCGCAAATCTTTCGTGGAAGCGGCAGGAACTTACTGCCCTTCATACTGCCTTCCATCCAGACTCGAAATTCAGAGTCGGAATCCTCATCGGGCAAAACATGAAGGGGCAAGCAATCCGAACAAATATCGCGGACACTAAAGCCCGCTTTCTTAAGGCCAGGAGGTTCATTGCCAGGACAGCCAAAATGCCCACACCGCCCGTTTTGATGCGAACTTTTTCTGGCTATCTGATCCTCGACGGACACCACCGCATTGCCGCGATGCTTTCTTTGAGCCCTTCCGCTGGATTTACGTTTAGGGCTTGGGTGGGATCGAAGTGAGCGCGGGCTCACGGCCTTTCCCCATAACCCCCATACGGGGATGGAGAACCAACGCCAATCGGCTGGCGATCAGTGGCTGGACCGGCCAAGACGTGCGATCCTTGGGACGAGTTCAAGAGCAAACTCGACCGCGCTGCGACCAAATGCGGCGATACAATGCCCTTGCTTTAGTGTCGCTTCGCGGGCGCTTTCGGGTCAGCCTTCTCCAGCACCTTCTTCGCTCGCCAGGCTCATTCTCTGCTTGATTTAAGCAGCCTCCCCTCGTTCATCTCACCCACATGGCGTCCAAACCCCAATGCGCAACGCTTCTCGTTTCAGATGCGGTGATCCGAGAGGCGGAAACCGGAAAACTGTCTCTGATCGGATGTTTTGGGAATTTTTCTGCGCAAAAATACCCGATTCAAGTTTTTCGATTCAGCGCTTTCACGATGATCAGCGGAATCGTCGAGAAGCGAATTGTCCTCAAGGTGTCGCTTGTCCCTCATGGGAAACGAACCGCAATCGCAACATGCCAGGCATTACTTGAACGAACCAAGATCTCAAAACTTCCCAGATACCACATCGACAGCATCGACGTCGTGTTTCCGTTCCGGAATGTCGTGATTCCGAAGGCTGGATTTTACGATCTGTTGCTCCATTGGAACGGAAAACTTCTCGCTAAACGCGAACTCTCCGCCATTTTGATTCCGGGTCCGACACCACCAAAGTAAATGACTGCCACATTTTTAGATGCGCCGTATTGCAAAGCGGGCCCCATGGAAAATGAGGGCACGACTTTAGTGCATGCATACAAGGCCACAATTTTGCGGGCGAAGGAAGCGCTTTCAAATCTGCTTGAATCGACTTTTGAAGAAGAAAATGCAGATGCTGGCGGTAAGGAGTGGACCTACCTATACCCCTTCATCAAAGCTGAAGGACTGACCTTTTTCTTCCATCCGTCTATCACCGTGCATCTTGTCCAAGATGGCGAATATTGGCTCGCGAAGAACTCGGATTTTGATGTTGAGTCAATCTCACCAACAATTCAAGGAGCAGTCGAAAATCTCGGCGCCGAGATAGCTTTCCTGTGGGACCACCTCGCGTTGGAGCGAGATGAAAACCTGACCCAGGATGCGAAAGCGCTGAAGGCAAAGCTCCGGAAGCAAATCAAAATCGCCAAATAACGGGGTGAGGAATCGAAAGGCGAGCGACGTTGAGAAGGCCTTGCTCAAAAAAGGTTTTACACTTGTAAACTCCCATCACCGGATGTTTATTTTCTGCATAGAGGGCAAGAAAACGAGCATCCACACAAAAATCAGCCAAGGCGAAAAGGTAATCCACGCCCAACTGATCGGCATGATGAGCCGACAGATGCGTCTATCGAAGGGTGATTTTGATCATTTCGTGGACTGCACGCTTACGGGGGACGGATACAGAGCGAAGATGATCGAAAGCGGCCACGTCATTCCGTAGCGTCGAATCCAACAGCGGGGCTCGGAATGTGCCGGTCCATTGTGGACCTGGACATTTGAATGCTGGAAATGGTTACGGGGCGAACCGCACTACGGAATCCAAAATATCCTCGGAAATTCGGGGTTTATAGCCGCCATAAACGGACTGACCCACTACCAATAGCTCGGTGTTGGCGTTATCAGCAATGAAAACAATGAAATCGGTGCGGTCGCCTGCCCGAAACGCTATGTCAGGAATGCGATCGTCGAAGATCTACCCCGCCAAGCGACTCAAGCCCGGCCCCACGGCGCGAGTTCCACGCGATGAATTACGGGATCGGTGCATAACCGTTGCCATGAATGACAAGGAAGTTGAGGCTCTCGACACGTTCCGAAAAGCGCACGCCGTCATTGGTCTTCCGACACGCTCGCAATTCCTCGCCTACGTGTTCCGTAACTACTGCGACCGCAATCGCCGCCGCGACTTACCTGGCATTGTGCCCAAGCGCTAAATCGCTAGAGGATGCAGGGTCGGACGACATCCGGCTAACGCCCGGAAGTAACGTCAGGAAGCCTGTCTTCCCTTACGACCAAAGAGCATATACGCCAATGGTCCGGCGACGGGGATGACGAATACCGCCAAGGCCCAGCCGACCTTGGCACCTGAATCGAGCGAGGAATTCGTGAGAGCGTGAAAGAACATCCAGAACGTGAACACTCCCAACGCCACCGTCACTATCATCATGGTGATGCTGAATCCAAAAAAATAGAGAGCCGTATCTGTTTGAGCCAACATCAGATTCATTGACGAAACCAGTATGCCTATTGATGAACCGGGTCAACTCGTGATCCGATCACTAAAAACGCGCTCGAATGGTATACGGACCTATGGACTCACAATCCTTGATTCCCGGCTGCAAAGCGCTCAGCGGTTGCATCACTTCGCCACCCGCACGGCGAAGATGACCTTGACGCCACCCGGGACCGGCTCGGCGAAGGACCTGCCACCGAAGTTGCCGCCGGCTTCGTAAAAGATGTGGCGGATGTCTTCCTCGATTGCTTGTTCGGAATAGGGCTTGCCGATCTGAATACGCATCCCGGCCAGCAACTTCTTCTTTTTCGCCGGACTCAGCCCCTCCCACTGCAGTTCGATGGCCCGAACGATCAGCGGCTGGACTGGCGCCGCTGCGACTGTCGCGGCAGGTTCCTTCGCCTCGAGCGAAAACGTCAGCGGACTCCGCGCGAGGACAATCACGATCGGGACAAGGGCGAAAAGTTTGCGAGAATTCACAGTGCGGTAGTCTTCCTTGCACAGGGACTCGACCCCACCGCTGCGACTTGTCAAGGCGGGAACCTTTTCGCGATGAGCCTGGGGATGCCGCGCCAGCGGCATCCCTTGGTGCGAGAACAACGACGCACCTATCAGCGCGACTGGGCGCGCCGCAAACGGGCGCGCCGCGGGCCAGGGCCGAGACCTCATAAGCCAATCCCCATTTACGGCGCGGGTTGGGAAAATTCTTTCGGCCTTCCCGTTGCTTTAAATGATTTCAGGAAATCCAGGTAACGGCCGAGGTTTTGTTCATAAGTGCCGGCGGTCGCCGTGAATACGATGATATAACCCGTTCTATTTCGTCGGAGAAGGTCAACTCTGGTTGTATATTGCAATCCCTTTTCCGTGATGATCTCTCTTTTTGCCCTATCGCTGAACTCCGTTTTGAGATTTTCACGAGATAGCAACCTGTTCCCGGTCCATTTTTCCTGGATCGCGACCAAGTCAGAGATGGAGTCGCATGGTTGGTCGAGTATCATCACTGCAACCGCGTTTTCAATCTCCTGGTTTTCGAGTTTACTCGAGATCTTCGGCATACCATAGTCATAAATGAATCGATTGGGATCTTGCGCCGTTGCTTTTCCATAAAGAGTCCATCCGCTGGGTATATCAGCGGATATGCCGCGGTTGACATCAACCAGGGGTTCGGCGCCGAGCCGAAGCGCAAATAGCGCGAGACACTGGAACAGAAGGATAGTTTTCATTCGGATCGCGCGATTCGTTTTATCCCGTTTTTCTCGACTTCCACAAGGATGGATCCAGCTTGCGGCGCCTGTGGCTGCTGGTCCATATGTCATATGAAATGACGTTACAGGTCCCGCCGCCCGCGGTCCCAGGGATGAAATCCGAGACCGATGCATCACGGGTGCATTCAATGAGTGCAAAAACTGGGCTATGAGCCCCCCCCACCGCTTCCGGAATTCGGTTCCAAGACGATCCCGCTGCCGCCGCAATTGCCGTCTGGCGCGGGTTTCGTGGTTGCGCCTCCGCCGATCCCTAAATCCGTTGCCGATTTGGAAGCCGCAGCCTGCTTGAATCGTTGTTCCATCATCTGCTTCGTCATGGCAGGAATTGTCGGTCTCGGAGGCCTCTTGTTTGGGGCGGAACAAATGAGGGCCCGCGAGGATGGTTTATTCACTGTCCTCCTCCTCGCCTGGTGGGTGCTCACTTCACTTTGCGGTGGAATCCTCCTTCTTCGGCGCAAACGGAGCGGCCAGACTCTTGCCATGATATGCTTCGTGGTCATGCTGCTGGGCGTCCCAGCCGGCACGATCTTTGGAGCGTTTGGCATTTCATGGTTCAATAAAGGAAAGCGGCTGCTGCACTAAGCCTAAATCGGAAGTGGGAACCACGGATTTCGCGGATAGCACGGATAAGGAGACACGAACGAGGATTCTCACATTCTCCCATCGCGTGAGTGCCTTCGTGCGTCCGGACACCCGTATCCCATGGAATCCGTGCCATCCGTGAAATTCGTGGTTATTTCCGTCTCCGTTTTTAGGGTTAACCAATGGATGCGACAGCGCGGCTAACGGCCTACGCTTTGTTTACTGCGCGCCATACGGCGCGGATGATCAGGACGGCCACGACGATGATAACCGCCAACAACAGCAGGACGACCGAGTCAGGAATATTCTGCACGATCGGCGTCACGCCCTCCTGAGGCGAAGAAACTTCGTGCGCCCGGCCGCGCAGATCCACGGCGACGATCAGCGCATCGAGCGCGAGTAGCGGGAATGAAGTCATGCACATTTCGGGAGCCCGACGGGCATTCCGTCTGGCCCAAAACCTGCCTGCATCCATTCCCATGACCGAATTCTTCATCGCCCTCGGCAGCATCATCGTCGTGGTGATTCTGCTCAGCTTGCTCCGGCGCAGCACGCCCGCCATTCAATCTCCCACCTTGGGCCTCCTCGATCTCACCCATGGCGCCCGCGGCGGCGGAAAAGGCGGCCGATCGCGCGGCGATCGCTCCGTTCTTCAGCGTGATCCTCGACAGCATTTCGGAAATCCCAGTCTGCAATGTGCTTTTCCTCTATTGTGAGTTCGAGCCTGACGGCTCGATTTCCGGTTCCGATCGCGGTCTGCGCGAGATCATCCGGGACTCCGGCGCAGTGGTGGCCGTGACCGCTTCCGCCAACAAGGCCGACAACATCGTCGCCGCCGGCAAGACCAAGGGCTACGGAATGGCCAATCTTGTCCTCACCCTGGACCGGCGTGGCGAAGTTTTCCCGAAGTTCTTTCAGCGACTCTTCGCTCTGATGAAAAATGGCGTCTCCATGCCCGTGGCCTGGGTGAAAATCGCCCCCCAGATTCCAGGTCACGAGCACCCCGATTGTCCCGGGGCGATTTTCGCCTGCGAAGTCGGCCAGTTGACCTTCAAATAACTCGTCGCGTCGCGGGCCAGCGCCTTGATTTCCGCTCCTGTGAACGGAGAATCAAACGCATGGATCTGCATGAGCTTCATCGCCTTTTCGCCTATGCGTGGGCCGCCCTGTTCGTGGTGCTGATGGTGGCCGCCGTTTTCATCTCCATTGGCACCACCCTGCTCCGGGCGCGCGCCGCGAGAAACTGGCCAAAGGCGCGCGGCACGATCATTCGTTCGGAACTCGTGCCCGAAACCAATTTCGACGACCCGGACGCCCCGCAAATCCTCACGTATCCCGTGGTCGAGTATGCCTACGAGGTGGACGGGCGGAAATATCAAAGCCGGCAATTAAGCATCGTGGTCGGCGCCACGCCCGGTCCGGCTCCGGCCGATTTGATCGCGCTGTATCCGAGCGGCGCAACCGTGCCGGTATCCTACAACCCAGCCAACCACGCCGACGGCGCGCTCGATTGCCGTGTGCCCGCCAAGGTCGCCCGTTTTATGGTCAAGACGGTCGTAGTCATCCTGGCCGTCGGACTCGCCGGCATTTTCATATTCACGCCCGCGGGGAGCATGCTGCGCGAGGCGATGTCGCAGCTTTGGCGGCATTGAAGTCTCGGACGCACTTGTCCCCGGGAGACCACGAGGACGGGATTATCGGTGCAGAGATGATGTTAGGGAGTGTTCTGCACTTTGGCCGTCTGGGTGTCCCGGAGGGACCAGAGAAATTAGCCCCGGGTCGCGCGAGTCTAACGAGCGAATACCCGGGGTTCTCTACCAAAACAGCGCCCCTCCATCCGTCCCGGCCTCCTGGCCGCATCGTTCCCCTCTGCCACGGAGGAGATGCGGCTTCGCCGGGACGGATGGAGCGTTCGCTGGGGGGGTGGATACCCCGGGTGTTCGCTCGCAGACTCGGTTGATGGTCGCCGCCGCGACCACCCCGCTTCGCGGGGCTCGCTAGCGCGAGTCCTGTCGCTCCGCTCCAGTGACCCGGGGCTAATCGCTGGGATTGTGGATCGCCTCCGCGATCCCCCTTGCGGGCTCCCTTCGGGAGACTTCTCGCTCCGCTCGAATCCTCCGGTGTCCAAAGCTCAGAACACGCTCTCGCAGCTACCGGCCCCGTTTCGCCGTGCCGGGAAGACCCGGAGCGCCGCTTTGAAGTTTGCTGGCGGGATTGAAGTGCTCGATGCGAAACCCGCCACCACTCGGCGTGAGCCTTTCGATCTTTCCAATGACCAGCTCACCGCAATTCTCTGATGGATGTCCAGTGGATGAGGCCGATCGACATCGGCATCAAAGCCGCCGACACCCGGCGGAAGGTCTCGACTTTGGGCCACTAGACACCATCCTCCCGCACTCCCCCCGCAGGACTATGTATACCTCCATGAAAAACACCACCCTTGGTCGCGCCCGGCGCGCGCTTGTCCCTATCACCCTGGCCGTGGCCGCGGCGCTCCTCGCGAGCGCGCGCGGTCAGGGGCTCCAGATTTCCGGGCCGAAGATCTCCCAGCGTGCGCTCGTCGCGAAGGTCCTCGCCTTGGGGGCGGAGGTTCACGCGCCGGATGTCATCAAGTCGGCGGATAAGTTGCCTAACGACAACGCCCCAATCAAGGCCATCAACTTCACGACAAACGTGACCGTGGACGCGATCGCAGCGATCGCGGGCGGCAATGTCGAGGAACTGAGCCTGCGCGGCCCCACGGCGGTACGGCTCACGCTCGAAGCTTGGGGAAAGTTGGCGGCCTCGGCGACGTTGCGGAAAGTCGATCTGACGGGTCATCCCAAGCCCGGATTTCTGGGTGCGTTGAGCAAGGTCCAGGGACTCGAAGAAATCAACATGTCGCTCGATAACGGTCCGGCGCAAAGGGAGACCGACGTAGCGACGCTCGGCGCCCTGCCGAACCTGCGCTACCTTCGCCTGGCAAAGATTCCGGTCACGGGGACGGCATTCGCCAAATGGCCGGTCCGGCCGGCGCTCACGAATCTCCTCATTCCCGATTCGGGGACTTTCGACGAGGGCGGTCTGCAAGCCCTGCTCCACGCGGCGCCCGAGCTTTCCGAACTGAGTGTCGGGGCCATCGCGATGACGGATGCCAAAATCAAGATTCTCGGGCAGTTCACGGCGTTGAAGACCCTGCGCGTGCCTCGTGAGACGTCGGACTCGGTCATGAGCAAACTGCAAGCGGCCCTCCCCAAAGCGAAGGTGGAACTAAGGAAAGATAGCCGATACTGAGGCGGCTCAAACAGCCAGGTCGGAGTCGCCTACCGGGGATGGAATCATGCCCCGAGGCTGTTCACTTCCTGGCCGCTTCCATCGGTGCAGCCCATGAATGATCATGGGCGGGATCAAATCTTGCGGGGCAAATCATGGTGGTGCTCAACACCTTTCCGGCCATGTCACAAACGGTGAGTTCGGTCTGCTTTTTCACCATCTTCGCAGCGTGCAGGATCGCCTCGGCGTCTGAAACAAAGGTTGCGGACCAGTCTGAGTTTTCGAGCCGCAACGTGTATTTCATCCGTTCCGAGTCACAGAAAAGCTGGAGATTCGAATTCGGGGAGATAAACGCAGTGTGATGTGCGTCGAAATACGGTCAATCGTTTCCCGATAGGGCAAACGGTACTGTGCATGTAGCGGAAACCGCTACTTTTCGACCGGTAATTCGTAGCACACGGCCTCGCGGTCGTTCCGGAGTAGCAAGTAACGTCCCGCCAAAATCGGATGGTTCCATGTCTTGCTGCTCAAGGCCGGCAGCCGGCCCAATTCCTGGAAGCCTTCCGGGCGGGCGGTGGCGAGGATCACGGGGCCGGATTCGCTCTGGATGAGAACGAGGTCGTCGACGAGCAACGTCTGCCCGGAACCGTAGCGGCCATCCTTCCATTTGCGTTCACCGGTCGCGGCATCGAGGCAGGCCAGCATACCGTCGTCCAGCCCGTAGAGATACCCGTCGCGAACTGCGGCACTGTTGAACTGAGTCTTCATCCGGACACTCTTCCAAAGCTGCGTGGCGGCCAGCTTTCCATCCACGCCCGGTTTGATCTGGAGCAGGACTGCACCCATGCCATAACCGGCGGAAAGGAAGACCTGGTCGCCCGGCAGGACCACGGGCTGGGCGGCCTTGGGCCACTTGTCATCCGTCCAATGGAAGTCGAGCAGGACCGCGCCGTTCGCCGGATCGTGTGCGGTGACCGTCGCGGCATTGACGGAGAGGATGACGCGGGTTCCCGCGAGGGTCGCAAGAATCGGCGAACTGTAGCTGGCCTTGTCGGTCCCGGCTTTCCACAGCGGCTCGCCGGTCGCGCGCTCGCAGGCGATGAGGGTCGGTCCATTGGTCGCCCCGCCCGTCACGACGACCGTATCCTCGAAAACGAGCGGAGAA
The DNA here is from genome assembly GCA_038203615.1 of Chthoniobacterales bacterium. Lineage (GTDB taxonomy): Bacteria > Verrucomicrobiota > Verrucomicrobiia > Chthoniobacterales > UBA10450 > JBBRDU01. The sequence goes on from JBBRDU010000046.1 coordinate 20,300, forward strand.
GCACTCACGCCCCAGACGAGATTTTCGATGTGGTTCTCCTTCAGCACATCGCGTGACCAGACGCGTTGCCCCGTCCCGGCATCGAGGCAGGTCAGGATACCCGTGGCGCCGTAGGTGAAGACCTGGCCGCGATCGACCGTGGGCGTGGCCCGCGGCCCTTCCCCGCCCTGCCACTGAAAGAAGCGCGCGGGATCGGTGTGGATCCAGCGCAGAAGGCCGCTGACCACATCGTAACAGGTGACGGCTTCATTTTCCCCGCGTTGCTCCTGGGTGAACGCGCGCCCGCCCACGACGGCGAAAGCGGACCAACCTGCGCCGATCGGATGCCGCCATAGCTCCTTCGGAGGATTTGCATTCCAGTCGCGCGCCAGCTTCGCATCACGCACCACGCCATCGCGCTTCGGACCGTAGAACTGCGGCACGTCGGCGAGGCCGGCAACGGGAGTCACCACAGCGGACTCCGGGGACGGCACGGCGGCACTGGAAGGCAGCGCGGGCGTGGCCTCCCAGCGCCAGACAAACTTCGGCAACCCGCGCCCATCGGCGGTGCCATCGATCCGCAAGAGTCGCGAGAAGCCAAACGCCGCCAATGCGAGGAAGAGCACACCGAGCCCGCGCGTTCGCCAGGAAAAGCGACTCAAGAACAGAAACCAAATCAATCCCAGGAGGAGGGCCAGCAGGGTGATAGCGGCGGTCGCCCAAGCCTGCTGATTTCGCTCGAGCTCGGGTTGCCGTTGCACCACGGCGATGGCGACGACAGCGAGAGCGCCAACGACGACGAGAAACCACGGTCGGTGACCTGGGCGGTGGGTTTGCATTTTGAATGGAGGGTTCAGCCTAAATCCGGAAATGGAAACCACGGATTTCACGGATGGGCACGGATAAGGAGACACCAACGAGGAGTCTCACACTCTCCCATACGGTGAGCGGCTGCGCACGTCCTGGCTCCCGTCACCCTTTGAATCCGTGTCATCCGTTCAAACCGTCGTCCTCCTCAATCCCTCCGCTAACGATGCGCTTCCAAGTCAGCTTCGCTTCCTTGAAGTTAAGGAGCAGCGCGACTTCCAAGCCGGTGATGTTGAGGTAGCCCAGCATTTGGGCAAGGTGCGTGTCATTGAACGACGTCACGACCTTCGGATCGGCAATGGCCGTTCCATCGACAATCAGGTCTGGAACGAGTTTGCCGATGAAGTGGCCTCGATAATGAACGGGGTATTCACGTTGTTGCTCCACGGTGTGCCCCCGAGCCGCCAGTTCGATGATCAACGCATTTTCGTAGAGTTTCTCGTCCAGACCCGGCTTAAGTTCGTTGAGCACAGCCATGGCGGCCCCGATGATGTCCTTCGTGATACCTTCATGTTTCATTGCGGAAATGTTTTAACCACGGATGATACGGATTTCAGGGACAAGATCACTTGGATCCATGTCCTCCGTGCGATCCGCAGCCTGCTCCCTGCTTTCCGAAATGGAACCACGGATTTCACGAATGGGCACGGATAGGGAGACACTTGCACGGTTGCTCGCAGTTCCCGATGGGGCAATGATTTCGGATGTCTTGGTGCCCGCGCCCTTTTCCATCCGTGAAATCCGTGGATATTCCGGTCGTCATCCTTAGCCCAAATCCGGAAATGGAACCACGGATTTCACGGATGGGCACGGA
>JBBRDU010000047.1:0-21540 GCA_038203615.1 Chthoniobacterales bacterium
CAGGGCCGCGGTGGTCGAAACATTGCGCGATCCAAATCCATGCCGGGCCAGAAACCAAACGCCGGTGGCAATGAGGATGGCGGCCACCAGAATGCCGGTGAACCACGCCGTTTTCCCTCGGCGGGCGCGCCGCCCACTCGAGGCAGCCGGCTCGGAGGAAGCTCTTGTCAGCTTGGCTGGAACAGCCGGATTCCCAACCTCGTCTGTGTAAAGATTCACAATCTCTACCACGACCGCGTGTTTCACTTCCACCTCGCCGAGGTCATGGAGGTGCGGTCGCCAATGACTATATTGCGCAAGGTCATCGGCGATGCGTTTCGATAAAAGGATGTGGCCGGCATCGCCGCAATCCATGACGCGTTGCGCAATGCTGATTCCAGCCCCGGCCACGTTCGATCGTTCGTTGATATCAACGACCTCATCGACCGGGCCGCTGTGTGCTCCCATGCGAACCGGCAAATCCGAATGATTTTTCAGGGCGCGACTGATTTCCATGGCGCAGCGCACGGGCGCATCCGGTGTCGTAAAAAAGGCGAGGGCCATTCCATCGCCGGTGGGGAGACGGATCAGTTTTCCGGCCGCTTCCGCGGCGCGGACCTGTTCCGTGTCGCGCACTACCTGGTTCAAAATCCGCAGTGCTTCGCTCTGCTCGTTCGTCAGCAACTTGGATGACCCCACGATGTCGATGAACAAAACGTGAGCGATTTCGAGTCGCAGTTCGGGATTCATTTCCTGAAAAAAGCGGGATGCGTTCAGGCCGGATCATCCTCTCAGCCCGACGAACCGTCGAGAGCAAACAACCCAACGGGCGACGCCGGCCCGCTCGAATATTTGCGAAGCGCGGATGGTGTATGGCTTTGACAAGTGATCGAATCTTCCGCATCTGTCGCAGATGGGTGATTCGCAGTCCCTGACGCCTCCGGACGGACCGCTGGCCCGTCCCGCGTCTCAGGATCAGACGTGGCATATCCCTATTGGCCCGGATTCGCGGGATGGGGGCGATCGCCGGCAGACTCGCCTAACGAAATCGCCATCGTTCCTCGGCGAGCATCGCCTTCTCACCAGTCTGGCCCTGGTCGTTTCGAGCGCGCTGGTTGTCTACGTCCTCGCCGGCGGGCTCCGCCACGTCAATGTTAGCAATTCCGGTCTGCGCCAATCTGAACCGTCCCCACATGACCAGATCGCGCCAACCTTCGCGCCAAATGCCTCGCCTTTTGCGGTTCGCGCTCCCGTTTCTCCCACGCCATTTCACCCACGGCCGGCACCGACCGACGTCGCTTTTGCCTCCCCTTTGCCGTCGCGAAGCCCTGACAGAGCGATTGCGGGGGCGCGGAATGATCACCACATCGGAAAGGTCCGACACGTCCGGCACCGCCAAGCCTCTTTTGACAAGATCCGCGCCTTCCTGCGCAAGCTCTTCTGACGCCGCCGTCACTCCGCCCAAGCGTCGCGGTGTTCCATTACTTAAGACCAACCCTTTTCAGCAGTCCATCGAACCGGGGCGCTGATCGGATGGCGTTCCATCTCGGATCGACCGGGTGAAGGTTGATCCAGATGACAGGCGTTAGTCGTTGATTTTGTTGGGTTTTCACAATAACCAACAAGCTGAATTCGGCCGAAAGAGAGGGCAAGCGGGAATGAGGCTTGTTTCGTGTCGAAACATGGCCCGTCTCACTCCATACCTCCCGTCTTGCCATCGCGGAAATTCCAAGCCTGAATCACCAAGCGTGCAACGGAACCAAAGCAGGAGAAAGCGGAAGCCGGAAACCGCGCTCGCTCTTAGCTCGCAACCGATCGAGGCGGGGCCGCAAAGCGCTTGGACCAGAACTTCAGTTCTGTTAGGCGCGCTGCTTATCGTGATCCTGACCTTTGTCACCTATCTGCCAGCCTGGCACGGCGATTTTATTTGGGACGACGATTACTACCTGACCAACAATCCCCTGCTCACCGCGCCGGACGGCCTGCAAAAGATCTGGTTCTCGCTCCAATCTCCGTCGCAGTATTTCCCACTCGTTTACACTCTCTTCCGGATCGAGCGCGCTTTCTGGGGCTTGAATCCCACCGGATATCATTTCGTTAATCTTTTCCTTCACGTCGCCAACGCCCTGCTTGTCTGGCGTTTACTCGTAAGGCTAAAAGTGCCCGGAGCGTGGCTCGCCGGAATAATCTTTGCCTTGCATCCCGTGCAGGTGGAATCCGTCGCCTGGATCACGGAATGCAAGAACGTACTGATGGGGTTTTTCTTTTTGCTGACGCTGCTCAACTGGATCGAATTTATCGATCCAAAAAAGCCAAGCCGCCCGTTCTTTTACGCGCTCGCGCTGCTTTTCTATGCCTTGGCGCTCTCGGCAAAAAGCACCGCCTGCACGCTGCCGGTCGCATTGCTCTTGATCCTGTGGTGGCAGCGAAAACCAATCGCCTGGCCACGCCTCCTGCAAACTGCCCCCTTTGTCTTGCTGGGCTTGGCCATGGGAATCATCGCTATCTGGTGGGAGCGATACCACCAAGGCACGCGGGGAACATCATTTACCCTCAACCCGTTGGAGCGCGTTCTTGTCGCGAGCAGAGCTGTCTGGTTTTACCTCGGCAAACTGCTCTGGCCGGCAGACCTGATGTTCTCTTATCCGAAGTGGAACATCGATACGAGCGATTCCATCGCCTATAGCTGGATCCTGGCGACGGGCGTCCTCGGCGTCGTGATCTACTTCGCGCGCCGGAAGGCCGGCCGCGGCATCGAGGTCGCGACGATCTTTTTCGTGGCCACCCTGGCTCCCATGCTTGGCTTCATCATGCTCTACACCTTTCGCTACACCTTCGTCGCCGATCATTATCAATATCTCGCCTGCCTGGGGCCGATCGCATTGCTCTGCGCGGGCATCGTGCGATGGACGGAAGCGAACGAGCGCGGGCGATATCTGAGATGGATTCCCGCTGCGCTGCTGATCGCGACGCTCTCTTTGCTCTCTCGGCGTCAAAGTTCCAACTATCGCGATATTGAAACGCTTTGGTGGGCGACCATCGCGAAAAATCCTGAATGCTGGATGGCCTACAATAATCTTGGGTCCCGGCGTTTGGAGGAGCGCAGGCACGATGAAGCGATCGGCTATCTTGAAAAAGCCCTCGAGCTCAAACCCGACCTGGCGGAAGCCCAATACAATCTGGGTAACTGCTTTCTCGCCAAAGGCGAGAGCGCGCGCGCAATTCAGCCCTACCAGGCATCGCTGCAGGTTCGGCCTAACGACACGAAGACGCGCACGAATCTGGCGATCTGTCTGGCCACCATTGGCAGAACAGACGAAGCCATTGCCGAATTTGAAGAAACGCTTCGTTCTGATCCCGGCTCGGCCGAAGCCCATTACAATCTGGGCTATCTTTTCAAACAATTAGGGCGCCAGGATGAAGCTCTGCTTCATCTCCGGGAAGCGGTTCGACTAAAGCCGGACTACGGGCAAGCGCTGGAACAATTGCGCGAACTGGACGTGCCGATGCCGCGACCGGGCACTCGAAGCTAGTTAAGGCGACGGCGGCGGTGTGACACGCGTGTTCGTGCTTTCCAGCCTGGCTTTTGATCGATTGCGGCGGCGAAAGCTCAAAAGTGACCGCATCTGCCCGCTCCGCGTTTTCGTATTCCTTCTGCCAGCTGGCCGAGAAAGATTGGGGAGACTAGCCTTCGATTTCGAGACCCATCTGACGGGCCGTCCCGGCGATGATGCGGAAGGCGGCTTCGTCGTTCCGTGCGTTCAGGTCGTTTCGTTTCGTTTTCACGATCTCCATGACCTGTTTGCGCGTGACTTTCCCGACCTTAATCTTGTTCGGCTCTTTGGAACCAGCTGCAATATTGGCGGCTTTCTTCAGAAGAATAGCAGCAGGCGGACTCTTCGTGATAAAAGTGAAAGACTTGTCCTTAAACACCGTGATGACCACGGGCAAAATGTCGCCGGCCTGTTTCTGAGTGGCGGCGTTAAATTCCTTGCAGAACGCCATGATATTGACGCCGCGCGGTCCGAGCGCGGTGCCGACGGGCGGGGCTGGGTTGGCCTGGCCGGCCGGGATCTGCAATTTGATGTGAGCAATAATTTCCTTAGCCATTTTGAATTCCTTTTTTAGACAGGATTAACAGGATTCCTTGGATTGTTCGAAGAGCGGCTCTCCGAGTCTTTGAATCTTGTTAATCCTGTAAATCCTGTCTGTTCCTATCCTCTTTCGACCTGCCAGTATTCCAGTTCCACCGGCGTGGCGCGTCCGAAGATGGTGACCGACACACGCAGCTTGCCGCGCTCCGGATCGATCTCTTCCACGATGCCGTTCTGATTCTGGAAGGGGCCATCGGCTACCTTGACCGTCTCGCCCACTTCGAAGCTGACCTTCGGTTTGACCTTCTCCTCGCGCTCTTTCATCTGCGCGAGCATGCTGTCGACTTCCGACTGGCGCATCGGGATCGGCTTATCCTTGGTCCCGGCGAAACCGATCACGCCTGGCGTGTCGCGGATAAAATACCAGGTGCGGCCGACGAGTTGATTGTTCTCATCGAGCAAATGCATGTTGGCGATGAGGTAACCGGGGAAGAACTTACGAGTCGTCTCGCTTTTCTTGCCCTTCTTGATCTCCGAAACGCGCTCGGTCGGAACGAGCACCTCGTAAACCAAGTCGCCCATCTCCTCCGTCTTGATGCGTTTCAGAATGTTATCCCGCACCTTGTTTTCCTGTCCGGAAAGCACGTGGACGACGAACCATTGATCTTTCCCTGCGAGCGCTTGGGCCATGGTCAGTGCAGTTTGGTGAAATAATGGACCACGTTCATGAGAATGAAATCGAACAAAGAAACATAACCGCCGAGCAGCAGCATGGCGATGATGACGACGAGCGTGGAATCAGTCAGCTCCTTGTAGCGGCGGAATCCTTTTTCTTTCGGTTCCCACGGCCACGAAGCTTTCTGCAACTCGACCTTCACTTCACTGAAGAAGTTTCTTGTTTTGGCAATCATTGTGTTCGTTCAACGATCTTCCATACACGCCAGGAGGGACTCGAACCCCCAACCGACGGTGTTGGAGACCGCTACTCTACCAATTGAGCTACTGGCGTAAGTTTTCCTAACTTAGTCGAGAATTTCGCTAACGCGACCCGCTCCGACGGTTTTCCCGCCTTCGCGGATAGCGAATCGAATTGTCTTCTCCATCGCGACCGGGACATGCAATTCCACTTCGACCGCCACGTTGTCGCCAGGCATCACCATTTCCACCCCGTCTGGCAGCTTCACCTGCCCGGTTACGTCGGTGGTGCGGAAGTAGAACTGCGGCCGGTAATTCGTGAAGAACGGCGTGTGACGGCCGCCTTCCTCTTTGCTCAGCACGTAGACTTCCGCCTTGAATTTCTTGTGCGGCTTGATCGAACCGGGCTTGGCGATGACCTGGCCCCGCTCCACGTCTTCTTTCTTCGTGCCGCGGAGAAGGACACCCACGTTGTCGCCGGCTCGCGCCTCATCGAGCAACTTCCGGAACATTTCGATGTCGGTCGCCGTTGTCTTGGCCGTATCTCTCAGGCCAACGATTTCCACTTCTTCCATCTTCTTGAGAATGCCACGCTCCACCCGGCCGGTCGCGACCGTGCCGCGGCCTTCAATGTTGAACACGTCTTCCACCGGCATGAGGAAGGGCAGATCGATCGGCCGGTCCGGTACGGGGATGTAATCGTCCACCGCCGCGATGAGCGCGAGAATTTGCTTCTCCTGCTCGGGGTCGCCTTGCAATGCCTTGAGCGCGCTGCCTTTGACGATCGGGATTTTATCTCCCGGAAATTCGTATTGGGTGAGAAGATCACGGACTTCCATCTCCACGAGATCGAGCAATTCCGGATCGTCCACCATGTCCACCTTGTTCAGGAACACGACAATGGCCGGAACGCCCACCTGACGCGCCAGCAGGATGTGCTCACGGGTCTGGGGCATGGGGCCGTCGGCCGCGCTCACCACCAGGATGGCGCCGTCCATCTGGGCCGCACCTGTGATCATGTTCTTCACATAATCGGCGTGGCCGGGGCAATCGACGTGCGCATAGTGCCGCTTCTCGCTCTGATACTCCACGTGCGCCGTGTTGATCGTAATGCCGCGCTCTTTTTCTTCGGGCGCGTTATCGATCGAATCATAGGCGCGCGCTTCCGCGAAACCTTTCTTCGCCAGCACGCTGGTGATAGCGGCCGTCAAAGTTGTTTTACCATGGTCCACGTGACCGATTGTGCCGACGTTCAAGTGCGGCTTATCGCGTTTAAATGCTTCCTTCGCCATTTCGATTCTCCTGTTTTAACTAAACTGCGTCTTTGTGTTTTAAACTGTCTTTCCGGCCGCGAGCTCGCTCTGGAGCCCATGACCGGGTTTGAACCGGTGACCTCGTCCTTACCAAGGACGTGCTCTACCAACTGAGCTACATGGGCCGCTCTTTGTCATTCGATGCTCGTCACGCGCTGACTCCAGCCCGCTCCGAACCGGTTTTGCCTCCCGCTAAAGAGCTAAAAGTCCCAGAGCCGCATCAAACTTTGCAATTTGAACGACCATGGGACCGCCCCGTTCTGCAAAAAGCGTCCGAAAGCTATCAGCGCCCTCTGGAGTGTCAAAGAATTTTGTTGGGGACATGGCCAGGGAGGGGCGATTCTTGGCCAAGCCGTAGGCTGGCGGAGGCTGGACCTCAATCGCCCGGCCCCTCACCTCACCGGATTCGGGTACTGCTCGTCGAATCCGGCTTCCCTCGTGTCACCAGCTTCAACACCACCGCTAGAATCAGGATCACGGCCAGGCCAATCCCGATATTGATCGGCGTGAGCAGCCCCGCCGAAGCCGGCGTTGGCGCCGGTGTGGCCGCCGGTGGCGGCGCGTTCTTGGCCGCCAGCATACTCCGCGCGTACTGCAAACGCTGCACCGTCTCGTAATCGTCCGGCTTTAACTTGAGCGCGGCCTCGTAATCCAGGATCGCCTTCTCGTAATCCTGCATCGACGCATAAGTAAACCCGCGCCGCACCAACGACTCCACGTCGCTCGGATTCTTTGTGATCAGCGTTGAATAATCCCCCACCGCCGCGTCGTACTGCTTTAAATTCCGGTTAGCCAGCGCCCGTCGATCGTAGCATTGAAGGTCATCCGGATTTTTTTGGATGGCCATGGTGAAATCAGCCACTGCCTTGTCCCACTGCGCCAATCCGAGGTAGGCAAACCCGCGGTATTTATAGCCGTAAGGCTCGTCCGGCTTCAGCTCGATCACCTTGTTCGCATCGGCCAGGGCCGCATCGAACTGGTTCTGGCTCACCTCCGTCTGGCTTCTTTCCATGTAGCCAAAATAATCGGTGGGCGCGACTTCGATCGCTTTGGAAAAGTCCGCCAGCGCTTCGGCTAATTTCCCCGAGGCCCGCAGGGCTGTGCCACGGTTGGAGAAATTCCGGGCATCCTTTGGATTCGCTTCAATGGCCTTGGTAAACTCGGCAACGGCTGCGTCGTATTGCTTCTGTTGCGCCAGCTCCACGCCCTTGGCCGTGTGGTCGCCCCCTCCGCCGCCACTGTTTCTCTTCGCCAATACGGGCCCGGCCAGCACGCCCGAAAGCAGTATTACGATAATTACTTTTCTCATTTGATCTGTAGTAGTCCTCATCTCTGTTCCTCCGCTGCTCCTTTTCTGCGCGATTGTTAATTGGCAAGCCAGCAAATTAAAGTGCCCCAACCAAAAAGGCCCCGATGTCCGCGCTCCATCCTCTCCCCTCCCTCGCCCCACCAGCCCCCCGCCACCCCAACATCTCCAGGGGCTACGCCGCTGTCTTTGCCACCATCGGTATCTGGTCCCTGCCCTCTCTTTTCCAGTTTTATCTGAACCGATTCTACGATCCCTGGTCCCAGAACTTTTACCGTTATGCCGTAGCCTGCCTCGCTATCGCTCCGTTTCTTTTTTTGCATCGGCGGCGCAATCCGGAGCGCATTGACCGCGCCGCACTACTCGCCTGCCTCTGGCCCTGTCTGCCTAACGTCGTTCACCAGGTCACCCAGGTAATGGCCCTCTCTTACATGGGCCCCGGCGTCTACGCCATTTTTACGCGTTCCTCCGTCATTTTCACCGCCTTGCTCGCGCTTCTCTTTTTTCCGGAAGAACGACATGTCATCCGGCAATGGCAGTTTCTCTGCGGCACCCTCCTCGGTTTGATCGGTGCCTTCGGCGTCATCTGGTTTCAAGCCGGCCTCCAAACTGGCCATATCCCACTGTCCGGGCTCGCCATCGCTTTTACCGCCACCTTTTGTTGGGCGCTCTATGGCATCTTCGTGAAACGACCTTCCGCCCGCCTCGGCCCCATCCGCAGCTTCGGACTGATCAGTCTGATCACCTCCAGCTTGCTTCTGCCGCTCACCCTTTTGTTTGGAAAAATCGGCACCCCCCTGTATGTCGCCGGCCAGGTCAACGGGGTGCTCATCCTCTCCGCCGTGACCTGCATCACCCTGGCTCACGTTCTCTATTATATTGCGATCCGCGAGATCGGTGTCGCCCTTGCCCAAACCCTCCAGCTCCTTTGCCCGGCCGGCGCGCTCGCCCTTTCTGCCTGGATCTTCCATGAACGGCTCAGCCACGCCCAACTCGGGAGCGCCGCCATTCTTCTATTCGGCGCCTTCCTCGCCATGCGCACCAAGCCGCAAGCCACCAGCGAAACGGCCGAGAGTTTGTAGAAAGCGCGCGTCGCGATTCGCTGAGACAGCAGCCAAAGCTCCAAATCCAAAGCTCCAACATCGAGGGAAGCACCAAGCTTCAATATTCAATTTCACCAGCGCACCACCCTTTTTGGAGGCTTGGAGGTTCTCTGGAGCTTGGATGTTGGAATTTGGTGCATTTGACTCACCCTTTCACCAGCGCCTGCGCCTTGCGCGCCGATTCGATAAACCCGAATCGCCGCAAAAGCGTCCTGGCTCGGTCCGTTTCCGCGTTGACGCCGAGGTTGGGCATATCTTTCAATTAGGTTAACAAGCCAACCCGCAAAACCTTAGGATTTAATTTTGGGAGGGACGCCGTGGAGCGGCGGTTTGCGACCGCCGGCCCGTGCAGGTAGGGACGGCTCTCCGAGCCGTCCCTACGCTCGAGGCCATCTTTCGACCCAACGTCCCTACCTGTGGGAGCGGCCCCAATGGCCGGCCTACCACACCATATTTCGATGGCGAACTTTCTTAAGACTGTTCACATTCCACCTCCGGATGGATCTCAAGGCGTACCTAGCCAATAACCAGAAAAGAATCGAGCGCGCGCTCGATCGCTATTTGCCCAAGGAGAAGGCGCGGCCGGCCACGATCCACCGGGCCATGCGCTATAGCCTCTTCGCCGGAGGCAAGCGCCTGCGGCCGATCCTCTGCCTCTCCGCCGCCGAAGCCTGCGGCGGATCCATTGAGGCCGCGCTCCCGCTCGCCTGCGCCATGGAATGCATCCACACCTATTCGTTAGTGCATGACGATCTTCCCAGTATGGATAACGACGATTTCCGGCGTGGCCGCCCCACTTGTCACAAGGTTTTCGGCGATGGCATTGCCGTGCTCGCAGGGGACGCTCTCCTCACCGTGGCCTTCGAAATCATCGCGCACGCCACTCCCACGCGCCGCTACAGTATGCCGGTTCTTCTCCGCGAAGTGGCCGTGGCCGCCGGCAGCCGCAAACTCATCGCCGGCCAGGTCGCCGACCTCGAAGCCGAAGGCAAAAAATCGAATCGCGCCGACCTGCGCTACATTCACGAGAATAAAACGGCTGCCATCCTGACGACTTCTGCCCGGCTCGGAGCCATGAGCGCCAATGTCGATGCGAAAATGCTCTCCGCCATCACGAGGTTCGGGCGCGCCCTCGGTCTCGCTTTCCAGGTGATCGACGACATCCTCGATGTAACCCAGACGACGGAGAAGCTGGGCAAGAGCGCCGGCAAAGACGTGGCCGCGCAAAAAGCGACCTATCCCGCCGTCATCGGATTGGAGAAATCACGCGCCGAAGCCAAACGCCTGACCCGCAACGCGCACGATGCCCTGTCTCTTTTCGGTGAAAAAGCCCGCACTCTGCGGGAATTGGCGAATTACCTCCTCGAACGCGAATATTGACGAGGGAGGGACGCCGCGCGCCCGCGCCCACTCTGCGCGCTAGGCATTCCCCAGGATCGGCGCGACCACCGTCACATCCCCGTCGTCGAACCGAACCCGTGTCGCGGACGTAAATTGTAAGATCACGCGACCACCGCGCCCGCTGCTGCCGCGCAACTGCTTGATCGTAAAATGGACGGATCGATCGTGAATCCGGAAGGCCAGGGTCAACGCCACCTTGCGGAAATTCGTGTCCGTCGCTTTGATCCACTCTCTGAACCGCTCCGGATTGAAGCTGGCCATGTCCCGGATCAACACTGATTGAACCAGTTGACGGATGACTTCCCGCTCGCCTTTCGTTGCTGAATGGAGCCCCTGCATACCCGTCACACGAGCAGGAAAAATGCCCTGGCCCGGGACATCGCGCTGCGAGGTCGGTGCGCGGAGGATATCCGCGGAGTGGACGCCGCAGCCCGGCGTCCACTACCGTGACCGCACATTTCCATTTGGAAAGGAGCGGCCGTTCGGCAACTTGGGAGCGGTTATGAGACGCTGGATGGCTTTCCTTTTGATTTGCACCGTTGGTGCTGAGGCGTTCCCGGCCCAGTCGATCGCGCGCGCGGGAGCGCTGAAGGTGCTACCGTAACATGTAAGGCTGACCGCATGACCGGCTCTGAGATTCGACAGTCCTTCCTCGATTTTTTTCAGGAGAAGCAGCACACCATCGTTCCGTCATCGTCGCTCCGGCCGGACTCCCCCAATTTGCTCTTCACCAACGCGGGGATGAACCAGTTCGTGCCGATTTTCCTCGGCCAACAGAAAGCCGCCTGGCAGCCGCCCCGCACCGCCGATACGCAGAAATGCATTCGGGCCGGCGGAAAACACAACGACCTCGAGGATGTGGGGCTCGACACCTATCACCACACCTTCTTCGAAATGCTGGGGAACTGGAGCTTCGGCGACTACTTCAAGAAGGAAGCGATCGCCTGGGCCTGGGAACTAGTGGTGGAACGCTGGAAACTTCCGCCGCCACGCCTCTACGCCACCGTTTATCAACCCGGGCCTAACGAGCCGAGCGAGTTCGACCAGGAAGCCTACGATCATTGGGCCCACCTCTTCCGTGAGGCCGATCTGGATCCGGCCATGCACATTGTGAACGGGAACAAGAAGGACAATTTCTGGATGATGGGCGATACCGGTCCCTGCGGCCCCTGTTCCGAGCTGCATGTCGACCTCACGCCGGATGGCGACACCCGCGGCACGCTCGTCAACCGGGACGATCCACGTTGCATCGAAATCTGGAACCTTGTCTTCATCCAGTTCAACGCCAATCCAGACGGCACCTTCGCGCCTCTCCCACAGCGCCATGTCGATACCGGCATGGGGTTCGAGCGCGCCACCGCCCTCATCCAGGGAACGAAGAATTTCTCTGACTTCTCCGGCATCATCTCCAATTACGAGACCGACGTCTTTCGCCCGATCTTCGACGAACTGGGAAAACTCAGTGGCAAACAATATCGCTCGACGCTTCCCGTCCGGGGAGCGCACGCGCCCTCGCGTGCCGCGGTTGGCGACTCGCCGACCGCCTCATCCGGCGAGGCGCCGGATGCAGCACCCGAGGCGGGTGCGCTTCCCGGAGCAGAACAGGAAAAGATCGACATCGCCTTCCGCGTCCTCGCTGACCACGTCCGCACGCTCTCCTTCGCCATCGCGGATGGAATCAGTCCGTCGAACGAAGGCCGTGGTTATGTCCTCCGCCGCATCTTGCGCCGGGCCGTGCGTTACGGCCGCACCCTCGGATTTCATGAACCGTTCTTTTCCAGACTGGTCGCTGTCGTCACGCAAACGATGGGCGACGTTTTCCCCGAACTCCGCGCCCAGCGATCGAAAATCGAGGAGACAATCAAACGCGAGGAGGAATCCTTCAACCGGACCCTCGACAAAGGCATCGACCTCTTCGAGCGCGAGGCGGCCAAAGTTCTGGGGAGCGCACGCGACTCGCGTGCAGCGGACGGCGACTCGCCGTCCGCCTCCGACGCTCAATACTCAAAGCGCCGTCTCCCGCACTTCGAGCGGCCCTGGGGCAAATACATGGTAACATTCAACACCCATCAACGTGCCGTTCTTAGTTCTACGGAGCGCGACATTGTCATGGAATGTCTGCTCTTTCCCGCGCAGCAAAATCGTTATGAATTGTATGCAGCCTGCGTCATGCCGGACCACGTCCATTTGCTTTTTGAGCCGCGGATCAAAGAAGAAAATGACGAGGGACAACCGGTATTTCATCCTCTTTCCGAATTACTCCAAAACATCAAATCCGTTTCCGCCCACAAGATAAACGCCGATCGCGGGACAACCGGACCGGTTTGGGAGAAGGAGTCTTTCGACTATTTGATTCGCTCTGATCGCGATTTATCTGAAAAATTCCGCTACATTTGTGCCAATCCCTGGGACGCGGGAGCGGCAAAGCCCCACGAAGATTATGCGTGGCTTTGGACTCCGGACAACGAGAGAGCGTCCGGCGAGTCGCCGGACGCAGCACGCGAGTCGCGTGCGCTCCCAATCATTTCCGGAGCGTTCGCGTTCAAACTTTACGACACTTACGGTTTCCCCCTCGATCTCACGGAACTCATGGCGCGCGAGCGCGGCTTGATTGTGGATGTGGCCGGTTTCGAAACCTTGATGGACCAGCAGCGCGCCCGGGCGCGCAAGGCGCAAAAAAAGGAAGCAATCAGTATCGAGGAAGAGAATCTGCAGATCGCCCCCACCAGGTTCCTCGGTTACGATTTTCTCGAGACTGAGGCAATCGTCGAAAATGTTCTTCCCGGCAAAGATCCGCAAGAGATCAATGTCATCCTGGATCAAACCGCTTGTTACGCGGAGATGGGCGGACAAGTAGGCGATCATGGAGTCCTGCACGTCCCGGGGCACGATCGCACGGAAGTGGGCCTGCTTCGGATCAAAGACACGCAAAAACGCGGAGACGTTTTCGTGCATCGCGCCGTTGTGGCAGAGGGACGCGCGCCCGAGCCTGGCGAAGCAGTTCGCATAGCCGTCGATGCCCAGCGACGTAGCGCCATTCAGCGGCATCACACCGTCACCCACCTCCTGCATTGGGCATTGCATGAAATCGTTTCACCTGATGCCGTCCAGAAAGGAAGCTACGTCGGGCCGGACAAACTGACCTTCGATTTCAGCAGCGCCGCCCTTACGCCTGAGCAGAAGCGCGAGGTCGAAAGAGAGGTCAACGAAAAAGTCCGAGAGAATGCGCCTGTTTCGTGGACCGAAATCCCTTACGTCGACGCGAAGAAGCGCACAGATATCCAGCAATTCTTTGGCGATAAATACGGCGACGCTGTGCGCGTCGTTCAGATCGGAGGTGAGGCAGCCGCTCTCAACGGCTACTCCATGGAACTCTGCGGCGGCACCCATGTCCGCGCCACCGGCGAGATCGATTCGTTCCGGATTGTCAGCGAGTCCGCCATCGCCGCCGGCATCCGTCGAATCGAAGCGGTGTCGGGCGACGCAGCCCGTCAATGGGCCGGGCACGAAGCCTCGCGGCAGCAGGAAAAATTCGAGGGACTTGCCAAAAAGAAACCGGATCTAGCCGCGCTTCCCGCTCTCACCACCACGGACACCACCTCAGCCATGCTGGACCAGATCGACACCCGCGCGGAAACCCTTCAGCGAGCGGAGACGGAGGTACATGATTTCGAAAAGAAAAACGCCAAGGCGGCCGAAGCCGATCTGCAAAGCCGCGCCGCGCAAATCGCGGATGAGTTGGAAGCGGCGCACGCCGACAAACATTTTTGCGTCGCGGAAGTAGCGGACGCGGATGGCAAGCTGCTGCAGGCCGTAGCTGATACTTTGCGCTCCAAAGTCAAAGGGCCCATCTTCCTCATCGGCGCGAGCCAGGGCGCGGTTGCACTGATCGCGTCGGTCCCAAAGGAATTCACGGCGAAGGTGCAGGCCGACAAATTGATTCAAACGATCGCCCCGATCGTCGGGGGCAAAGGCGGCGGTCGCCCGGAAAACGCCCGGGGCGCCGGCAAAGATTCCTCAAAAGTGAATCAGGCTCTCGAGCAAGCCCGCAAGATTCTGGGCGACGCCGGATTCGAAAGTTAAAAGCTGGCTAGGGGAGAGCAATGGTGACGAGTGTGGTCACGGCCAGAGCGAGCACCAACACCATCAGATAAACGAAGCCGCCCAGGGAAAACTTGAATAACGTCATGAACCAGCTCTGCCGATAGACTCGTCGAATGGAGAGGAAGATCAGGATGACCGCGACGACCAGAAGCAGCGTCCGAGCCAGCGGTTCCAGCGCAGGAAGGGCATGATTCAGGCCGAGCGCCGTGAGCGCAATCACCAGTGCCGCGACATACGCGAAACTGTGGATGTGTAACGCGTAAATCAGGTGATCGATGTAAAAGATGCGCCGGAAGAAATAAAGAAGCTTCAAGACAAACGCGAACAGAGGAATGCAAGCCAGCATCATGTAGGGTAGATTTTCCATGAGCGAACGGAGGAAGAACTTCCCTTTGCTCCCGTGCTTGCCGATCTTCTCTTCCACCCGTTGTTGCATCCATGCTTCGAACACGGTCGGCGTCCGATTGGGACCGATATGGATGATGGGCGAGCCGTCGTCGATTTCGCTCTCCTCCGCATCTCCCGGGCGATCGATGGGCGGAGTCGCTCCGGGCTTCGGTTCGCCCGCCTCGCCGGAGGGACCGTTCTCAATCGTGATCGGATTGATATTCTTCTCCGCCTGTCGCTCACCGTAATTGGTGGCAAAGAAAAACAGCACACTGGCCAGCAGATAGAGGCGCAGCGGGTTGAGATAGCGGACGCGGTGACCAGCCAGGAATTCATTGGTCAATTTCCAGGGCCGCGTCACCAGATGCCCGAGCGTGGCCAGGAACTTCGAATCCCAGTTCAGGAACGAATCGAGCACGTCCACGATGACGTGCCGAAAAGAGCGCCGATAATCGACCGCCGGCTGACCGCATTGACCGCAAAACCTTCCTGTCAGCAGAGTGCCGCAGTTCTCGCAATGGGTCAGAGGCGGAGTCTGCCTTTTCTTGCGACCAAAGAGTCGGCGGCCGGGCCGCGGCGGCTCGCCCCCGGCCCCAATCGCCGTATCACCTAACAAGATTTTCGCCGGCTCGTCTGACATCTCCGGGGAGCCTACGAAACGGCCGTCTCAACGTCCACCCTTGAGCACCCGACCCGGACGCACTTCCGGGATGAACCCGGATCAGGATCAGCGGACCGGGGTTGTAGAGGTGCTCGCCGCGGCGGGCACCTGTTTAGATAGACCGGCGGTTGGCGCAACCGCCTCTACAACAATCAGTGTCGCACTGCTGCGAGCGGCGAGAGCACTCGCAACATGATGGAGTCGGCGGCTATTCCCGGAGAAAGAAGAGGGCGCAGGTGCCCAACGCGCCGGCGCCATACATCATCGCTGTGTCGCCCATAAAGTAAGGCATCACCATCAAAGCGAGGCCACCGAACATCGGCTTCCACAGGCTGAGCCTTTTTCCATAAATAAAGGCCACGAACCCAATCGAGCTGAACAGCAGATTGCCGATCAAGTTCGCCCCGCTCAGTTCGCTCAGGTTAAACACGCTCTTCCACGCAGCTAAATGCGCGCCACCGACCGGCACCCTCGCATAAAGGTCGCGACGTCTATAGAGGACCCCTCCTCGCCCAAAGAAAAGATTGACCATCCGCGTTCCGTAATGTCACCATCCGCGGCGTCCGTCGAGGCAGCCACAACCGATTGCCTAACGGAAATCATCGTGGCTTCACCATTGCTCAGAACCAAGAGTCCCGAGCTCCTCATGAAGGAGGCGGACGCCCCCGAGCGCAGAATGAAGCGCTCGCTCACCGCCTTCGACCTGACCTGTCTCGGCATCGGCGCCATCATCGGCGCGGGAATCTTTGCCCTGGCCGGGACTGCCGCCGCGGGCGAGCAAAGCCAGGCCGTCGCTTCCATCTGGAAGACACCCATTCTAAATTACATCCAGTCGTTCATGACCCATTCCGACGTCGTCATGGGGCGGCCCGGCGCCGGGCCCGCGGTTGTTTTCTCCTTCGTGGTGGCCGCGGTGGCCTGCGGCTTCGCCGCCCTTTGTTACAGCGAACTGGCCTCCATGATTCCCGTGTCCGGCTCCGCCTACACCTACTCGTATGCGACCCTCGGCGAAATCGTCGCCTGGATTATCGGCTGGGATCTGATCCTGGAATACGCCGTTGGCAATATGGCAGTGGCCGTCGGCTGGTCCGGCTATTTCGTCCAGCTGTGCGGCAGCCTTTTCAATCTCAAGTTCCCTCTCTGGCTGGTGAACGATCATACCACGGCCACGGGCATCATTGCCAAGGGCGGCGATGCACTGGCGGCCTATTCTTCCACTGCGCTCCCCGTCATTGCCGGGCACCCTATCGCGCTCAATCTTCCGGCGTTTTTAATCGTTGGCGCCGTCACCGCTCTCCTCATTTATGGCATCCGCGAAAGCGCCAAGACCAATACGGTCATTGTCATCGTCAAAGTCGCCGTCGTGGTCTTCTTCATTTCCTTCGGCGCGTTCATGGTGCATCCCACCAACTGGCACCCGTTCGTTCCGAATGGCTTCGGCGGAGTCATGAGCGGCGCCGCCATCGTCTTTTTCGCTTTCATTGGCTTCGACGCCGTCTCCACCACCGCGGAGGAGACGCGCAACCCTCAGCGCGATCTGCCCATCGGCATGATCGCGAGCCTGATCATTTGCACGATCCTCTACGTTCTCATGTCCGGCGTTCTCACCGGCATTAAGAAATACACCGTCTACCTGGGCGACTCGTCTGCTGTCGCCACCGCTTTCGCCGGGCGACCCTGGGCACAGGCGCTGGTCAGTGCCGGCGCGCTCGCCGGTTTGACCTCTGTCTTGCTCGTCTTCCAACTCGGTCAGCCGCGCATTTTTATGGCCATGGCGCGCGACGGATTACTTCCCGCATATTTTGCGCGCATCCATCAGCGTTACCGCACTCCCTACATTACGACCATCTGGACCGGAGTCGTCGTCGGCGGCGTGGCCATGTTGACCGACATCGGATCGCTCGCCGATTTGACCAACATCGGCACTCTCTTTGCCTTTGTCCTGGTCTGCTGCGGCGTCATCGTCCTGCGCCGGACGGACGCCGCCCGGCCACGTCCCTTCCGCGTGCCGTGGGTCCCGCTCTTTCCCGTTCTCGGAATCATCCTCTGCGCCGCCCTCATGCTGAGCTTACCCATCGAAACGTGGATCCGCTTCTTTGTCTGGCTCGTCATCGGGCTGCTCATTTACTTCTTCTACGGAGTGCGCCACAGCCGCCTTCGTAGCGGCATCGACACCGGCGAGACGGAAAACACCAACCCGCCGATCGAGCGCTAAGCTACAGGAGACCGAAACGCCGCCGACTGTTGCCAAGCCCACCGCCACTGTAGCCGCCCCGCTCTGTCGGGGCGCCTCCCTTCGATCACGGCGACCCGCCGTCGCGTCGCGATGGCCTGGCAGGCAGCGCGCCGTGGCTACGGGGAAAGCTGCGTCGCACAAAGTCCGCCAAGGACACGGCGCAACGCCACGACGTTCCGTAGTTCGGCGTTTGAACAAGGCGCGCGGAGTGGACAGCGCAGCGCGCCGTCCCTACCAGACCCGCGGTTGCTCTCAGCCGTCGCTGCTTTTGTCGTAGAACAGAATATTAACGAGCAAAACGACCCCGGCGGTGGCCGCGGCCAGAAAAAAGAGGATGGCCAATCCCGGATAACCCCAGATCCGGAAGGTTGTTTCCACGCGCATGAGCAGGGCGGCCCCCACAATGAGCGAAGCCATAATCAGCCCGACCGTGATGCGATTCGCCACTTTTTGAAATCCCATCATCAACTTTTGCTCGTCGATCGCGTCGACCGTGACCTTGAATTCATTATTGGCCAGGGCGTCGAGAAACTTGTTTACCCGCGCGGGCAACCGTTGCAGCAGATCTTTCACTTCGAGGACGCCGCTGAAGAGGTTGCCGGGCGACAAACTCTTGACCAGGCGATGCTGCATGATGTCGGCCGCGTTTCGCCGGATCGACGCATTCGGATCGAACTGCGGCTCCAGGGCCTGGCCCACCTGGTCCAGGTTGAGCAGCGTCTTTCCCAGCATGGTCAGCTCCGGCGGAACACGGACCCCGTTTTCGGCCGCGGCTTGCGTGACTTCCAGAACGATCCGTCCGACCTGCATTTGCTCGACCGTGGCGCTTTGTTGGGCCGCGACAATTTCGGAAATGCGCCGGGTGAATATCTTTTCCTCAAAATCTTCCTTTTTCTCGCCAATCTTAATGGCCACCTGGGCCGCTTCTTCTCCGCGGCCCTCTGAAATGGCGAGAAGGAGCTGCATCAGGTCTTCCTGCAAGCGCGGCATGATGCGCCCGACCATCCCCAGATCCAGCAAGGCGACGCGGTAATCGTCCGTCAGGAAAACATTGCCGGGATGCGGGTCGGCGTGGAAAAAGCCATGCACCAGGATCTGCTCGAGGTAAGCGCGAAACAGTTCCTCGGCCAAAGCCGCCCCGTCGAATTCCATGCGGGCCAGCGGACTCATGTCCGTAATCTTGATTCCTGGCACATATTCCATGGTCAGGACGCGCGACGTGCAGTAATCCGTGATCGGGGCCGGCACGATGAGGCGCGGGAAATTCTTCAGCTGCTCGCGGAACGTGCTGAGGTTGTGCGCTTCCTGACGGTAATCCAGCTCCCGCAGGAGGCTCTTGCGAAATTGCTCGAGCATGAGTCGAAACTCGTAGCGTTTCCCGGCATCGGTGTGCTCGTCCATGAAGACGGCGATGTCTTCCAGCGCATCGAGATCGTCCACCATGGCCTCGCGAATGGCGGGCCGCTGCACCTTTACGGCCACGGTGCAGCCATCGCGCAGGTGCGCCAGATGCACCTGGCCGAGCGAAGCTGACGCGATCGGCACCATTTCGAAGTCGGCAAAGGCTTTTGACATGCGCACACCCAGCTCGGACGAAACGATTTTCTCGACTTCATCGAAACCGAATGGTTCCACCTTGTCCTGCAGGCGGGCGAGCGCTTCCAGGTAGGCCCGCGGCAGCAATTCGACGCGCGTCGAAAGAAGCTGGCCCAGCTTCACGAAGGTCGGCCCGAGCTTCTCCAGATCGGTCGCCAACTCCTCTGCCTTAGCCGCTTCCTTGGGTGTGACCCGACGCTCGGCTTCGAGCGTTTCCTCGAGCCCGCTGCTTTTGACCAGGTCAGACCGTCCGTATTTGACCAGCAACCAGGCGATTTGCCGGTAGCGGTTGAGATGCTGTGGTTTCAGTGAAATAGCCATGGGATGTCGGACGAGCCGCCCGTCTTACCCATCTAAACGCAACTCGCCGGTGGCGTGGCCTTTCTCTATCGGAGAATCTTCAAAAAATCGCAGCGCGATGTCCAGGCGCTATGCGGCGTAGCTCGCCTTGTCGTCGGCCTCCAGCCAATCGAACAATGTCGTCGTAGCCGGGTCGAGCTGGAGTGGTTTGGTCTGCTGGACAAACCAGTCGCGTCGCTCCGGATCGTTGTAAGGGTTGGCCGCCTCCGTTTCGTCACTCCAGCGTTTAATTTCGTCGGCCGTCTTGGGCTGACCGCTCGCATCAAGCCACTCCGCCATCTGTTGATCGCTCGCGCCGTTCTCGACCTGCGCCTGGAAGTCAGCTCCGGTCACCCCTTTGAATCCGAAAAGCGTGTTATCGAGCGGACAGTCAAAATGATATTCGCCGATGTCACCGGCAATCAGGGCGCGACACTTGTCGATGGTCCGTCCAAAAATGACGTAGCCACCGACGCGGACGCGCGGACTGCGCGGCGCTTCTTTCGTCAAATCCTTCCCGATTACGCTCTTATGCATGGTTCAGGCTAACGCGAAAGAGGACGACCGCAACCGATCCGGCGGATGGGCAAGCGGAATGGCGCAAGTTTATCCCAAAAATATTTGCGGGACGCGGCCAAAACGAGCTGATTCGGATTGTCGTAAGCGGTCGCTGCTTCGCGATTCCGGGGAGCGCGGGCCGCTGGCCCGGTGAATTTTAGAGTAGCGCAACATTCGAATGAGAGCTCTACCCATAACGGTTCGCGGCCAGCTGCCGCGAACTGCAGGCCAGCGGCCTGCGCTCCCCGGATTCAGAGTCGTGGCGCGATTGCCAGGATTGGATTGGTCACCCACTACGTCTCGCGAGGCCACGGACACAATGAATGCAGTGAGCAGAGATCGCGTTACACTGAGGCTTGAACGCATTTCATTGTGCCACGCTCTGGCTCCTCGGAGCCGGCACCGCGATTTTATCCGCGCAGACTCCGTCCATCGCGCCGCCATCGCCGGGAAAACTTTATCACGGCTTTTATTGGGGCGGTATTGGAACGGACACGCACGACCCGAGCGAACATGACGTAACGCCAGCCGACGTGGCGCGCTACGAACAAGCGGTCGGCGCGAAGACGGCTTGGATTTATTTTTCAAACAATTGGTTCGAGTCGCGCAAATTTCCGGCGGAGATGTGCGGCTGGATCCGCGAACTCGGAAAAATCCCGTACGTGCGATTGATGCTGCGGTCCGACGTGGACCAGAAACACGCGGAGAAACAGTTCACTCTCCAAAAAATCGCGGCCGGCTCGTTCGACGCGGACCTGCGTGCCTGGGCCCAGGAGGCAAAGCATTTCGCTTCGCCCATCCTGGTTGAATGGGGCACGGAGCCAAACGGTGATTGGTTCGGCTGGAACGGCAAATGGAATGGCCGCGCCCGGAGCGGAGCCGCCGATTACATCTCAGCCTACCGGCACATCGTGGACGTGATGAGGGAGGAGGATGCGACCAACCTGCAGTGGGTCTGGCATGTCAATTGGTACGATGAACCCCAGGCGACATGGAATCGCTTTGAAAATTATTTTCCCGGTCAGACATATTGCGACTGGGTGGCCTTAAGCGCCTACGGCCCCACCACACCCATGACGAAGGACGGCAGCGAGAGTTTTGCCTTCAAGTTGCGTGAAGCCTACCCGCGCCTGACCAGAATCGCTCCGGACAAGCCCATTATCGTGGCGGAGTTCGGCTGCGATCTGCATAACCACCATGTGGACGCCGCGCGCTGGACCCACGGTGCTTTGGGCGAACTTTTCTCGCGGCGCTGGCCGGCCATCGTCGGATTTTGCTGGTGGAACGAGGGGTGGCAGAACGACGACCACCAAAAGCACGATTCCGATTTGATCATTTTGCACGATCCCGATCTGACGCGCGTTTTTCGGGAAGACCTGGCCGTGCACGCCGACAGGATTCAGGAAACACCGATCATCACTGGGCACGATTCTAAAGGTGGATCGACCTCTCCGAGGGCGATGCCAAAAGAACCAGCGCCGCCGGCGCTCAATCTTGAACGGCCAAATCGTTGATGATTAGCATCGCCCTCGGAGAGGCCGATCCACC
>JBBRDU010000048.1:0-21292 GCA_038203615.1 Chthoniobacterales bacterium
TCCTGGCCAGTCGCGGGGGCGCGATCAGTCATCTCATTCTCGGCTTTGCCGGGACTGTGCAAACCATTCCGTCCCTCGCCTTGCTCGCCCTCCTCGTGCCGTTGCCCTTTTTTGGCATCAGCGCGCGCACTGCCATCACCGCGCTTTTTCTTTACGGGCTGCTGCCGATTGTGCGCAACACCGCCACCGGTTTGCAGGACATCGCTCAACCGATTCGCGATTCAGCCATCGCCCTCGGGCTCGAGCCGGTCGCGCGTTTGCGCAAGATTTATCTGCCGATGGCTTCCCGCTCCATCCTGGCCGGCATCAAGACGAGCGCCGTCATTAGCATCGGAACAGCCACCCTGGCCGCCCTGATCGGAGCCGGCGGCCTGGGCGAGCCCATCCTGAGCGGACTAAATCTGAACGATCACGCCACCATCCTCAAAGGAGCCATCCCGGCCGCCCTGCTCGCGCTCGTCGTGCAATGGACCTTCGATCTGCTCGATCGCCTGCTCATCCCAAAAGGATTACGGCTGGATGCCAGATGAGCCTGGCTGCACTGCGATCTCCTTTGGGTGGATTTACGGACGAACAGGTTAACAAGGATCTCTTCCTGCTGAAAATTATTGACGCGGCCTGAGCTCGACGCACATCCTCGCGAGTGCACTGACCGAGCTATGTTGGAAGAATCGGCACTTGTCGCACAGGAACAGCCACTCAAGGCGGAGATGGCGCATGTGCTCTTCACCGACGTTGTTGGCTACTCAAAGCTGGCTTCTGACGAGCAGCCAAGACTGATCCAGCGATTGCGACAGGCCGTTCGAAAATCGGCCGAATTTAATCGCGCGCATAACAATCATTCCCTGATCTGCCTTCCCACGGGAGATGGAATGGCTCTCGTGTTCCTGGAGAGCGATGTTTGTGCCCCTGTGCGCGCAGCCGTTGAAATTTCCTCGGAACTGCGAGCTTCGGGCGGAGTCTGTATTCGCATGGGCCTGCACACCGGCCTGGTTTATCGAGTGCCGGACATCAACGGGGCAGAAAACGTTTCCGGAGCGGGCATTAATTTTGCGCAGCGCGTGATGGACTGCGGAGACGCCGGACACATCCTGATGTCGAAGGTTCATGCCAGCTTCCTGTGCGAATTCGATGCCCTGCGTCCGCACCTTCACGATTTGGGAGAGGCTGAAGTGAAGCACGGAGTGCGCGTTGACCTGGTGAACTACGTTGATGGGGAGGCCGGCAACGCCGCACTTCCCGCCAAGCTGCAGGGAGCGGTCGGAAAAGCCGTACCGGAGCCTAAGGGCCACGCGCCGCCCTCATGTCTGGGTGCCAAGGTTGTTTTGATTTACAAGCACCATAACGAACCGGACGGGACATTGCTGCAAACCTTGGAAAGGGAACTCACTCAACTGGGCTGTCAGGTTTTCATCGATCGGCATTTGCGGGTGGGGCTCGACTGGGCACGGGAAATCGAGCATGCCATCAAGACAGCTGACGCGGTCATTCCGTTGCTTTCGCCCGCCGCGGTGAGAAGCGAGATGCTCGCCTTCGAACTCGAGATCGCGGAGAACGCCAGTCAAGTGCAAGAGGGACGCCCCCGGCTTCTTCCCGTACGCGTAAACTGGGAAGGCCCTTTGCCAGATAGTCTGACCGCCATCCTGAATTCCATTCAGTACACCCTTTGGCGCGGCCCGGAGGATACCGCCAGCGTAATCGGCGAACTTACTGCGGCGATTGCCGAACCAGGCCGTTCCCCCATCAGAAACACGCGCGCCCTCGAGCCGCCTGGCGGAGCGATGCCGCTCGACTCACATTACTATATTGAGCGCCTCGCCGATGCGGAATTCCATCGGGCCATTTCGCGGCAGGATAGTATCGTCCTTGTGGAAGGCGCGAGACAGATGGGAAAAACCTCCCTGCTTTCCCGCGGACTACAACGCGCTCGCGCCAACGGGTCAAAAGTTACTTGCACGGATTTTCAGAAACTTAACGCGAGCGATTTAACCTCGCTGGAGTCGTTTTTCATTACGCTGGGCACAGCGCTGGCCAATCAGCTTGGCTTGGAAAAGTTTCCCGAAGACACCTGGCGGGCTAAAAGCGGCCCCAATCAGAATTTCGAAAGCTATCTCCGGCGCGAAGTTGTAGGGACCATGCAAACGCCCCTGATCTGGGCGCTGGACGAAGTCGATCGGCTCTTCACCTGTCCTTTTGGCAGCGAAGTCTTTGGACTCTTCCGATCATGGCACAACGCCCGGGCTTTGGATCCTGAAAGCCCATGGCGCAGACTGACTCTTATCATCTGCTACGCTACCGAGGCACATCTCTTTATTACCGATTTGAACCAGTCACCCTTCAATGTCGGCACACGCGTGCGACTGCAGGACTTCGACTCTGCCCAAGTGCAACATCTCAACCAGCTTTACGGCCAGCCTCTGGCGCAAGAACGGGATTTTGAGTGCTTTGTCCGATTGCTTGGAGGTCAGCCCTACTTGATCCGCCGGGGACTGCACGAAATGGTCTCCCGCCAGCTCACCATGCCGGCGCTGGAGCAGCTCGCGCCTTCCGAAGAAGGTCCCTTCGCCGATCATCTCAAACGCTTTCTCGTCCTGCTTTCGAGCAATGAAGCGGCCCTGCAATTTCTGCGCGCGATGATCCACGGGAAACAAAATGACGACGTGAAGCTCTTTCATCGTCTGCGCGCCGCCGGACTTCTGGGCGGAGAGACTCCTACGGACGCGACGTTTCGCTGCGAATTGTACGCCCAATATCTCCGGCGACATTTGGGATGATGACGGACAATTTCTTTGTCACCGGTGGAGCCCTTCAGGCGGATGCCGGATGTTACGTCTCGCGCACGGCAGATCATCAGCTGCTGGAGGCCTTGCGTGGGAGCGAGTTTTGTTACGTGCTGACATCACGGCAAATGGGAAAATCCTCTCTCATGGTGCGCACGGCGGTGCAGTTGCGCGCGGAGGGCTGCGCGGTTGTCATTCTCGACCTGACGGCCATTGGGCAGAACCTGGTCGTCGACCAATGGTATTTCAGCCTTTTGTGTCACGTGGGGGAAAAGCTCGGTATCGAGACGGAGATGGAGACCTATTGGGACGCCAATCAGCGTCGCGCGCCCTTACACCGGTTTATGGGCGCCCTGCGCGATGTTTACCTTGAGCGAAAGCGCAAACCGCTGGTCATTTTCGTCGATGAAATCGACGCCGTGCGCAGCCTTAGACAGTTCAGCGCTGATGAATTCTTTGCCGGGATTCGCGAGTGCTACAATCGCCGGCCAGAAGACGCCAAGCTCGAACGCCTGACCTTCTGCCTGCTGGGGGTCGCCACGCCCAGTGATCTCATTCGAGATGAAAGGATCACTCCGTTCAACATTGGGCGCGCCATCGAGCTAGGAGATTTTACCGCCGCGGATGCGGAGGTCCTGGCCGGCGGATTAAGCCCTCATCACGAAACAGCGCGCGTCCTGTTGGGCCGGGTTTTATGGTGGACCAGCGGCCAGCCTTACCTCACCCAGAAACTCTGCGCCGAGGTCGCCAAGAGCGAGGTGCATACGGCCAGGGACGTCGACCTGGCGTGCGATCGAATTTTTCTCTCCCCGGAGGCCCGTGAACGGGATGACAATCTGCATTTCGTGCGCGATCGCATTTTGCGCAGCGAGCAGGACCGCGCGGCCCTGCTCGATATCTATGCCAAGATCTGCCGTGGCGAGAAAGTCGGCGACGACCACCTCAACCCGGTGATTAACGAACTTAGGCTCTCTGGAATCGTCCGGGTGGAAAACGGCCTCTTGCGTCCTCGGAATCGTATCTATTCAAAAGTTTTCGATCTCAGCTGGGTCCAGCAAAATCTGCCGGACGCGGAGAGATTGCGCCAGCGCGCAGCTTTTTACAGGGGCGTGCGACGCGTGGTGGGCGCAGCGGCGATTATCCTGACCATCATGGGAGGGTTGGCGTTGCAAGCGTGGCGCAGCGCTACGAAGGCGCGGGTCGCGACTGAAAGAGAACACAAAGCAGATGAGGACCTTCTCCGGGAGGCCGGGCGCACCAAAGCGGCCCTCAATCGGTTGGTTGAAACCCAGTCAAAAGTTGAAGCATTGCTCGAAGCCTTGACGCCTTTGGTGGGTGACAAATCAGGCAAGCTCATTCTTGAGCGCGCCGAGGACGTGGTGCGAAGCGTGACAACCGAAGCAGCGGATGATCCGCGAGTGGTTCTCGGGCTGGCCGGCCTTCGTCGAGTCTGCGGCCAGCTTTATCTCCGATTAGGGAACGACGATATGGCTTTCAAACAGGCCGAAGGGGCGCGCCGTTTAGTGCAGCTTCAAATTAAAGAGGGCAAATCAGACCCGGCCCTGAAGAAGCAACTCCATGATTGTTTTCTTCTCATGGGAGACTCAATTCTCGGCAGCCGCAGACCCGATATTGCCAAACGCAAGACGGATGCGGATTATTCTCGCGCCATTGCCACGTATGAAAAGGCAGTAGAACTTTCCGGGACGGAAAGCAAGGCTCGTCGTGATGATGCCGGTTGGAGGGCGCTTTATTTCGCTGATCTCAACTATCTCGGCGACACGGCCGCACTCTTTGGCCCGGGCAAAGCCAAAGATGCCGAAGCATTTTACAATCAGGCCCTCAACATTGTGAAAGAAGCCCGCTCAGGCGCTCCGCACGCCACCGATTTTAACCGCGTCGAAGCGGCCATCCATGACAGACTGGGGACCCTCTTTTTCGGATTAGGCCGAAAATCGGAAGCACGTAGCCAGTTCGACGCCAGCATGCAACTCGGCCAGTCGGGGACAAACGGCGAAGGGGGAGAAGATCTGGAGCGCCAGAGCGAATTGGCCGTGAGCTACAACAAGCAAGGAAATCTTTCCAAACAACAGGGCCAATTCAAAGAAGCCCTGGATTATTATGAACGCGGTCTCGCCATTCGGCGGAAACTGGGTGAAGAGGACAAAAGGGTCGACTGGCAACGGAATCTGGGATTTAGCCTCTATAATGTTGCCCGAATGCAGTGGGAACTCGGAGACAAATTGAAGAACCCCACGATGAAGAGACGCGCGCTGGACCTCTCGCAAGAGCGCCTGCAACTTGCGGAGAAGCTCCGGGCCGAGGATCCATCGGACATAGATCTGAAGCTGGATCACGCAAACGCCCTCTATGCTTACGCCGACTTTCTTCTCAACGTGTCCGATAATACGCTAAAGGATTGGCCGCGTGCGCTCGAACTGGCGCAACGCGCCGTGAGCTTGACCGAACGGCGCGATCCAAAGCTCCTCGCGTTGCTGGCCCAGGCACTGCGTTTTGACAAACGATTTGATGAAGCCCGCCAGACCGCAGAAGAAGCCAGCAAGCTGCTACCTCCCCCGCAAGAGAGGACTTACGACGAAAAGGATGTCGCCGAAGAAGTCGCTTACGAATTAGGCAAGAGCCGAAACGCCAAATCGGGCGGCACGCCCACTCGCGGCCGCCGACATTCCACGCCCTGACCCGGCCCCGCAGCCCGTTGGGCAATCACAAAATTGCGCCCTTGCAGCTCGACCGTGTTTCCCAGGAACATCCCCCGGCAGGCTCGACAGCAGTTGTATGATGAGGTCATGGCCATCACATCCATCAATCCGGCAACGGGAGAAAAGCTGAAAGACGTTTCCCTTCATGAGGAAACGGAAATTGAGAATCGACTAAAGCGCGCCGAGCAGGCTTTTCAACGGCACCGCCATCGATCGTTCGACGAGCGCGCGCAGTTGATGATGGAGGCGGCATCATTGCTCAACGTCGAGAAGGACAAATTTGCGCGCATCATCACTCTGGAAATGGGCAAGGTCTTACGGGCATCGATCGACGAGGTGGAGAAATGCGCGCGGGCCTGCCGGTTCTACGCGGAAAACGCGGAACGCTTCCTCGGGGACAGTGTGGCCCAGACTCAGGCGGCGCGCAGTTTCGTGCGCTACCAGCCGATGGGCGCGATCCTGGCCATCATGCCCTGGAATTTTCCGTTCTGGCAGGTCTTCCGTTTTGCCGCGCCTGCCCTCATGGCGGGCAACGTCGGTCTGCTCAAACACGCGGCCAACGTTCCGCAGTGCGCCCTGGCCATCGAAGAAATATTTCATCGCGTCGGATTCGAGGACGGAATGTTTCAGGCTCTGTTGATCGAACCGGCCCAGGCGGAAAAGCTCATCAGCGATCCGCGCATCAAGGCCGTCACCCTGACCGGAAGCGATCGCGCCGGCAGCGCGGTGGCAAGCGCGGCGGCGCGCGAAATAAAGAAGAGCGTGCTCGAGCTCGGCGGCAACGACCCGTTCATCGTCACACCCAGCGCCGACTTCGAAAAAGCTGTCGCGACCGCGGTCAAGTCACGCACGCTCAACACCGGTCAATCGTGCATTGCGGCCAAGAGATTCTTCATTGCCGATCAGATTTACGACAAGTTTCTCGGCCACTTCCTGGATGGCATGCGAGCGCTTAAGACAGGAGATCCGTTGGATGAAGCCACCGATATCGGTCCCCTGGCCACCAAGCAAATCCGGGAGGGAGTGCACGATCAGGTGCAAAAGTCCGTGGCGGCCGGCGCGAAACTCTTAACGGGCGGCAATCGGGTGCACGGCCCGGGCTTTTTTTATGAGCCTACTGTGCTCACCGATATTCCACCGGATTCACCGGCTTATCGCGAAGAAGTCTTCGGACCGGTGGCCGCGGTGTTTCGCGTGCGCGACAACGAGGAAGCCCTTCGCCTGGCTAACGACAGCGTGTTCGGATTGGGTGCGAGCGTCTGGACGAACGACGCTCAGGAACAGGAACTTTTCGTTTCGCAGCTCGAGGTCGGAATGGTTTTCATCAACGGAATGGTGGCATCCGATCCGCGGTTGCCCTTTGGGGGCGTCAAGCGATCGGGCTTTGGCCGCGAGCTCGGCGCGATGGGCATCCGCGAGTTCATGAATGCCAAGACGGTGTGGATTGCGTGAGCCTTCCTTGCGATTTTTCTTCCCTGTAGGGGAAGACGTTGTCTTCCCAGGGAAACTGACATCTTCCCCTACAGAAGCGGTTTCTTGTCATCTCGAGCACCGGGATCGCGACGGGGCAGAGCGCTGACCTCGGCCGCGCTCCGTGAATTACGCAACAGACGATCGTGGGCCGCCGACTGAATGGTAAGATCCTTCGCCCCCGCCTTGGCGGGGCTGGCTCAGGATGACACCGCCGCCGGTGTAGCCACCCGGCCACAGGCCGGTCGGCTCCGCGGATAAAGCCACTCGCCAAGGGATCATTTGCTCCGCCGATCCCGCGCGCGGAGTGGACGGGGCAGCGCGCCGTCCCTACCAGATTCACTTTGTCGAGAACTGGTCGTCCTTGCTTTTGAACAGGATGTTGAACGTGGTGAGCGATCCGTAGCAACGTGTGATGTATTGCTGCATATCGAACTTCTCCGCTTCGGCCAGCTTGTCGCTTGCGTTCACCTTTTGCTCCAGCACCCGCAGATTGTTACGGATCATGACGATCTTGTGAAAGAAAGTTTCGAGTGGGACTTCCTTGGCCTGCAAGGCGGTATCGCCCGGTTGCAGAACAAACGTCCCATTCTGCCAACGGCTGCCCAACCCTTCCACGATTGTGTCCGGCTTTTCCAGACCGAGCGCATCGACTACCGCCTGCGCGGTTTGACGAATCAAAACATCCAGGGGTAACTGCAGCTCGTTCAAGACCGCGGTGGTTTCCGCCGTGGTCAGATCGCTCGATTCCGGAGCGATCGTGCGCGGCTGATCGTCGAAAGAAATTTCGGCGGTGTGCTCGGTCAGCGCTTTTACGGCACCGATTCCGTAACTCGGATGACGCACCTTCATTCCAATGTGCAGAGCCTGGATCGACAATCCCATAAGCACCAAGGTCCGGAACAGGCGGCCACGCTGCAAGCGTTAACTCGGAGGAAGCGCCGTCTATTTTTGCATTGTGAAGACGCCAGCCTTCGGGACATGCTCACCCCTTCATGACGTCGGCCGATTCTTCCACCGGTTCGATCATTCACCAGTATCCACCGGGCTTCCGGGCCAGGCGCGGCCTGAACTGGTTTATTCTCGGCGGGATGTATGCCTCCTTCTACATGCTGCGCTACAATTTCCGCTGGGCTGCGCCGTTCATGGAAGCAGAGTACGGATTCAAGCACGCCGGGATCGCGGCCATCCTGAGCGCGTCGTCGCTTGCCTACGGCACCGGCCAGCTGATCAACGGCCTTTTTTGTGATCGCATCGGCGGACGCGCCTCCATGCTGATCGGCGCGGCCGGCACAATCGCGGCCAATTGTATTTTCGGATTTGCCTCCCTGCCAGGCACGCTCTCCACCTTCGCGCTCATCTGGTTGATGAACGGATATTTTCAGTCCTTCGGCGCGCCCGGCATGGTCAAAATCAATGCCGCCTGGTTCAATCGCAGCGAGCGCGGAACGTTTGCGGGCATTTTCGGGTTGATGATCCAGCTCGGCCAGGTCGCCATCAACAATCTCGCCCCCATCATTCTGGCCGGCTTCACCCTCGGCACCTGGGTGGTGGCGAAGAATGATTGGCACTGGCTCTTTCGTTTGCCGACGCTGGTCACCGCCGTGATGGCAGTGTTCGTGGCTTTTATTCCCAGAGAAACGCCCGAGCAAGCCGGTTTTCCAAACTGCGTCAAAGACGAGAGCGATTCGGGCGGCGCACACTCTGATCACGTCCGGGTGGACATGCGGCAATGTTTCGTCACGATTTTCCGGCATCCCCTCGTCTGGTTTTACGCGATCGCCTATGCCTGCACCGGCGCGGTCCGGCACAGCTCGGACCAGCTTTCCGTGCTTTTCTTCGTCCAATATCTGCACCTCGACCTTTCAGCCAAACCTGCCTCCATCGCCTGGACGCTGAATATCGTGCCGCTCATCGCCGTGGTCGGCTCGCTCGTTTCCGGTGTGGTTTCAGACAAGGTGTTTCGCGGACGTCGCGCGCCCGTGGCGTTGTTTCTTTATTTCATGCTCGCGGTCGTCTGCGCCGCGGCCTCTGTCTTTATGTGGATGGGATTAATGCTGCCAAGCGCGTCTGGCATTCTTCTCAGCTGCCTGTTTATGATTCTCGTTTCGTTCGCCGTCAACGCCACCCACTCACTCGTTGGCACGGCTGCGCCGATGGATATTGGCGGCCGCAAAATGGCAGGCTTCGCGTCGGGTGTGATCGATTCCTTCCAGTATTATGGCGCGGCCATCGTGTTGCCCGTCACGGGCTGGCTGATCGATCAATATGGCTGGGGCACGTGGTACCCGGTGATGGTCCTGTTCGGTATTATCGGGGGCTGCTCCATGCTCATGGTCATGCGCAAGCAACGCCGTGAGACCGCCGCAACCTAGAAATGGTTTCAAGATCGATTTCGTCCTGTAGCGGCGCTCTATGAGCGCCGTGCTTGCCTGGCAAGCATTCCGGTTCGGCGGTCATAGACCGCCGCTACAGGACTTTCGCAACCGCTTCTAGACTGCAGCCGGGGCGCCTACCGAAAAAAATCCATCTGATGAATTGGGCGTAGGAATGCTTCGGTAGAGAGCGTCGGTCGCTCACCCAGCCCGGCGCGGCGGCACGCCACCTCGAACATGGAGCGAACCTGTTCGGCAAAGATCCCCTCGCCCATCATGCGCGAGCCCCATTGCGAATCGTTCAAGCGCTTTCCGCCGCGCACGCTGCGGATGCGGCTCAGGACCTTCTCTTTCTTCTCGGGAAAATGTTCGTCCAGCCAATGCTCAAAGAGCGGGGCAATCGCCCAGGGCAATCGAACGATGGTGTAGCCGGCGAATTGAGCGCCCGCGTCGGCGCAGGCTTGCACAATTCTTGGCACTTCGTGATCGGTCAGGCCAGGAATGATCGGTGCGACCATTACGCCTACCGGGATGCCCGCGGCGCGCAAGTTGGCCACCGCTTCCAATCGTGCGGCTGGAGACGACGTCCGTGGCTCGAGCACGCGCTGAAGATTCACGTCGAGCGAAGTCACGGAGATGTTAATGGCGACGGCCTGATGCGAGGCGAGTTCGCGCAGGACGTCGATATCGCGCGTGACCAGTCGGTTTTTCGTGATCATGGCGACGGGATTGCGAAACCGGGCCAGCACTTGCAGACAGCGTCTCGTAATTTCCAATTTTCGTTCGACCGGCTGATAAGGATCGGTCACGCCGCTCATCACGATAACCTGCGGCTGCCAGCGGGGCGACGATAACTCTTCGGCCAGCAGCTCCGGCGCGTCTTCCTTGACCATGATGCGGCTTTCGAAATCGAGACCGGCGGAAAATCCGAGATACTCGTGGGTAGGACGCGCGTAGCAGTAAATGCATCCGTGTTCGCAACCGCGGTAGGGATTAATGCTTGCGGCAAAGCCGACGTCCGGACTTTGGTTTCGTGAAATGACGCTGCGGGAGGCATCGCGAAAAAACTGGGTCTCGCGCCGGGGGCGTTCGTCGGGGTCTGGGCCAGGATCGGCCACGTCGAAATCTTTGAGATCGACGTGTAGTTTCTCGAAACGATTGGCCGGGCTCCAGGAAGCGCCCCGCCCGTGTAAGGCCCCGTCGGCCTGAGGCGTTTCGCTGACCACCGGACGAAATTTGCTGGTGGGCGTCTTAGCCACGCCATATGTTCTTATGAACACATGGCGCTGTCTACAGAAATCCGGGTAGCGCACTCGTCCCGAGTGCTGGCGATCGCGTCTCGCGATCGCGAACTTTCTCGAAGATTGTTTCGGCGGGACGCCGAAACCAGCACTCGAGACGAGTGCGCTACCCGATCCGCTGTGAATTCACGCGCGACGCCATCCTTGGTGCATCACTCTTGCTCATCGTCGGTCTGATGCCAGACTAAACCGGCTGCAACCCGGAGGGGTGGTCGAGTGGTTGATGGCTCCGGTCTTGAAAACCGGCAGAGCGAAAGCTCTCGTGGGTTCGAATCCCACCCCCTCCGCCAAAACCGTGATCCGATGATAACCCGCGTGCGCTCAACACCCCTCGTCGCCCAACCACGTAGATTTGAACACCGTTCGAGCGGTGGGGCGCGTCACGCGCAAGGGTTCAAAGCGAAGCTCTCAATCTGGAGCCGGAGCAACGCTCTGGATAATCCCACCCCATCCGCCACTGACATTTTCGATGGCCGATTGATCTCCTTTTCCGTTGCACTGTTTGAAACTCCGCTTGATAACGGCCGACGCGTGTCTCAATTCCGCCATATCGACTGGGTGGCGCGGCAGGCGCAAATGAACCCGCATTTTCCCGTCCCTGATCCTGGCGGGCGCCAAGCCGAGACCGACGGGAGAAGGCCAGTCCGATTTCTCAAAAATTAATCCTTTGTCTTTCAGTCGATGCTATTTTTCAATCGACGCTTTGCAATCTACCACTCGTAATTCCCTGCTGCTCTTCGTCGCCTGCCTGCTCTTCCACCTGGCCGGCACCTGGATCGTGCCTCTCATTGATCGGGACGAACCGCGTTTCGCGGAAGCGTCACGCGAAATGATGGAACGGCGCGATTTCGTTGTTCCCTATTTCAATAACGCCTACCGCTTCGATAAGCCGCCGTTGACGTACTGGGCGCAAACAGCCAGCTACACGCTTTTTGGCACGAACGATTTCGCGGCACGTTTTCCGTCGGCCCTGGCTGCGGCGCTCACGGCAGTCGTCCTGTTGGTTTGGGGACGCCGGATGGGCGGACACAAGGTTGGATGGTGGGCTGCGATTATTTTTTCGCTGTCATTACAGACGGTGGAGCACGCGAAGGCGGCCGTGGCCGATATGTGGCTGGTGCTGTTTGTGACGGCGGCGCATTGGGCCGGGTATGAGATGTTGCGGGATTGCTTCGCGGAAGAGGGAAAACGTTCAACGCTTAACGTTCAACCCCGAAAACCTATCGGGGCAGGCAGTTCAACGCCCAAGTCAGAGGAGGCTGAGGGCGCGGCAATCCGGAATATCAGATCAATCTGGTGGTGGGTTTTCTATATTTCACTCGCCCTGGCGTTTTTGGCCAAGGGGCCGATTGGGTGGACGCCGCTGCTCACTATTGCGGCGATTAGCTTCTTCGTCCGCGGCGCCGGCCTGGCACGACGATTCGCTTTCGTCCGCGGTATCATCCTGGTGCTGGCCCTGGTTTGCCTTTGGGGCATTCCCGCTTTGCGCGAAACGCACGGACAATTTCTCCGCATTGGAATCGGGCGCCACGTGCTGGAACGCTCCGTTTCTTCGATGGGCGGGCATGGAGCCAAGTCGACGGGGACCTATCTGCTGCTTTTTCCATTCTACTTTGTGACCGTCTTTTTCAGTTTCTTTCCCTGGTCGCTTAAACTGCCGTGGCTGGTGGGCAAGCTGCGGCGCGACCGCGATCGCACGGATGTTTATTTGCTCTGCGGGACCGCGATTGTTTTCGGGATCTTCACTTTGGTGACGACGCGGCTTTTGCATTACACGCTGCCGGCCTTTCCGCTGCTGGCTCTTTTGCTGGCGCGCGCTCTGGCCAAGAATGAGTCGAGCACGTTCCTGCAACGATGCCTCCGCATCGCCGTGCCCGTTTACCTCGTTCTGGCCCTGTTCGTCTCGCCGTTGATGGGGAAATTTTTTCCGGCGCGGGAACTTTTCCGCCAATCGCGCGAGTTTCTTCAGCCCGAGATGGAATTTGGCGCCGTCGAATTCAGCGAGCCGAGTGTCGTCTGGTATTTTCGGGCGCGCGTGAATCGGTTTATGACATTGCTCGACCGCAAGAATGTCGACTCGTTCATGGCTGAAGAGGGCCCCCGCTTTGCCATTCTGCCGACGGATGCGGCCAGTAAGATTTTTCCGTCGCCTCCCCTGGAGTGGAAAGTTTTTTCGACGAAAGGCTTCAATGCGGTGAAGGGGCGACGAAGCGATCTGACCCTGATCCTCAAACCCGAGTAGCGCGATCACGCGATCGGTTGCAGTTTGCTTCTCGTCTGTTAGGGATTCCTTTACGTGATTACTTTTCTGGAAGGCCGTTTGGCCAGCGCTCTCCCCACGCAAGCCATCGTGGACGTAAACGGGGTTGGCTATGAACTTTCCATTCCCCTTTCCAGCTACGACAAACTGCCGGCCCCGGGCCAGCCAGTGCGAATCCTGACGCATCTCCATGTGCGGGAAGACGCGCATATCCTGTTTGGATTCATGACTGCGGCGGAGCGCGACCTCTTTCGATTGCTGGTCAACAACGTCAGCGGGATCGGACCGAAGCTGGGCCTGGCTGTGCTCAGCGGCATGAGCGTGAGCCATTTCAAGGCGGCCGTGGTGAACTCCGATGTCGCGTCACTTTCCAAGATCAGCGGTTTGGGAAAAAAAACCGCGGAACGGATCGTGTTGGAGTTGAAAGACAAGGTCGGCGTGGCAGCGGCGTGGGAAGCGGCCAGCTCGGCGCACGCTCCCTCGCCCGAGCAAGAGCAAGCCAATGAGGCCGTGCTGGCCCTGATCGCATTGGGCTACAAACAAGTGGACGCGCACCGCATCGTGCATGACCTGCAGCCAAAGAACCGCGATAAGTCGGCCGAAGAACTGGTCAAGCTCGCGCTCAAGCAGATGGCGGCTGGACGATAAGGCGGACGCAGCCGACGTTGCAAGACCATGGTCGGCGCTCCGCCAGCTAAAGATAAATTGGACGCCATTCGAGGCGCCCTTCCCAAAGAAGGACTTTTTGTCGAAAAAGATTGGCTGCTTTCGCCTGATCCTTTTCCGATCGATGCAAAATTTGAGCGCGAGCTGGAGCAACTCGGGCATCGCCTTTTCGTTTTTCAACGCGCCTGCAACCAGCTCTATCAGCTCAGTGCCAGGGGCAAACAGCCGGAATGGATCGCGCGATACCTGGATGCGGGCAAGCCAGCGGAGTTGATCGAGTTTTCCCGCCAAAAACAATTTCGCGACGCGCTTCCCGCGGTCATCCGACCTGACCTGGTCCTGACGGATGAGGGCTACACCATCGCGGAGATCGACTCCGTGCCGGGGGGAATCGGCATGACTGGCTGGCTCAACCAGACCTACGCCGGGTTGAGTGAGGATGTGTTAGGCGGGGCCGATGGAATGATCCAGGGATTTCAGAGCGTTCTGCCGACCGGCGGTGACATCCTCGTTTCGCAGGAATCTTCCACCTATCGCCCGGAGATGGAGTGGGTGGCGGCCCGGTTGAACGAGCGCCAGCCCGAGTTCAGCTGGAGGGTTTGGCCGGCGGAAAATTACGAGCCGCAACGCGGGCGTCCGGTTTACCGCTTCTTCGAGCTATTCGATCTGCCGAACATTCCGCAGATCGATCGGACATTACAGGCGGCGGCCGATGGCGCAATCAGCGTCACTCCGCCGATCAAACCCTACCTCGAGGAAAAGATGTGGTTCGCTCTTTTCTGGCTGCAACCACTGCGCGACTACTGGCGGCGCGAGCTGGGCGACAAATATTTGAGCAAGCTGCAAGAGGTTATTCCCTACACCTGGTTGCTGGATCCGACCCCCCTCCCGCAACACGCCGTGCTGCCCCGGCTCGAGATTCATGACTGGCGCGAAGCGGGCCGATTCAGCCAGAAGGAGCGTGATCTTCTTTTAAAAGTGAGCGGATTCTCTCCGCTCGGCTGGGGCAGCCGCGGCGTCGCTTTGGGCCGTGATCTTCCGCATAGTGAATGGCAGGAGAGGATTGAAAACGCGCTGGCCACTTTCGACACCTCGCCGACAATCCTGCAACGGTTTCACAAGGGACGCCTGGTCGATCATCGCTATTGGAAGGGCAGCAGTGGTGAGCTCGAAACGATGAGGGGGCGAGTGCGGCTCTGCCCGTATTATTTCGTGGAGAGCGACGGGGTGAAGCTGCGCGGAGCGCTCGCCACCATCGTTCCCGCAGACAAGAAATTGCTGCACGGCATGCGCGACGCCATTTTAGCGCCGTCGGCCAGGGCAAATGCCGGGTAGGACACGCCGCGCTGCGGCGTCCACTCCGCGATTGTCTTCAAGGTCATAAGGTGAAGCCCTTTTCACCTGCAATGGACCGAAAGCTCTCGCGTGTAAGTGGAGCCGGCTGGCGTGGGTTGACTGGAATAGAGAGAAAATTCCTCGATCCGGAACATGCCGGCATCGAGATCCGCGTTTTGCACCAAGAATTTCCGCGCCGCAGACTGTGAAACATCGCGGCAGCGCGCCAGGGTTATGTGCGGATGCCACGGCCGGAGATCGGGCTCCAGATGAGCGGCGAGGGCCGCTTCCTGAACCCGTTTGTGAACCTGGAACAAATGTGGATGACCTGCACCGACACCGATGCAGACAATCCTGGGCGGACCTTTGGGAGGAAACGCTCCCATCCCCTGAACAGGAAGGACGAAGGCAGCGAAACGGATCGCGCTGAGCGTTTCCTGCAGATGCGCTTGGATTTCGCCCGGGACATCGCCGAAAAAACCGAGAGTGAGATGCATCTGCCGGGCGTGCCCCCAGCGCACGCCGGGAAGTTGCGGATCGAGCTGCCGCAGGAATTGCCTGATCGTGTCAGGCAGATCGATCGCTACAAACAACCGCTTGATCGTCACGGCCGTTCCGTTCCTCACGCGGTCAGCCGTGCTTGCGGTTAAAGCGCGCGACCTCGCGCTCCGTTTCACGGTCCGTCGCCCTCTTCTTCAGGTCCGCCCGTTTATCGCGCGCGACCTTGCCTTGCCCGACACCGATCTCCGCTTTGAGATGGCCTTTCTTCCAATAAACACTCAGAATGACGAGGGCATGCCCGGCCACGTTGGCGTAGCCGTAGAGCTTATCGATCTCATGTCGATGGAGGAGGAGTTTGCGCACCCGTTTAGCGGCCGGGATCTCGTGACTGGCCCGCTCATAAGGCTGGATATCGGCGTTGAAGAGAAAAACTTCGCCGTTCTCGATCCGGGCAAAGGCATCGCTGATATTGGCCTTGCCCGCACGGATCGACTTGACCTCGCTGCCCTTCAACTCGATGCCCGCTTCGTAGCGCTCAAGAATATGGAAGTCGCGCAGCGCTTTTCGATTCAGGATCGATTCGGTCCCCATGGAACCAACGTAGCACAAGCCTCAGGCTTGCGAGGGGGCAGCCTTCCGAGGGGGGAAGGTCGGCCTGCTTACTTCGTTTCGGTCGCGTCCACCATTTCAAAGGTGAGCTTCCCAGCGATAATCTCTTTTAGAGCAATGTCGGTGAGAGTAGAGCGCGGACCTGTTTCCACCATCGGACGGTGTCCCAGGCTCAGCTGACGCACTCTCTTCGAAACGACATTGATCAAGAGTTGCTGGTTAGGGATCACTAAAGCCGCTTCCTGGAGAAGTTGAGTGGTCATATTGCGCAATGATCTGATGGTGCGAGTCGCTTCCGCCGGGAATTGAAGGATTTCAGGCACGCCCTCGGACAAGCCGGATCGACGATATTGCGGGAGAAGCGTGGCCATAAAAAAGGAGCCAAAATTGTGCGATTGGTTCCGATCCTTGTCAATGCCATTTGTTACGGCACCAGGGTGTGGCGGAGACGCCGGGCGAGGAAAGGAATTCGCCGGAAGGGGGCCTCTCCGCGAGGAGGCTAGTTCCTTCTAGCGAGTGTCCTCTACGTAACTTGTGATGCGGTAATCGACCGCGTCGCCTTCGGTATCGAGCTCGCGGTCGTAATGCCAGCTCGTATTGCCGTTGCCATAAAAAGTCTTGGAGACGAGCGCCCCGGTGATGTCCGGATTCCCCGTCAGGCTAACGTCCGCGCTGGGTGCATAAAAGGTGGCGGCAAAGTTGCCCGGCGGCGCAATCGCGATGGTCTGACTGGTGGATGGATCCGATGGACTGATGGCGTAGTACTGGAGATTGGCTGCGATCCCGCTCTCATTAACGATGTCGCGCGCTTTGACATTCATGTTCCCGTCAAAAAAGATCTTCAGATGCACCTGGGGTTTCACGTCGATGGACGCGGTCATGTCATTGGTGACGTGGATGGCCACGTAAGTTTGAGCGGAGCCGGACGGATTGACCGTGAGCTTCCCGCTGAGAGACGAGAGGAGATAATAGGTCGGAGCCGAAGGACTGCCCGGGGTCGGCGGCGTAAGCGAGACCGTGCCCGGGATGGAAGTGGGCGACGGCTGGGGCGCCGGGAAATTCGTGGGCATCTTGTAGGGAGGTATGGTGAAAGGAACATTATTGTCGATGGTGCCGGTCACATAGGAGGAACGAGTCACGGTGCCGCCGTTCGTCGCCAGGTTGCCGTAAAGCATGCCCATGACCGTGGCGGTCGCGCTGCCAATCTCGACTGAGCCGCTGCGGGAGTCGGAATAATGCGGGTCCGACGGACTCGTCGCGCAAAAGTAATAGGCGCCGTTTTTTGAATTATAGCTGTCGATTTGCGCGGCGGAACCGAGTCCGTAAAACGAGCCGCTGCATTTAATGGCAGCCTCGAAAGGAGTGACCGGCGCGGAAATCAACTCGATCCGGCGGGAGACGCTGGGTGTCGAAACTGGCACGACCGCCTTCCCCGTTCCGTCACCGCTGGCCCCGTAGGCGGCGATAAAATGATCGTAGTTAAAATCGATCTTGCGCAACATGCTGTCACCCCGGGTGCCAACACCCATCCGGTCATCCATTCCAACCCGCTTCAACCCCTGCAGCGGCGCGGTCCCTTTGACGCGCAAGCGGTACCAGGCGTTTCCGGTAATCGTGTCGTAATAGAAAATGTCTGCCGCCGCGCTCGTGCTGAGACCGTCGGCTCCGAACGTGACGGGCGTACTCGTGTAGGTGCTGCCGGAATGGGTCCAGCTCGTAAAAGCATGGGTGGGGTCGAGGATGGTCTTGCGGACTTCGGCATAGGCGAGATCGCCACCGGCCTCGGCAGCATAGAGCGATTCCTTCCAGCCGCGTACCTGGCCGGAGGCGGCATTAAAGCGCGTGACGCAATTGAGAAGAATGTTTCCGCCGATGACGGACACGATGAGAATGGTGCCGATCACGCAGAGCAGCACATTGGCTCGCTCTCTGGATGGATGATGTAATTTCATGCTGGAGGGAGAGAAGAGGTTGAGACTATCCGCGGCGTCTGTTGCGCAAGTAGGCGGTAGCACAAATGTTCGTGCCGGTCCGTGAGGCCACACTGCCGGCAGTCGTGAAGAGCGGCATAAACGTGACCGACGTGTTGGCGTACTCAGTGTTCGCTAATTCCACATCGGTTGTCTGCGGAACGAGCTGATCCGTGCTGGAGGCGATCGTAGTAACGACTCCATTTTCCGTGCGCAGGATGGACATTCCATTGATGGAGTAAACGACCGTGGTCGAAGATGTCCCGTAATTAACCTGCAGACCGCTGGAGGTTTGAGCGACCAGCGGATTGCGCGGGGTCCCTATGAGGGCCGGGTTGGCCAGGGCTTCCGTGTCCCCTGCCTGAATCAGGTAATTAGGCACGGTCACGGTCACGGATTGCAAATCGACGGAAGTCGTCACGATCAGACCGCGTTTCACATCGCGGTTAAGATAATCAATGATGCGGACCTGCTGCATGTGGGTGGCGAAGTAATTATCGACCGCGTTGAAACTCTTCTGCAGAGCCACGCTTGAGGTGAGAGTGCCGCCGACGATGACGGAACTGATGGCGACCGCCACCATCATTTCCGCGAGAGTGAAGCCAGTGATTCTTTTAGTTGATGCTAATTTCATTTTTTTGAGCCATTTGAAACGAACGTGGTGGTTTGTTCTGAACGGGCCCGTCCGTTAAGGGCCATGTTCCAGGAGGAAAAGACATCTATCTGCACGACGCCGGTTCCGAGATCGGTCGCGGTGGAATTGGTGGTGACCGTGCCACTCGGCGTCCGGGTGACCTGGGTCACTCCGTTCGGGGTGGGATAGCCACTAATCTTGACGACTTCGGTCGCCTTCTTGCAGAAATCGGAGGCATTGGCGGACGTCGCCATCAAGCCTTGCACATAAGAGGTGCTGGTCAGGTCGGAAAAGGCGAGATTACGGAAGGTTTCGCAGCGGTCATGGACGCTTTCCAAAGCGGCGATTGTCTCCTTGCTGGCATCGATGTATCGAAGGCAGACGGCGTTGAGCTCGAAGATGGAAGCGAAAAAACCGGCCATGAGCATGGCGGCAATCATGACCTCGAGAAGGGTCATACCGGACTGATAGGTCCGTCGTTTCCGTGCAAGCTTCATATTATGGTAATTATAAAAGCTAGCATTAAATATGCCTATTTTCTCTTTTCTGCGAGACCCTTGGCCCGAGATGAGAAAATCGCCGGGTTTTGTCACTTTTGAGAATCTTACGGCTCATTTCTTCCAAAATGTGCCTCCATCGAAGGTAACGCCGCGTTTTCCCGGCAAACGCATGACGGCTGAGGGGCCCGCGGGGTGGAATCCGCCCAGAAACGTTCCCTGCCCGGTTGGTGAACAACCAATGGAGATCGCCCGCCGGGCCAGCCGTTCCTTACAACTCCCCGGGACTTCGCCTCATCTCCATGCGCGGGTCAAGCTTGCCCCGCGCCGCCGGAGTGCCTAACGAATATCTTCGACGTAACTAGCCACCCGGTAATCGGTCGGCTTGACTACGTCCGACAGCTGCTTGTCGAAATGGAACCCGGTGTTGCCGTTCCCAGACCAGCTCTTGCAAACGCAAGCGCCAAAGAGGTCGGGGTTGCCGTTCATCGTCACGTCCGCACCAGGCGCGTAGATCAGCATATAGAAGTTGCCAGGCGGACTCATCTCAATGGTCTGCGTGGCCGGCGCGGTGGGATTAATACCATAAAGCTGGACGTGTCCCGCCCGGCTCGGATTGCTCGACGGACTTCCGTCGACGTTGTTGTTCGCGAAATCCTTTCCTTTCATACTGAAATTGCCCGAAAGGAAAAACCTCACATTCACTCCCTGCGCGACCGTCAGACTTCCGGAGA
Organism: Chthoniobacterales bacterium; assembly: GCA_038203615.1. Lineage (GTDB taxonomy): Bacteria > Verrucomicrobiota > Verrucomicrobiia > Chthoniobacterales > UBA10450 > JBBRDU01. The sequence continues at coordinate 19,853 of JBBRDU010000048.1, forward strand.
TGTCCCCGGTGACGACGACATTCACGTAGACCTCACTTGTGCCGGAGGGGTTACTAATATTGCCGTTGCTAAATGAACCGAAGTTATACCAGGGACAGGTGGCGTCATCGAAACTGGTCGCGGTATTCACCACCGGAGTGAAAGTAGATGAGGCGGCGCTTTGATAACCGGGGTGCGAGGGCAGCGTTTGTGGAGGAATGGTAAAGGCGACGTTGTTATCGACCACGCCGCTGATGTTCGACGTGCTGGCGCTGCCGCCGTTCGTGGTCACGTCGCCATAAATATAACCGCCCTGGCTAAAGCTGGACGTGCCCACACTGACGTTGCCGTCATGGGCATCGGCATCATAGGGTGAGGCTGGGTTGCTGCCCTTGTATGCGCCGTTTTGCGAGTCATAGCTATCAATGACGCCGGCCGAGCCAGGCCCGGAAAAGGCGGAGGCAGCTTTGATGGCCGCATCAATGGGAGTAATCGGCGCCACGATCAATTCCACCCGTCGGATGATTTGAGCGTTACTGACGCTCTGCAGCCCCTTTCCGTTCCCGGACGTCGATGACGCGGTGGAAAGAGCGTCCCCGTAGCCAAAGGCCGCTTTGAAGTGATCGTAATTAAAATCGATCCGGCGCAGCAGACTGTCGCCTTTCGTAATTCCGTCCAGGCGATCATCCATCCCCACGCGCTTGAATCCTTGCAACACCGCCGTCCCGGCTGAGCGGATACGATAGACGGGCATCTGTCCGTTCTGATCTATCTTATCAACCGTCACCTGGTAGCTCAGGCTGTTGTTGACCCCGAATGACTGTGGATAAGGACTGGCGTACCCGCAAGCCCACGAGGCGGGTGTCGGCGAAGGACTGACCATGGGCGTCGGTACCGGTGAAGGAGCAGGCGAACTCCATCCATTGGCGGCCGGAAAACCGGTGCTCGAGCTGGTATTGTACGTTCGAATTTCGTTGAAGGCCGCATCGGCTCCTCCCTCGGCGGCATACAAGGCTTCTTTCCACGCCTTAATTTGCTTGGACGAGGCGTTATAGCGCGTCGTGCAGTTCATGAGGACGCCTGCAGCGATGATCGAAAGCACTGTGATCGTGCAAAGAGCACAGAGAAGGGCGCTGCCGCTTTGTCCAGTTCGTCGCTTCAGGTTCATAGTCGTTCGCCTTATCAATTAGTTTCCGCGGCGCTTGTTGCGCAGGAAGGCCGTCGAATAGACCGTCGTCCCCGTCTGGGACATCGGCAGATTATTCGAGGTGAAAATGGGCATGAAAGTGACGGTGCTCGTCGTGTACTCGGTGTTGGACGCCTGCCAGTCAGTCGTCTGCGGCAAGAGCTGATCGGTGCTGGATGCGATCATGGTGAGAATCCCGTTTTCCGTTCGAGTGATTGTGTTCCCGCTGACCGTGTAAACAACGACCGTGCCACCAATCGTCATGGTCATGGCCG
>JBBRDU010000049.1:0-20901 GCA_038203615.1 Chthoniobacterales bacterium
GTCGATCCTTTCCGTGGCCTCGTCGCGCAGGACGTTCGCATTTTCGATTACAAGCACCGGGAGAAAACTGTCGCGCTCATTAGCGAGGTCTCACTCGATATCAACTACGCCGCCCTCCTCCATCATCGACCCTTTCTCAACGCGCTCGACGTCCGAAACGCCCAACTCACTCTTCCCATGGCCGAGGCTAAAGGCCACGCTGGTCCGGCCCAGCTCACCAACTTCCGGGCCCACGTTTATTTTCCTCCCGAACAGATTTACGTTTCCCTGGCGGAAGGAGTGTTCTGCGGGGTACGCATCTCCGCCACCGGACAACTGATCAAGCGCGAAAACGCGCCGCCCTCCTCGCCCCTTTCCGAGGAGGAATGGCAGAAGCGGCTCGCCATTTTGCAGCGCATCGCCACCGAGCTGCAGAAATTCAACTTCGCGGCTGAACCTTCTTTGCAGGTGAAGTTCAGCGGTGACCTGGCCGAAATGGAGAATGCCCGCATCGAAGCAACCCTGCGGGCCGACAAGGTCCGGCGGGACCATTACGAGGTGCATGATTTCACCGCTTCGGCCGAGTTCAGCAACCAGCTTCTGAGTTTGACCAGCTGCCAATGGACCGACGCCGCCGGCCTCTTCTCGGCCGGCGGGAGTTGGAGCCGCGCCAGCAACGAAGCCAAATTTCAGGCGCGCAGCAACATCGACCTGAAAGGGTTCCTCGAAGCGTTCGGTTCCGGCCGTCTCCTGGCCGATACCACGTTCAGCCGCGCCCCGGTGGTAGCGATCTCAGGCAGCGCGAACTTCGCCGCCGGCCGGCCCCAGTTCAAAGTGCTCGGCAATATCTCCGCTCCAAGCTTTGTCTATCGCTCAACCGCTTTCTCCGAGCTGAGCGCCAATTTTTCGTGGGACGGAGAACGCACTCTCGTGCGGGACATTCAGGTGCAGAACGAGGGCGGCCGGCTCCAGGCCGAGATGCTGGACGCGCCCAACGATTTCCGGCTCGATCTCGATAGCAACATCAACCCGATTGGATTGCGCGGCTTTGTCTCGCCCGAGTTTCAGCAATTCCTCTCCGAATGGGAATGGCCCCGGCCACCCGTGGTCCATCTGGCCATACGCGGCCAGAACCACGAACCCGACAGCTGGCGAGGGGACGGCACCATCGCGCTCGGCCGCGCGCGCTTCCGCGGTGTCTGGATGAACAATGCCAGCGCCAAAGTGCGCTTCGGGGATGGCGCTGTCACCTATGAAGATCTGCAGGTGACCCGGAACGAAGGCGCCGGGACCGGCAGTTTTACCTATGACTTCAAGAAGCATGAAGTGCGGATTGCCGATCTCAACACTTCCCTCTGGCCTAACGAGGTCATCTACTGGATCGATCCGCAACTGGTCAAAACCATCACGCCCTACAAGTTTCGCAAACCGCCCGGCATCGTCGTCAATGGCGTTTACCAGTTTGCCGGCGGCAAAAATACCCGGCTCATTCTCACGGTCGATGGAGCCGGCGGGATGGATTACGGCTTTATCGGAAAGACCCTGCCCTTCGACCGGATCTCGGGCACTCTCATTTTCACCAACGACCGATTGCAGATTGACGACTTAAAGGGCGCTTTGTTCTCCGGCCGGGTCCGCGGCACGGCTGATATTTCCCTGGCCCACAACGATCCGAGCTATCACGCCAGCATCACCGCCGATCACATCGATTTTCCGCGTCTGACCGAGTTGTACTACGGCAGCACGACGGAGGGACAAATGAGCGGCACCTATGACTTCACCGGAGTGGGCTCGGATCCGCGCAAGATGGGGGGAACGGGAAAGCTGGAACTGACCAATGGCGATATTTTTGCCATCCCAATTTTTGGACCGCTCTCGGGGCTCCTCAAAACCGTTCTTCCCGGCAGCCTCGGCTACAGCATCGCGCGCAAGGCCGACGCCGCCTTCAGCATCAAGGAGGGTGTCATTCATACCGATGATTTCAAGGTGGCCGGCCGGCTCTTCAGCATGCTGGGCTACGGAGACATTCATTTCCTGGATGACAAACTGGATTTCAACGTGCGTATGAGCGCGAACGGGCCCGGCATCCTGCTCACCCCCATGTACAAACTTTTCGAGTACACGGGCGAAGGCAGCCTCAAGCACCCGGATTGGCATCCAACGCGATTTTAATCAGTCGGCCCAGAGCGAAACCAACCGCCCGCCTCGGCCATGGGCACAATTTGAAATCGAAAATTCTTCTCGGCGCTCACATGTCCATCAGCGGCGGCGCGCACATGGCCATCGAACGCGCCTGCTCCATCGAGTGCACCACCATGCAAATTTTCGTGAAGAATAATATGCAATGGTTCGCCCGGCCCTTGTCCAAGCCGGAGATTCGCGCCTTCCTTTCGCACCGGCAGCGCACCGAATTGCCGTCCGTCTTCGCCCACGCCAATTATTTGATCAACCTGGCCACGACCAATCCGCAGTTCCACGCCAACTCCCTCCGTGCTCTCGCGCAAGAACTGACCCGCGCCCATCAGCTCGAGTTGCCCTTCCTCGTTTTGCATCCGGGCGCGCATCTCGGCGCCGGGGAAGAGGCCGGCCTGAAAGCGATCGTCGCTTCCATCGACCGCGTGCACCGCAAGATTCCAAAGGTGCAAACACGCATCGCCCTGGAGACGACCGCGGGACAGGGCTCCTGCCTGGGGCACACTTTTGAGCAGATCGCGTACATAATAGAGAACGCGCGCGAACCGGAGCGCCTTTGCGTCTGTCTCGATACCGCCCACGTCTTCGCCGCCGGTTACGACATCAGCACGGAAAACGGGACCAGGAGCATGTTCCGCCAATTTGATCGCGTCATCGGGCTCGACCAGCTCAGCGCTCTTCACCTGAATGATTCCAAAACGGCGCTAGGCTCGCGGGTCGACCGGCACGAGCACATCGGCCAGGGCCAAATTGGTTTGGACGCCTTCCGTTTCATCATGCGCGACCGGCGTTTCCGCAAGATTCCAAAAGTGTTGGAGACACCCAAGCAGAAGGATCTGCGGGAAGACGTGGAGAACATGAAAACTCTGCGCTCGCTCTTATCCGAGTGAGTCCGTCCGGCCAGCGAGCGCTGGCCCATCCATCCCCGGTGGGGCGAGACTCTACAGTTTACCCGCCGCGGCGGGAGCCGTCGAATCCTCCGTTCCACTCGCGTCGGCGAATCGCCACGATTACGGTGAACGCAAATCTCTTCGAGCCCATGCAATCACACATGTCCTTTACCCTTCGGGCCACGCTTTCAAGCGCAGCTCTCCTTCTCACCCTCATCACCGCCCAGGCCCAAATCGATCGCGAGATCGGACCCGCCCTGCATTGGCGCAACATTGGCCCCCATCGCGGTGGCCGCACCCGCGCCATCGCGGGCGTCCCTTCGCGGCCGAACCTTTTTTACATGGCACAGGTCAACGGCGGCGTCTTCCGCTCCACCGACTACGGCCGGACTTGGAATCCGATCTTCGACGATCAACCCACCGCCTCGGTCGGCGCGCTCGCCGTCTCCGTCTCGAACCCGGACGTTATTTATGTCGGCAGCGGCGAAGGCTTACACCGCCCGGACTTGTCCGTCGGCGATGGGATCTACAAATCGATCGATGGAGGCAAGACCTGGACCCACCTTGGGCTGCGCGACGGTCAGCAGATCGCGCAAATCGCGGTCGATCCGTCCAACGCCGACCGTCTCTTTGTCGCGGTGGCTGGTCACCCGTACGGCCCTAACGAAGAACGCGGAATTTTCCGGTCGACCGATGGCGGCCAGACTTTCGAGAGGGTCTTGTACAAGGACGAGAACACGGGCGGCGCCGATGTGCAGATCGATCCAGCTCATCCCGAAATTGTTTACGCGTCGCTCTGGGAATCGCGCGAAGGCCCGTGGGAAAATGCCACCTGGAAGGGAACCAACGGCGGCATTTCAAAATCGATCGATGGCGGCAAAACCTGGAAACCGCTGAGCGGCGGCCTGCCCCCCGGCATGGTGCAGGCCAACCTCACGATCGCACCGAGCGCGCCACAGATTCTTTTCGCCGCCGTCGCCACTCCGAAAGGCAGCGGGCTTTACCGTTCCGACGATGGCGGTGAAAAGTGGGCCGTCGCCACCACCGACAAGCGCCCGGGCAACGGCATCGGGGGCGGCGATCTGCCCGTGGTTCGGTTCGATCCGAAAGATCCGAAGATTATTTATTCAGCCAGCGTCGTTTGCTGGAAATCCACCGATGGCGGAAAAACCTGGAACGGCTTTCGTGGCGCCCCCGGCGGAGACGATTATCAAAACATTTGGATCAACCCGAACGACAGCGACATCATTCTGCTCGGCAGCGACCAAGGCGCCATCGTGACCGTCAACGGCGGAAAAACCTGGAGCTCCTGGTACAATCAGTCGACCGCTCAACTTTTTCACGTCAGCGCGGATAACGCTTTCCCCTATCGCCTCTGCAGCGGCCAGCAGGAAAGCGGATCCGCTTGCATCTCGAGCCGGGGCGACGACGGCGCGGTCACATTTCGCGAGTGGCATCCTGTGGCCGCAGAGGAATACGGCTACGTCGTGGCGGATCCGCTCGATCCGGACATCGTTTTTGGCGGCAAGTTGTCGCGCTACGACCGTCGCACCGGCCAGGCCGTCGACATCCTCCCGAAAGCTTTTCGTTCCGATGATTTCCGCATGATCCGAACGCAGCCGATCGTTTTTTCACCGGTCGATCCGCACCTTCTTTTCTTTGCCGCGAACACCTTATGGAAAACGCGCGATGCCGGCGACCACTGGGAACAAATCAGCCCGGACCTGACGCGCCAGACCTTCGAGATTCCCCCGAGTGTGGGAAAGTATCGGACCGAGCCGACCGCCCAACCCACGCCGCGCGGTGTCATTTACACGGTGGCCCCGTCTTCCCTCGAGGTGAACCGAATTTGGGCGGGAACCGACGACGGCTTGATCCACGTCAGCGTCGACGGCGGAAAAAACTGGACGAAAGTGACGCCCCCGCAGATTTTGCCCTGGCAGAAAATATCACTGATCGACGCGGGACACTTCGATGGCAACACGGCCTATGCAGCCATCAACACGCTGCGGCTCGACGATCTGCGCCCGCATATTTTTCGGACGCATGATGGCGGCAAAACCTGGCAGGAAATCGTGAAAGGAATTCCGGCCGGACAAACGGTCAACGTGGTGCGGGAAGACACGCAGCGAAAGGGTCTGCTCTTCGCCGGAGCCGAGCGAGGGGTCTACGTTTCGTTCGACGACGGAGATAACTGGCAGTCGTTGCGACTGAACATGCCGGCCACTTCGGTGCGGGATTTGATCATCAAAGACGACGACCTCGCCGTCGGCACGCACGGCCGCGGATTTTGGATTCTGGATAACATCACGCTGCTGCGGCAATTCAAGCCGGGCACCCGGGATACGATTCTTTTCAAACCGCAAACAGCCATGCGCGTTCGCTTCAGCCAGAATACCGACACGCCTTTGCCGCCGGATGAACCGGTCGGCGAAAACCCTCCAGACGGCGCCATGATTGATTATTTCCTGGCCGACCCATCGACCGGCGTGGTCCGGCTCGAAATAAAAGATGGCAAGGGAAATGTGGTGCGCCGCTATTCCAGTGACGATCCCGTTCGTCCCGCAGATCCGAAACTCAACATCCCGACCTACTGGGTGCGTCCGCCGCCGAAGTTAGCCACGACCGCGGGTTTGCATCGGTTCCTCTGGGATCTGCATGACACGCCGGTCGCCGGAATTGATCTGAATTATCCGATGACGGCGGTGTTCGCCCGGACGGCGCCCGCAGCGACCTCCCCCTGGGCGATGCCCGGAGAATATTCCGTCACGTTGACGGCCAACGGCCAGAGCTTCACGCAGTCCATGACCGTCCGGATGGATCCGCGCGTGAAAGCTTCGACGGCTGATTTGGCCGCCCAGTTCGAAGCGCTCAAGACGCTGTCGCAACAGCGCGCCGCCCTGGAGAAGATCAACAACGCACTCGAGCCTTTGATGGCAGAGATTACCAACGCGAAAGAGCGCGCCGGAAAAAATGCGGTGGTGACCCAACTCGATGCGCTCGCCACGAAGTTGCATGAACTGGCGGGCTCCTCCCGCGCACGAGTGGGCGCGCCGCTCGAATTGGAGGTCCTCGGACATTTGAAATCGTTGTTCACGGATATCGAGAGAGCAGACACGGCCCCGACCCCCGTTCTCCGAGCAGCGGTCGCGACGGTGGCTCAGACTGCCCCCAAGGTGGTGGAACAGTGGCAGACAATCGAATCGCAGGATATCCCTGCTTTGAACCGCCAACTGGAAGCCTCCGGTCTCCCGAAAGTTGACGTGAAGAAGCCGTAGCAACCGGCCGGTTCCCCTGTAGGAGAAGGCGTTGCCTTCCCATGGGAGGCTGACAACTTCCCCTACAGGATAAAAAAGTGGCAGCGGCTTCCAGCCGATGATGGAAAAAGGAACATCGGCAGGATGCCGATTCCACGAACTCGCGACTCCGCGCTATTTGATAAAACGGATCGTAAGCGGGTAGCGGTAGAGTTTGCCTTCGCTCGCCTTAATCGAGGCAATGATGACGAACACTGTGTTCAGAATCCAGAGGACAATCAAAAGGACGAAACCGATCAGAACCAGGCAAAGGATCCCAGCAATGATGTTGTAGATGAGCATGGAGAGCTGGAAGTTAACTGACTCCTTGCCATGCGCGTCGATCTCGGGAGAATCGCCCCGCTTGACCAGCCACACGATCAAAGGACCGAAAAAGTGGCCGACGAAATGGAGGACGATCCCCGCCAGGGCGGCCGCGTGACAGAGCACGCACCAGGTCCGCACATTCGAGGGAGGCGCTGTTTCCATGTCTCCTACTCCTTGACGCGCTCAATGTGCGCGCCTAGCTCGCTCAACTTTTCATCGAGATGCTCGTAGCCGCGATCGATGTGATAAACGCGGCTGACCTCGGTGATGCCCTCGGCTTTCAAGCCCGCCAGGACGAGAGCGGCGGAAGCACGCAGATCGCTCGCCATGACGGGCGCGCCGAAAAGCTGGTCCACTCCTTTGATCACCGCGGTCGGACCCTCCAGGTCGACATTCGCACCCATCCGCTTCAGTTCGGCCACATGCATGTAGCGTTGCGGAAACACATTCTCGGTAATGACGCTAATCCCGGAGGTGGTGGAAAGAAGTGCGCACATCTGGGCCTGCATATCCGTGGGGAAACCCGGATACGGCTCCGTCACAAGTTCCACCGCCTTGCTCGTGCCGTTCGGCGAAATGGAAACCGTGTCTTTCTCCGTAGTGATCTGAAAACCGCAATTGGTCAGCGCCGTCGTGACGGCGCGGATATGCTCGGGATCAACCCGTTTGACCGTAATCCCTTTCCCGCAGACCGCACCGGCCACCAGGAAAGTGCCTGCTTCAATTCGATCGGGAATAATTTCGTGCTCGGCTCCGTGCAATTCGGGGACGCCCTCAATAATCAGGCGGCGGGTGCCGGCGCCTTCGATCTTCGCGCCCATCTTGTTGAGAAAATTGGCCAGATCGATCACTTCGGGTTCCTGCGCCGCCCCTTCAATCACCGTGGTCCCTTCCGCCAGCACGGCCGCCATCATGATATTATCCGTCCCGAGAACCGTGGGACCAAATTTCCCGCGCAAATTAATCACCGCGCCCGTCAGCTTGGGAGCGAACACTTTCACATTGCCGGCCTCCACGCGCACCGCCGCGCCCAGTGCCTCGAAACCTTTCAAGTGCAAATCGATCGGGCGATCCCCAATGACACAGCCACCCGGCAGGGAAACGGTGGCCTCCTTGCATCGGCCTAACAACGGCCCAATCACACAAACAGAAGCGCGCATTCGTCGCACCACATCATAGGGCGCAACCGATTCCACCTTGTCCGCCGTCACACTGACGGTGCCGCTGGCCCGTTCCACCTGGGCCCCGAGATGCGTCAGGATTTGCAGCATGTAATGCGTGTCGCTCAGGTCCGGCACCCGGCGCAAAATGCATGGTTCCCGCGTCAACAGCGTCGCCGCCAAAATGGGAAGGGCCGAGTTTTTCGATCCGCTGATCTTGATCGACCCGGAAAGGGCATGACCGCCGTGGATGCGAATTTTATCCATACCTGGCAAAGAGGAATCGGGGAACAGTTGAATAATCCGTTTTCGACTCGATGTCGTGATAATTTTTCTCCTGTAAAAACAGAGCGAGCGCCTCCGCCTGACCCACCCCGATTTCGAGGGCAAGCAGCCCGCCGGGGCGCAGCCGATCCGGAGCCTGATCGATCAGCCGGCGAATCAATTCATCCCCGTAATCTCCACCGAAAAGGGCCACTTCCGGGTCGTGCAAAACTTCCCGCGAAAGAGTCGATCGGTCCGACTGCGCGACGTAAGGCAGGTTGGCCACGATGGCATCAAATGTCCCATTCAAACCGGCGAGCAGATCAGAGTTCACAAATTGGATACGTTCGGCCAGGCCGATTCTTTCCGCGTTTTGGCGGGCCAGGGCCAGCGCCGCGTCGGAAATGTCTACGGCGTAGACCTTCGCTCCCGGAAAACAACCGGCCAGGGTGATGGCAATCACCCCACTGCCCGTCCCGACGTCGACTATCTCGGACGACTCTCTGGTCAACCGGGACTCGACCAACCCAACGAGCTCCTCCGTTTCCGCGCGCGGAACCAGGCCCCGCCGATCGCAGACAAAGGTATTGCCGCAAAATTCGACAGTGCCGAGCAAATGTTGCAGCGGCTCTCCCAGCCCGCGGCGCTTCACCATTTCACGCAAGGGCGCGAGCTCGGTCTCGGCCAACGCACGCTCGAATTCGAGATAAAGCTCGATCCTTTTCAGCGCCAGCACGTGCGCCAGCAAATGTTCCGCATTCAGGCGGGGACTCTCGATCCCGCGCTTTTTGAAATACTCCGTGGTCGACTGGAGGACTTCGAGGACGGTCATTCTGGTCTTGGGAAACGCGCCGGAGCCGCGTCCCGCTAATTAAGAGACCACCGAGGCGGCGCCCTCGAGAGCAATTCTTTCCGCCATATCGGCAGCCTGCAACGTTTGGATCAACTCATCCAGGTCGCCTTCCATCACTCGATCTAGATTATAGAGAGTCAGCCCCACCCGGTGATCTGTGATCCGGTTCTGGGGATAATTATAGGTGCGGATCTTCTCCTCACGCCCGCCCGAGCCGATTTGAGTTTTGCGATGAGCCGAATACTTGGCTTCTTCCTCCCGCTGTTTTTCTTCTTTCAGGCGGGTCCGCATAATGGTGAGCGCCTTCTCCTTGTTCTTCTGCTGGCTCCGCCCATCCTGGCAGCGCACGATTCGTCCAGTTGGGATGTGCAGAATTTGCACGGCCGAGTCCGTCGTGTTCACGCCCTGCCCGCCGGGGCCGCCGGCGCGGCAGACTTCAATGCGCAGATCTTCCGGCTTGAGTTCAAAGTCGATTTCCTCCGCTTCGGGCAACACGGCGACCGTGGCCGTGGAGGTGTGGATGCGCCCCTGCGCTTCCGTGGCGGGCACGCGTTGCACCCGATGCACTCCGCTTTCGTAGCGTAATTTTCGGAAGACCGCTTCTCCCGAGACCTTGAAGATGACTTCTTTCAGGCCGCCCAATTCGGAATGGCTCGACTCCATGTCCTCGGTCTTCAAACCAGCCGATTCCGCGTAACGGTTGTACATCCGGTAAAGATCGGCCGCAAAAATGGCCGCTTCATTCCCGCCCGTGCCGGCGCGAATTTCGATGATGGCATCGCGGTTCTCGCTTTCGTCGGCCGGGAGCAGCGCAATTTGAATGTCGCGCTCAAGATCAGCCACTTGTTTTTCCAGTTTTGGCACTTCTTCCTGCGCCATCTGGGCCAGATCCGGGTCGTTCGCGGAAAGTAGTTCACGCGCATCCTGCAGATGTTTCCGCGCATTGATCAGTTCGTCCCAGCGCGCGATCATCTGCCTGGTGTTGGCATGCTCGCGCATGGCTTCACTGGCCCGTTTGCGATTGGCAAAAAGATCCGGGTTAGCGATTTCGCGCTCGAGCTCGGCGAAACGCTGGCGTTTCCGGTCGATTAAAAAATGAAAGTCCATTTTTCCTCAGGCGTCTCCGACAGGCAGGAGGAGGCGCCTTGAAATTGTCCCCACACGTGGCTGGGAACCGGAACGGGTCAGCTAACCCTTCTTGGGAGCGCGGGCAGCCATGGTGCTGCCGTAGCGGCGTGCGAATTTTTCGACGCGACCAGCCGTATCGACAAACTTCTGCTCACCGGTGAAAAACGGATGGCAAGCGGCGCAGATGCCGACTCTAATATCGGGGCGCGTCGAACGAGTGTGGTAAACCGCGCCGCACGCGCAGACGATATTGCTTGGTTGATAATCAGGATGAATGCCCGCTTTCATGGTCAAAAAGGAGCCGCGAACTTATGCCGGTTTGGTTTTGTTCGCAAGGGATGAAATCGCGCGACCCCATCCTGCAGCGCTGGCAGGCCACCCTCGGCAGGGAGCCGCAACGTCCCGCCCTCCTCGATCCGACCGGCCCGGTTTTGCGCACTTTCCAGGAAATCGACGCCGAGGCAGCCCAATTCGAGGCCCGTTTCGCCGCCCTGCCCGCGGGGACGGTGCTGGCCGTTCAAATCGGCAATCATCCGGACTGGCCGTCCGTTCTGCTGGCCGGATTGCGCCGCGAACTCGTCCTGCTTCCGCTCGAGACAACCATCACCCTCCAGGAGCGGGCCGCCGTGCTCGAAATGTCCCGGGCTCGCGCGCTCCTCTTTGCCGGGCCCAACGACGAGGTTAAACTCCAGATGCTCGACGGAGCACAGGCGGGGCACGATATCTTTGCGAGGGACGAGCGGCCCTCGTTGCTGAAATTGACTTCGGGAACCACGGCCGCCCCGCGCGCCATCCGCTTCCGGAGCCAGCAACTCCTGGCCGATTGCGATCAAATTTGCGAGACCATGGGAATCGGGGAGGACGACCTCAGCTTCGGTGTCGTGCCGGTCTCGCACTCCTATGGTTTCAGTAATTTACTCACGCCTTTGCTGGCCAGAGGAGTTCCGATGGTCCTCAGTCGCGACCGTCTTCCTCGCGCCATTCTGGATGGCCTGGCCCGGACCCGCGCCACCGTCTTCCCGGGCATGCCCGTGTTCTACCAGTCTTTCTGCGCGGTGGACGATGTCCCGGATTTAACCGACCTGCGCCTTTGCATTTCGGCCGGGGCTCCTCTGAGCGAGGCGCTAGCCCGCCGTTATCGCGAGAAGTTCGGCCAGCCGATCCACTCCTTCTACGGGTCCTCCGAATGCGGCGGGATCTGCTACGACCGCGGCGGCGAAGATTTCGAGGACGGCTTTGTCGGCTCTCCCATGCTCGGAGTTGAACTGCAGGCACTGGATCCGGCAGCGAAGGCGAGCCAGGTCCGAGTCCGAAGCGGGGCCGTGGGTGATGGCTATTTTCCCGAATCGGAGGCGGCCAAATTAGGCAACGGCAGCTTTCTCCCGGACGATCTGCTGACACCCTGCGGCGCCGGATTCAGGATCGCGGGCCGGATCTCGGATCTCATCAATGTGGCGGGCAAAAAGGTAAATCCGGCGGAAGTGGAGGCCCACCTGCTGGCCCTGCCTGGAGTGCGAGAGGCGATTGTCTTTGGCCGCCAATCGGCCCTGCGCAATGAAGAAGTGGCGGCCTGTGTCGTGGCCGAGCCGAACGTCGGGGAAGCCGAGTTATTAAAAGCCTGCCGCCTGCGCTTGAGCGGCTGGCAGGTGCCGAAGCGAATCTTTGTGGTAGCGGAAATTCCGGTGAACGAACGAGGCAAAACCAGCCGGCGCGAATTGGCCGCGCGCTTTGCCCAAACGGAAAAATAAACGTTCCACTGTGGTGGCCGTTCGGAACGGAGACGGTGGATCGGGCTCTCCCTTGGCGGGCCGTAACCTTGGCCAAGGCGGCGAGCACGATGTTGAACTGGCGGCGTAGTCGCTGATGGATTTTTTTGTAGGGGAAGCTGTTCGCCAAGGGACAACCCCGCAAGGCGGGGTCAGCTTCCCTGGGAAGGCAACGCCTTCCCCGACAGAAGAACAGAGGCCGAGAGATCCCAGTGAACGCCTTTGCGTTTTTGTTTCTGGCAACGCCCTCGCCGCCTTGGCCGAGGCTACGGCGCGCCAGGGGGAGAGGCCGTTTCACCTGCTTAGGGCGTCGGTCGACCATTCACCCAGCGCCTATAAAATCCTTTGCATTTGGCGAGAAGCAGGCCTTCGTAAAGGCCAACAGTAGCGAGAGCACGAACGGTCGCTCCGCCGGTTTTTGAATCGCACAAAAATGGACGCCGCAAGCTCAAATGAAGGACGAATCCTGGTGTTGGAGCCAGAGGAACAACTGGCCTCGTCGATCCTAACCGCTCTGCACGAAATCGCCCCGGCGGCGATCGTGGATCGGGCCCACTCCCTCGAGGAAGCACAACGGATGGCAGCGGGCACGGGACCGGACTTGTTCGTTCTCGACGTGGACGCGACCCAAGACTTCGGCCAGGAATTTCTCTACGATCTGCGGACCAGCCACCCGAACGGACGCGCCATCATCCTAACGGCCACGCATCTTTCGGCCGCGCGCGAAAAAATGGCCGGCATCGGCGCGATCCATTTCCTGGAAAAACCTTTCCCGCACAATGATTTTATCGATCTGGTGCAGGCGCTTCTTCGTCCCTCAACCAAGCCAGAAGGCGAAAAGTTTCAAGGCACGCTCAGCGATCTGCACATGGCGGATATTATCCAGCTCAAGTGCATGAGTGGCACGACTGCCGCCATCGAATTCACCGCACCGAGCGGCGGAAAGGGCCGGGTCTATTTTGAGAATGGGCAGGTCCGCCACGCCACCGCTCAAGGCAAGGAAGGGATGGAAGCCTTCAATGAAATCGTAACCTGGAAAGGCGGGATGATTTCCGAGGTTAACGCGGGTGCGGCTGCGCACACGATCAGCCTGGATTGGCAGATTCTCCTCATGGAAGCCATGCGCAAGGCGGACGAGGATGGCGCTGTTTCGGGTGAGAAACGGGCGCGTGCCAAAGGCGCGATCAGGCGAAAAGTCCTGGTCATCGACGACAGTCTGATGCTGCTCAGCTTCGTCAAAGACATCCTGACCGAAGCCAACTACGACGTCACGACGGCCTCAAACGCCCAGCAGAGTTTGACCTCGGCCAAGACGGAGCCGCCCGAGCTGATTCTGCTCGATTATGTGCTGCCCGACATGAGGGGCGACGAGGTCACACGCAAACTGCGGGAAGACCCGGCCACGGCTGGCATCCCCGTTATATATATGTCCGGTCTGGGGGCCGATCTTCGGTCCGACCCCGAAGGCAGTTCAAATGTGATTGGGGCCTTGAACAAACCCTTCACTTCGGATTTGCTTATCAAAACAGTGGAAACACATATGCCAGAATCACCAGACCAGCCGTCGTCGCCTGCACCTGCTCCGCCCCCGGACCCCATCGCCGAAGCTGCCCCTACTGATTTTGGTTTTTCCGAGACAGAGGTACCGCCACAAGCTCCCGCGTTTAAGCCACCTGCACCCCAGGCCGAGGAATGGTGGAGCGCGCCGCCCACGGCGGAAACGTGGAGCCCGCCCTCCTACATCCCGGCGGAGCCGGCGCCCGCCCCCGCGGATTTGTTTCCGATCGAGCAGAAAACGGACATTTCTTTCGACCCCGTGGCCGAAAGCGATCTGCCCAACGAATCCGTTACCGGCGGCGCCTACTTCTGCGGCGACACCAGCTTTTTTTCCCTGAATTGGGCTCTTCAAACCATTGCCACGGGCAAACTGACCGGCACTCTTCGCGCCTTCTGGAACAGGGAGCCGATTGAATTGCTGACCAAAGATGGCGAGGTCGTGATGGCGACGACGCGCGACCCCGAACTTTATTGCTCTGAAGCACCCATCACTCTGGTCAATGTCGACCAGGAGAAGATTAATGAAGCGCGCGCGCATCAGAGGGAGACAGGGTGTCCTATTTTCATCACGCTGGCTCAAGGTGGAGCGATCCTGCAGGAGCCTTCGCTGCAACTGGTGCAGCATTACGGACAGAAACTTTTCGCCTATCTTTGGGCGGCCCCCCGGGTGCGATTCATGTTCGAGCAAAACGGACTGCCCGAGTGGGCCGGCAACACCAACGCGGAAGGAGATGTCGACCACTGGGGACTGGCCACTCTGCGGTTGATCCAATTCCAGGATCTCGGGAGCAAGGTCAATTACGATCCGGGTTGCATCCCGGCCTATACCCGGGACGGCTTCGAGCGGGTGCAAAATCTGCGCCTGACGGTGGCGGAGGCGCAGTTCGCTTCGCAGTTTAACGGGGTCCGGTCGATTCAACAGATCGCCAAGAATCTGCGGCTCGACCTCAAGTTTGCCCGCCTCACTCTTTTTCGATTTCTCGCGCTCGATATCGTGGAATGCTGGCCCGCCACCTCGGCGGCCAAACCGGAACGCAAAGGCGTTCTGCAGCGTCTCACCCGCTCGATCGGAATCGGCGATTAGCAGGGCTCCGGAATGGAGTGTTGATGCAAACCAAGACTGAATCCTCGTCTCCGGACGACGCGCACAACATCATCCAATTGCCCGAGACTCTCGCGGGGTCGCCCCGCCGAAAGTTTTCTGCGCCGGAAAACTTCATCAACCGCGAGCTGAGCTGGCTCGAGTTTAACCGGCGCGTCCTGGAAGAAGCCCAGGATGCGACCCAGCCGCTCATGGAGCGGGTCAAGTTCCTCACCATTTTCAGCTCGAACCTGGACGAGTTCTTCGAGATTCGCGTGGCTGGCATCAAACAGCAGATTGAAAGCGAGACGAGTGACGTGGGGCCCGACGGTCTGAGCCCGACCGAGATTTTCAATGGCATTCAACGCGTTTCGCGCGAGCTCGTAGCCATCGAATATGCGCTTTGGAACGACGAGATCGCTCCCGCCCTGGCCAAAAACGGCATTCGTACGCATGACGTGGCCCAGCTGAATGCGAAGCGAGCGGCCTGGGCCCGCCGTTATTTTCAGGAGGAAGTTTTTCCCATGCTCACGCCGCTGGCAGTCGATGCCAGCCATCCCTTCCCGCAACTCTTGAACAAGAGTCACAACCTGCTGGTGCGGGCCAAAACGCAGCGCGGCGGAGAATTGCTCCACGCCATCGTGCAGGTCCCGCGCGTGCTGCCCCGCCTCATCCTGATGCCCCGCGGGAAAGACGAGCCCTGGGATTACATCTATCTTTCCTCCCTCATCAAACATCACATCGCCGATCTCTTTCCGGGACTGATCCTCGACGGCGTGCACGCTTTCCGGGTCACCCGCAACAGCGACCTTTATGTCGATGACGAAGAAGCGGAGAACCTCTTGCGCAGCATCGAGCACGAACTTCGCCGCTCCAGCCGAGGAGATGCGGTTCGGCTGGAAGTGGAAACCGATTGCCCCAAGGATTTTCGCGAGCTACTCCTCGAGTTTTTCGATTTGAGCGAAGCCGACGTCTACCGGGTGACCGGGCCGCTCTCCATGACCCATCTCTGGCCGCTCGTGACCAACGATGCTTTCGCCAAATTTAAAGATCGTCTCTTCCAACCTGTGCGCGACCCGGCCCTGCCGCCGCATGCCAAGATTTTCGACGTCATGCGCAAGCAGGATGTCCTGCTGCATCATCCCTACGAAAGCTTCGACCCGGTGGTCGAACTGATTGAATCGGCCGCGGAGGATCCCCATGTTCTTGCTCTCAAGATTACGCTTTATCGAACGAGCGGCGATTCGCCGATCGTGGAAGCCCTGATCAAGGCGGCCGCCGCCGGCAAGCAGGTCACGGCCCTGGTCGAGCTGCGAGCTCGTTTCGACGAAGCCGCCAATATTCAGTGGGCCCGCCGGCTGGAAGAAGCCGGCGCCCACGTCGTTTACGGTGTGGTCGGCCTCAAAACTCACTGTAAAGCACTGCTCATCGTCCGGCGAGATAACGACCGGCTTCGGCAGTATGTTCACCTGGGCACGGGAAATTATCATCCGCGCACCGCCCGCACCTATACGGACTTCAGCCTCTTCACCACCAATCCCAAGCTCACGGAAGAGCTCGCCATCGTCTTCAACACCCTGACCGGCCTGGCCAGCTACCCGGGCCTGGAAAAATTGATGGTCGCGCCCTTTGACATGGGCAAACGCATCATCGCCATGATCGAGCGCGAGCGGGATCATGCCGGAGCCGGCCGGCCGGCCAGAATCGTGGCGAAACTCAATGCTCTGGTCGACCAAGAGATCATCGAAAAACTCTATGAGGCCTCCTGCGCCGGCGTAAAAATTGATTTGATCGTGCGCGGCATTTGTTGCCTGCGGCCCGGCGTTCCCCAACTGAGCGAGAATATCCGCGTGGTTAGTATCGTGGGAAGATTTCTCGAGCACAGCCGAGTCTATTATTTTGAAAATGCGGGAGACGTCGTTCTTTATCTTTCCAGCGCGGATTGGATGCCGCGGAATTTGATCCGGCGCGTGGAAGTTGCCTTTCCCATCGAGGAACCGGGCTTGCGCAAGGAAATCGTAAACGAGATTCTGCCGGCTTTCTTGCGGGACCGGGTCAAAGCGCGCGAACTCCAGCCCGACGGCACCTATGTGCGCCTGCGTCCGCGCGAAGGGGAAGAAGCCTCCCAGGCCCAGCTCTTTTTCCGGCAGACATCACGCGCTCAGGCCAAGAGCCTGGTCGAGTCAAAGAAAGCGCGCTTCATCAGGTTAACACCCATCAAGGCGCCACCGGGCCAATGAAAAACAAAAAGAAAAGCACCCTGGTCGTCGATATCGGCGGCACCCACGTGAAGTTAATGATCTCGCGCAGCGACAAGAGAAAGTTCGACTCGGGCGCGCGCATGACGCCGAAACAACTGGTGACAAAGTTGAAGCAGACGGTCAAAGGATGGAGTTTCGACGCCGTTTCGATCGGCTTCCCCGCTCCCGTGAAAAACGGGCAGATCCTGAAAGATCCCAAACATCTGGGCAAAGGCTGGGCCGGTTTCAACTTTGCCAGAGCCTTGGGCAAGCCGGTCCATGTCATCAACGACGCCGCCATGCAGGCGCTTGGGAGTTATCGCGGCGGGCGCATGCTCTTTTTGGGACTCGGCACCGGCCTCGGGTCCGCCCTGGTTTACCCCAGAACCCTGCTTCCGCTTGAGCTGGGAGATCTGCCCTACCGCGATGGCGTCATCATCGAAAAATTTCTGGGAAAACCGGGCTTGGAAAAATTGGGCGAAGCGGCCTGGAAACGCGAGGTGCGGCACGCTGTCTTCCAGTTGAAACGGTCGTTCATCGCCGATTACGTGGTGCTCGGTGGCGGGAATGCCAAGCGCTTCAAGACTTTGCCCAAAGGGATCGAGCCTGGGCATAACCGGAACGCCTTTCTCGGTGGCATTCGACTTTGGGAAACGGATGCGCGCACCCGCAAGAAGAAGTGGCGGATCATTACGTGATCGTCTCTCTCTCCCGGAAAGTCCGCTGCGATAATGCATCTTTATTTTCTCAGACATGGCGAGGCTGATTGGCCGGACTGGACCGGACCGGACGACGAGCGCCCACTGACGGGACATGGGAAAAAGGAAGTCGCCAAGGTCGCGGCTTTTCTCAAGCAGCTTGATTTCTCAGTTGATCACGTCGTGACCAGCCCACTGCCGCGAGCGAAAGAAACGGCCAGGATTGTGGCGGACCGTCTTCATTGGAAATTGCGCGAAGATCCCGTTCTGAAGCCGGGCTTTGATACGCCGGGGTTGAAGCGGCTTTTGCACAAGCACGCCGGCTCGGATCTGATGCTGGTCGGGCACGAACCGGATTTCACCGGCGCGATCCGCGCTCTGAGCGGAGCGTTTCTCAAATTGTCGAAAGGCGGACTGGCTCTGCTGGACGTCGATGTTCAGCAGATGCAGGGGAAATTGCTCTGGCTTTTCCCGCCGAAAATCGCCAAGGCGATCCGCTGAACTCACTGCTCGTCTTGTCATCCCGACGCGCCGAGGCCACGACCGGGTGGAGTGCTGATCTCCCGCGCGCGCGGGGCGTCACACTCCTGTTCCTTGAGTGACGGTCCCGCTGTGGGCGGGATCCTTCGCTCCCGCCACGGCGGGCAGGCAGGATGACAGAAAGTTGTTGAGCATATCTTTAAATCCTGCGCGCGGGGCGGACGGCGCAGCGCGCCGTCCCACCCGTTCTTTGGAGACCACGCTGGCACAGCTACGCGGCTGCGACCGGGGAATTTCAGAAGCGCTTTTCGTTCATTCGCGGGCCAGCTGGCTATTACTGTAGCGCGCCTGGCCGCTGACCTCTCGGCCGAGCCAATCGGGCGGCTGAAAACGACGGCAGTCGTCGCCATTCTCGAATTCCACTTCGGCGACAATCAATCCTTGGTTGGTCGCCTCGTAAACGTCGACTTCGATGGTGAACTTTCCGAATGGCACGTCGTAGCGCGTTTTGCGCAGACGGCGTCCTTTCGTAGCCGGCCAGAGTGTCTGAAATTGCGATTGGCTCAGCTGAATCTCCCATTCATGACGCGCCACGCCACGGCCACGCTTTACGGTCAAAGAACAAGCCGCACCGGCCCGACGCAGTCGTGCCTGGGTGCCGTCTGGATTCACCGCCAGGTATCCCTGCTCGATTCGGCGGCTCCGGTGTTTTTTCAGATCAGCCGGCAGCCGTTTCACCAGAAACTTGCGTTCGATCTCGCGGGAACTCTTGGGAGGCGTGCGATCGGGCGTCATGAGTGGAGCGAGCGCGCAATCAGCGGCCTTCGCATTCTTGTTTTTTTTATTCCGCCAGGCAAGCAAAAGCAACCCAAGTCGCTGTGGGCATCCACCCCGCGTCCCAAAATCTCAGGACCCGACTAAAGGGGATGCGGCCGGGGGTTTGAACCCCGGGCCGCGTCCAGAATCAACGATTCGATCAGTTAAACACGATATCGCCGCAGATCAGCGTGCCCGAGGCGGAATAGCCGTTGCTGATTGAGATGGCGAACGAATCCGTGCCGGGAGGCGCGATATCACACGCGTCCACGGTAAAGCTGACCCTGGTCTTCCCGATTTTGGCTGTACCGGTGATGTGCACACAATCTCCCGTGAAGGACATGCTGGTGACCTTCAACTGAGTTAGCCTGAACCCAGCGTTGGGATCGTTGTAGTCTACATTCCCAATGATTCTCCCTCTGGGTCCAGGGCTGGCATTCAGGATGAAGGTGGCCTGGCCACCCGGCACATTGATGCAGCCGCTGCCGGTCACGCTGGTGGCGGCAGGCAGAACCACCACCGATTCGTTGGCATCGTTACATGAGCCAGCGACGGGATTGTTATTGGCGTCGCCGCTGTAGTTCGCGATCCATCGATAGGTCCCCGGTGTCAAAGGGGTGAAGGGATCCGACGTGTAAGTGCCACTGCCACCGACCGTCTTAGTCGACATGAAGACCAGAGCGCCGCCGCAGGTTGCCTGGTTAGGGCCGAAAAGGCGGAAGGTGACCGTGCCGGTTGGACTAGATCCGCCCGATATAGTCGCCCGATCGAATATTTGGCCGCCGAGGTGGGTCGTGGACGACGCTTGCGTGGTCAGCGTGGGATTGAACTTGCAGATGCCGCCGCCATCGACAAATGGAGCTGACAGACCCGACACCGTAACTGAGTAAGGCGTCGAGGCCGTGTGCGTTGCCGGTGTTTCCATCACGACCACTACCATCGTGGCGTTGGCCGGAACGTTCACCGACCAGGTGGTCGGCGTCGTGGGAGCTGCAGCCGGAGAGCTTCCTCCCGCATCTCCCAAATAGTTGGTGCAGAGGTTGGTCGGATCGAACGATGTGAGGTAGGTCGAACCGAGGATGTTATTCCCGTTCGCTCCCGGCTGCAGGGTCATGGTCACGCAAGCGGCTGAGGGACCATTGACGAAGTTAAACGTGTCGTACGATTTCGGACCGGTTCCAGCGGGAGCACCGAACAAGTCGGGGCAGGTTTTCGCAGGCGGTGTGCAACCGCTCACGGTGCCATTCCGGCCGAGACGCCCTTGAGTCGTCTGGGAATCGGTCGGATCAATGCTTCCGCTAACCGACGACGCCGGTTGAGTCTCCGTGCAGGTGGGCAGATTGAAGTGACTCACCTGGCTCCCGCCCGTGAAGCTGATCGTCAGAGTGAACGCGATCGGAGTCCCGCAGACGAAGCTTGGGCTCGTGCTGACGCTGAAGGGGGTCGTGTTCGTCCCGGATGCGTCGATGGGCATATCGAGATAGGGCGAATTCGGCTGGGTAATCGTGACATTCGGCGTGGAAGTGCTCAACACGGCGGTGACGTGGGTAGCCGGTGCGCAGCCAATGTTTTTGGCTGTCACGGTGAGCATATTGCACTCGTTCGCATCGATGATGCCGTTCCCGTTGCCGCCTGTGATGACTTCCAAAGTCGGATCATTCGGATCCACGACCGGCTCGGCCACGCCTGTCAGGCAGGCGTTCAGAGTCGTCGTGTTCCCAGCGGTAATCGTGACGGAGAAGGCGCCGGCCGAGTTACAATGGCGATTCGGATCGATCACTGTGACCGTGTAATCGCCCGGAGGCAGTTGTATCGAGTAGTTCCCATTGGCGCTCGCTGACGTCGTAGTGGAGGTGCCGTTCGAGACCTGCACCATGGCCAAGGAGAGGGGAGCGCCCGAATTGCACGCGGTGATCGTTCCGCTGAGGGTGCCCTGGGCCGGCGGCGTGCAAGTGCTGCTAATCTTAAAAGCGCCGATTCGAGTCCGCCAGTTAAAGGTCAGGTTGTTCGACGTATAATACTCGTTGGCGTGCCAGAAGGTGCAATCGTCGACCGGGTCGAGCGACAAGGAACTGTAATCGCCCCAGCGGTTCCCGGTTCCCCGCTGCACGCCGGGACCGAAGAACAACAAGCTTGCAGCGGTCAAGCCATTGGGTGGATCATTGAAGGCCCT
>JBBRDU010000050.1:0-20662 GCA_038203615.1 Chthoniobacterales bacterium
GGGTTGCCGCCGTAGCCGGCTGGGTACGTGGACAGCGGAACGAACCAGCTGATCATGCCGAACTGAATTCCTTCCTGGTATCCTGGTGGCAGGGCCCGGCTGATGGCCCGGCGGACTTCGCTCAACGCGTCCCGGCGCTCCGCCGGGAGTTCGGCAAGGTAATCGGCCACGGTGGATGCTGGCATGGGGCAAATCTACCGGAACGGGTTTGAAGGGGCGACTGCAATCTCAGACGCGCGCGTCTGAACGACGTTTTTGTCACACTCTTCCTGCACGTTTTCGGTAAACGCGCGATCAGCGCCAGTTCCTCCTCTCAAGGAGGATCGCATGGCCAGACCCGCTCAACGAGGAGGGTCACGCTGCACCGCACGAGCAACCAGGTCCTAACGCTCTTCGAGCGCTTCGGGCGGTGGAGGCGTCAGACCATGTTCAAGCTCCGAAATGGCTTGTCCGAGAATCATGTTCAGTTCGGTCTCGGCCAATTCGTATTCGCTGACTGGCCGGCCCGCCGTGAGCAGGACGTCAGCCGCCTTTTGCGCGCCGGAATAATACGGATGGTTGAAACCCAGAGTGGGCCAAAGCTCCTCAAAGTCTTCGTTCTTCAACGGCGCCCCGGAACGAAGCACCTCGTTTTGAAACGCAATCTTCAGTCGCTTCAAAATCGCCAGGCGCTCGACGTTGTTCATTATTAGATGTTATCGCTTCCCGGGGAGCCGACAAGTCGCTGCATCTTTCGCGCGGAACGTGAGTCACGCGAGACCTGTCAGTCTATGCATTCCAGACGAGGCCGCTGTCCGCCTTCCGGCCCCTACGGCCCCGAGATCACTCGATAGAATCGTTGCGCCGGCAACGCCGCGCGAGCGTCAATGAATTGAAGCGCGCCGGTCCCATCGGCGATGACAGCGGTCGACACCACGTTCCAAACCGAGGTCAGATCGTCCGTCGCTTCGAGGAAATACGTGACGCCGGCGACACCTACGGCGTTGATAATCGTATTCCCACTCGCGGGAGAGAACGCAATGATGCGCGGCGCGACCGTCACCAGATTGATTCGGTAGATGCTGCCGGCACCATGCGGGCCGCCGGCCGAGGTCGTTCCATAGAGATTTCCACTTGGCCCTATGATCGGCGGGCCGTAGGCAGGCGCTGCGCCGCTATTGGCTTGCGGGCCGCTCCCGGTTAGCTCGACGAGCGAGGTAAAAGTGCCCCCACTGCTGAGTCGGAAAATGGTACCCGTTTTCGCTGCGCCGCCAAAATAGGTGGCGCCATAAAAATTTCCCGCGCCGTCCTTTGCCAGAGTCGCGTAGGGACTGGAACCGCGGAAAGATCCGACGTCGCCGGTGAAGCTGACCAGGCTGGCAAGTGCGCCTCCCGTCGTCATGCGGAAGATGGTTCCCACGTCGTTTGCGCCGCCCACTGCCGTGGTGCCATAAAGGAAATTGTCGTTACCCAGAACCAAGCCTCCGATGGGGGCAACGCCACCCGATGAAAAGTCGTTCAAGGTCGAAATAACACCGCCGGTCGTGATGGAATACGCGGTTCCCGTTCCATTTGTGCCGCCCTGCGAAGTAGTGCCGTACATCACACCGCCGGCGCCAAGAAAAAGTCCGGCGTAGGGGATGGCACCGCGGCTGATCCCGCTTGCACCGCTAAAATTCACGACCGTCGTCAAGATACCTGCAGGCGCGAGGCGGAAGATTGTGCCCATTCCGTTGAGACCGCCGGAAATCGTCACGCCGTAGAAATTTCCATCGGCCGCCAGAACAAGATTTCCGTAGGGCTGTGCCCCCTTGTTGGTCGCGCCGTTGAACTGAAAGTCCACGAGCGTGGTGAGCACGCCTCCCGTTGTCATTTTGAAAACCGTGCCGTCGTCATTGACCCCTCCTCGCGACGTCGCCCCGTAGAAAAACCCGTTATTGTCCCACGTCAGGCCGCCGTACGGATTGGCGCCACGATTGGGCCCGGAGTTCCCGGTAAATTCCACCAGCGTGGTGAGGGACCCATCTGGTCCAATCTTGAAGACGGTGCCCACTAGGAGGGTACCTCCGCCCGTCGTCATGCCATAAAGAAAACCGTCGGGGCCGTTCACTAGTCCGCCATACGGAGTCGCACCGCGTTCGTCGGCATTCAACGGCACGAAATCGGTCACCGGATTGAGCACCCCACCCGGCGTCAGCCGATACACCGTGCCCACGTTATGCAACCCACCGTACGTTGTCGCCCCATAGTAATTGCCATCGCTGGCAATAAGCAGGCCTGTGCCCGCTGCGCTCCCCCGATTCGCTCCGCTTGAACCCGTGAACTCGATCGTGGTGGTTAGGGCACCCGCTGATGTCACGTGAAAAATGGTGCCGGCGTTGAAACTTCCCCCAAATGTCGTCGCGCCGATGAAGGAACCGTCGGCCACCTTGAGCAGGGACGCGATCGGATTGAGACCGTGGATGGGGTCGCCACCCGTGAAATCCGCCAACGTCGTCAAAACGCCGGCCGTCGTGACTTTGAAAACGGTGCCAGAGCCGCCGCTGCCGCCGTTCTTCGTCACCCCATACAGTAATTGGTCATTCCCCTGCACGAGGCTTGCCGCCGGATTGGCGCCGCGATTGTTTGCGCCGTTATAGGTAAAGTCTAAAAGCGTGGTGATCGCGCCCGCGACTGTCAATTGAAACACCGTGCCCGCGCCCGAGCTTCCCCCCTCCGACGTGGTGCCGTAGAGCATGCCGTTTTCCGCCAGAACTAATCCGGCCAACGGATACGCCCCCCGGTTTTGGGTGCCGTTGAAATCAAATTCGACGACCGTCTGAATGACGTTTGAGCTGAAGCGAAAGACGATGCCCGCGCCGTGCGCACCCCCATATTTGGTGGTCCCGTAGAAATCGCCGTTGGCCAATTGGAGCAAGGCGCCAACCGGCGTGTCGCCATTGCCGCTGACTCCTCCGCCGGTGAAATCCAGCATCGTTGTCAGCACGCCCGCGGGCGTGATCTTGAAAATGGTGCCACGATTATTCGCGCCGCCATAACTTGTGATTCCATAGAAATTTCCGTCCAGACCGCGCGTCAGCCCAGACGCAGGGTTCTGGCCCCGATTCGGTCCTGCCGTTCCGCTAAACGACACCACGATCTGCCAATCGGTTCCGTCAGGTTTGACGCGATAAATCGCGCCCGCATTGAAATCACCGCCCTCCATGGCCCCGCCCCACAAGTACCCATCGGACGCCTGCCCGAGGATGCCGCCCCCGGGATTCTGCGGCGGCCGAACGAAGGCATGGACGGTGACGAGTTGCGCCTTGCTGCTGCCAACGGCAAGAAAGAGCACAAGCCAAGTCAAACATCCGAGACCCGCGGGAAAATATTTATTAGGCAATGCCATTTCGAGGGAACGAACTTAGCCGACGTTGAGCGCCCCGCAAAGCGGGAACCGTTGCTCACGGGGTGAAGAAGCAGCGATCACGCCGCCCCAACCAGCCGAGTGCCATCGAGACCCATCCCCTTGTTTTCGTCCGATTGTTTTTCAGGTTCGCTAAATCCAACTGCGCCTGCGGCATGGATCAAGCTCTGTGTAACGCGCTTTGCAAACCCTAACAGCCGCGTGCGGAAAGTTCGAAAACACTCGTCAGAGCCCGCGAATACCACAGCCACGTCATCGGGCCCTCCCCGATTGACGAACGCTCTCACCCAACAGCACAGCTTCATTCATGAATCAACGGTCGAGTGTCCCGTCCGCAGCAGGTCCAGGCCACGGCACCCGCCGATTCACGAATTTGCCGCTGTTCGAAGTCTTCCATAGTCAGTTCCGAATTGAGTTTGCCCGCAGTGCCCGAGAAAAGGAGGTCAGCTACAAGTTGCGCTATCAGTCGTATTGTGTTGAATCGGCAATCTTCGACAAATCCAACTTCGCCGATGGGTTGGAGTTCGACGAGCTGGATGCGAGTTCGCAACATGCCGTGGTCATTCACAATGATACCGGCATCGCGGTTGGTACGGTCAGACTGATTTCTCCGCACAGCGATGACCAGACCAGCGGCGCGTCTCTACGCTCTTTTCCCGCTTTGCGACCGCTTTTGGCGGGTAAGAGATTTGTCGAGATATCGCGCTTTTGTCTGACGAAAGAGGCGCGCAGGTCAATCGATCTTTACTACGACAGAAACCCGGTTGATCTGATCGCACGCGACCGGGAGTCGGAGAAAGAAATCTTCCATCGGATTTACAGCTATGCGGCCGTGGCCCTCATTCGATCTGTCGTTGAAATGGCCATCAGGGTGGAGCATGTCGAAGCCTATGCGCTGCTGGAAATCCATTTGATCAAGTTGCTTCACAAGTTCGGCATCAAATGCACGATCATCGGTGCATCGGTGGAATACAGCGGAACATGCTATCCGGTGAGATTCGGTTTCGCCGAATTGGCGTCCGTCAAGGAGGAGCGCTGCGATGTCTGGCAAATATTGACCGACCGAGGCAGGTTGTATGACGAGTTAGGGGGGATCAACGAGAAAAAGAATGGACAGCTACTGGCATTTCATTCAACGAAACATTGACTATATTCCTGCCGGCACGCAGGAAAAGATTCGCCGCACCAAGACATTAATCGCGGGCTGTGGAATGGGCAGCTATTTCGCCGAGGCAGCGGTGCGCGTCGGGTATGAGCGATTCATCCTGGCCGATCACGACATTGTCGAGTTGCATAATCTGAATCGCCAAGCCTATGCCGCAAGCGACGTTGGGAGCTATAAGGCGGAGGCGCTGGCGGCACGAATGCGAGCGATCAATCCGAACGTCGACATCGAAATCATCGCGGACAAAATCACGGAGAAAAACGCCGTCGACCTGGTTTCGAGGGCAGACACCGTGTTCGACACGATCGACTTCGTGGATCTCGGCGCCTTAGTCGCCCTGCACGACGCGTGCACCCGCTTGAACAAGCCGGTCACGACGGCCGTGAATGCCGGGTTCGGAAGTGTCTGTCTTCACTTCCCGGCGGTTAAGCAGGTCAGCTTCCGCCAGATGTTCGACCTGCCTGCCACCGGCTCGGTCGCGGACGTTTCGTATGGCGAGAAGTACGTCCAATTCATCAACAAGATCGCCTCGCTTCTCGACCCTTCAGTGCTCGACGCGTTTTACAAAACGGTCCAGGCGCTTCAGGACGGAAGAACTTGCCCCGCATCGCAGGTTGCTCCCGGCGCCATGACGGTGGCTGCGCTGGCCACGACGATCGCCGTTCGCGTGACCATGGAACTTCCGGTTGTCGAAGCGCCTAACGTCATCTCGTGCAATCTATCTGGGTTGGTTGCAGGAAAGGGGGCGGCCGTTCGCTAGCGCCCTGACGCACGACACTCGGGCGCTGGTCTTGAAGAGAACATTCAAATAGGGCTTCTACCATAAGCAACCTGTGAAACCTTTCGCAGCACCACCTTTCCCATCACCGCGGAATTCGTGCTGGGCCTGAGAACGATCGGCGCTTGAGGGTTTCTATCGGCAATGCGGGGCGAGCGTGGGCGCCTTTCCGTTGGGATGCTGCGAACTATTTTCGCAATATCTCCTCAGCGCGATGTTTTGGTCATGATTCTGCTAAAGCCCCATGCATGACCCGATTTCTGGCCGGCGGCTTTCTTGCGGTGGGGATTTCCCTTTTTCCACCTTCCGCCTCGGCTCAGACACCGACGACGCTCACGATCGAAGTGGTCGACGACTCGGGGAGCGGGAGCCCCACCTCTTATTCCCCCTATTTACTCCTGTTTGGCAAGGACATCCCAGGCGTCGGGCCGATGGACGTGGATGCGACCGGAGGACAGCTGGCCTTTGTCGATCTGACCACCACCACCACCAATGTCACCCCGCTGGTCGTGAGCGCGCTACCTTCCGCGGGTTACTCAATCATTTCGCCCTATACCGGCCTGGTGAGGCCCGTTTATCGATTTAAGGTCACGACGATCGGTTCTGGCGTGGTGTACGTTTTTCACAATGACGGTGGGACTGCTCCGTTTATCTATCAGCCCGCCCCGGCTCCGCCCGCTACGCCCACCATTGCTCCCAGTCCTACGACGGCGAATTACCGATTTGATTTATGTGAACTGACTTTCCATCAGGGAGGCGGCATTACGAGTGGCGGAGACCTCACCAGTATAGATGCCTTCAGCATGCCGATGCAATGGGAGCTTTTCGACGGAGTGGTGACCGCAACATCCAAGCCGGTTGACGCCCGCTATTACTATCGCTCCACCGCCTCGATTCTTGCGGAAATGCAATCGATCGGGATTGGCGCGGCCCTTTTCCAGCAAGGATCGGCTGGAGCCCCCGTCAGCGGCTGGATGCCGAGCGCCCCCCCAGCCGACCCGTTGTCCACCTTCGTCCGTGCGCTTGGTCCGGGCCAGGCGGCCGCACTAAGTAGCACCGGCAACCCGGCGCCCTATCCCAGTTTCGCCGGCTATTTGCAGCGACTGACCGATATTGGGACCACTTTCACCGTTGGCGATAGCCCCACCGGAACCGCAGCTAACGACTATCAATACACCGGTTCTGTTTCCAGCGACGGTCACGGCGGTTATCAAATGGTCCTGACTGGACACACAGGAACACAGCCGTCTCCGTTTCCCGACAGCCAGCAAGTCACCATTCACCTTCCGACCAATCAGGTGAGCAAGGCGTCCGCCTCGGTCGATCCGACGACGGGTGCCATTCAGATGGTAAGTGTGAATATCCCTGGTTCTGGGTACAGCAATCCACCTATCGTAAAGATCGGTGGGCCTCCCGCCGCCGTGAACGGCACGGCTAGAGCCGTCATCAACAGTGCCAAAATCGTTACGAAGCTGTTGTTGACCAATGGAGGATCAAATTATTACTCCCTTCCGGTGGTCACGGTCAACCCCCCGCAGAACCCCGGTACCCAGGCCACCGTCACCCCAACGATTTCCGGGGGCGTGATCACCGGATTTGTCGTGACCGACCCCGGCAGTGGCTATACCGCGGGGACGACCGGTGTCACGATCAGCGCGCCGCCCGCGGTTGCGCCAGCCACCGCCACCGCCACTGTCTCCGGTGGCGCGGTGACCAGTATCACGGTCGATGTGGCAGGCGCTGGCTACATCAATACGCCACCGGTCACAGTCGATCCGCCTCCCGGCAGCATGGACACGTTCCTCTATGGAGCGGCGCTCAGCGCTGACGCCTATTCGGTCGCCACGGTTCCGCGTGCTGCGATTCAGCTGAACTCGAACACCGCCTACGGATCCATCGTGCGAGATGCTTTTTCGGGAATTAATTTCGGCTATCTCGATGGCCGCTATGGAACCGAGGGCCCCGTTTGGTACGGCACCGCGCCGACGGCTTTCCCTTTCGGGCGCGCGCGACTGACGAATGATGGTTACTATAATCCGTGGGCCGCGCTGTTTTACAATTTCAGCGATGCCTACTCGTTTGCCTTTAGTGATCGGAGCGGACCGTCGCCGCTGCTGGATTTTCAGGCGGGTCAGACGCTGCGCATCACCATTTTACCGGATGTTCGACTGGACTCACCACGCCCTTACGTCACGCAAGCCAAGACCGACAGCCTGGAAATCGAGTGGCCTGCGGTATCGGGGGCCTCACAGTACCTCATCACCGTGCTGGCCCCTAGCGGGGTCTTGCCGCAGACGATTGCCGCAGTCGAAGGGATCAACGGTTTAACCCTCGCAGGATTGCAGCCCGGCACGCCCTACACTTTTACGGTTGCGGCCATGGCCCCGGCCAGCAATGGAAACCCGCTGATTACCCCGGCTCAGCCGGTGCAATACAGCACCGCGGGCACCCCCGCGCCACCGCTGAACACATCCATCCCCTTTGCGATGTCGATGAGCTGGAGCCCGCCCCAGTACATTCTCGCGCGCGGCGCGCCGAGCGTTACCTTCAATAACGCGACGCCCGGAACCACTTTGATCTATCAGACGACAGGGGCAACGGCGGGTCAATGGCTCGCAGCCGGCCTGAATGCTGCGTTTACCGGCAAGATCGGAAAAACGGAGTACGTCATGTCGGTCAATGACGGACTCGGAAATCTTCTGTTTACCAACATCATCGCGGTCGAGCTGGCGGGCTCAGCCTCGTCCTTCACGGTGACGTCGGCCACCGTTTACGGCGTCTCACAGCCATTGTCGCAAGCTCCTCCCAATCCTCCCTATTCCACTTCCAACCCGTTGACCCTCGGCATCTCCTTTCCGCCTGAACCGCTCAAGGCGTTCGCCCCGGCGCTGCGTCCGGGAAAAACCTATGCCGAATGGGCGTCAGGATATCCCTCCTTGGGAGCCGCGGGCGGGGTGAGCGACGATCCGGATGGTGACGGACTTTCCAATCTGCAGGAATATTTTCAGGGCACAAACCCGGAGGTCCCGGGCTTGTTTATGACCGATACCGCCGATCTGAATGGCGACCAGCTCGTCCTCCGTTTCCGAAAGAGTAAATCGCTCTCGGGCGTCTTCGCACAGGCGGAGTGGTCGACCGATCTGCAAACCTGGCAGACGACCGGCGTGACGTACGATCCCGAGCAGGACGCCGGCGACCACTTGGAATGCGCGGCGCGCGTGTCGGCCGCCACCGCTGACAAAATGTTCTTTCGCCTCAATGTGAGCATCATCTTTGACCGACCGGGCCGAGGCTCGAAGTTGCCAAGCCTGACCAGATCGAACGGCACCCAGACTCTGCCCCAGGCGAAACTCCGACCGTCCGGTGCGCGTCGGTGACGGGTCACCACTGAGCGCTGCGCTGCTCGCGAAGCGCAACGTATGCGCCGCCGGAAACCTGCGGCTCGGTGGGTGGGGCTGAAGCGGTGCGCGGCCATTCCGATGGCTAGGAACCATTGATCAAAGGGCAAGAAGCGGCGACCACGCCACCCGAACCAGCCTCGGCGATACACGTACTACCTGTTCTCTTATGCATCCGTGTCTAAGCCATTCGTGTTTCCACTTTCGCGAAAATTCGTGGTTCCTCCCGTGTTCGGCGGCCGCGTCTGCTGAAGCAACAGGTGACGATCGCGTAGGCGGTCCAGCATTTCCAGTTTCTCGAGCCACGGCAATTCGCGAAGTCGGCGACGCTCCACTTCTTTGGACTGGATGATCCGCTGGAGGTCGCTGTCGGTCATGGCTTGAGAAAACGATCCTCAAAGTTGGTCCACGCCTCAAGCAGTGAGTGACGTGCTAGAATCTCTCGCAACCGTGCCATATTAGAAATTCCCGACTCAACGAACATGACGAGGCGCGCGTGATCCTTGGCACGTCCGATTTTCAGAGCGATCGCCATCAGGTGCTCGGCGCTCATCACCCGGGTGGTCAATCCGGCGGATTCCCGCGAGACGGCTTCGCGCACCGCCTCGCTTTCAAGCGGCTGGTCCGCAGGCAAGAATTGCACCGGCCAGCCCTCGATCGAGATGGCATCACCCTGCGCATGGAAGCCCCGTTTCGCGCATGCCTCGTAAATGGGCGACAAGGAGAGAATGATTGGTGCCGATTCAAAGAGCACAAAAATATCGACATCCAGCGCGCCACAGGTTCGAGGTAAAACGCCGCCCCCACTGCTCCGGCCACCGCGGAGGACCCCAAAACGCCTTTTTGGTGCATCCGCTCAACGATGGCCAGTGTCTCTTTCATTCCGCTCCCATCCTACCTGAGGGCACGATTTTCTCACACCGAGAAGTTGGAGACTCGACGAAATTCGGAATCACGCGGCCCAGATGTCAAGAGCAAGCCTGCGAAAGCAACTGCCCTTCGATGAAGAAGCTGCCCGTTATCAGGGGGCTCTGCTGGCGACCTCGCTGAGCCGTTTCGATCCTGCTTGCCGGACAGCCCCAACTTACCCAAAATTCAAGCTACGTTTCCAGAATTCCCGCCGCGGGGATGACTCTTCTCTTGCCGGCTCCCGCGGTCCTTCGCCCCTAACTTCTTTCCCATGCGCCTCCTTTTCCGAAACGTTTTTGCGACTTTCCTCGCTTTGACCCTTCTAGCTGGAGGCCATTTGCATGCCCAGGGTCCTCTTGCTCCGGGCGCCGCTCCGGCGCCGACGATGAAGCGGCTCGATGAAGTGGAGCCGCGCGTTAATCTACAGCCAGCCAGCGGCGTCCTTCCGGCTGGCGTGACCACAGACGCCACGAATCATATCATCATCAATCAGCCTGGGTCTTATTATCTGAGCGCCAACCTTCTCGTCACGAAAACAAACGGGATCGAAATTCTGAGTGCCGGAGTGACGATTGATCTGGAAGGATTCGAAATTTCTCGAGGCTCGGGCAGTGGGGGCATTGGAATTCTCGTGCAAGCGATCAGCGAGGGGACCATCCTGAGAAACGGCAAAGTGCGCGACTTCAGCACCGGAGTAGACACCTCGTCCACTTTGCTTTGCCTGGTGCAAGAACTCACCGCCACCGGTTGTGCTTTCACGGGAATCAGCTGTGGAAACAACGCTCGCGTGACCAACTGTCGGGCCGCCGGCAACGGAAACGGGATCGCAGCCGGGAGCGGCTCCGTTCTGACAGGCTGCATTGCCAGCGCGAATACAAATTCCACGTCTGCCGGGGCCGGCCTCAAGACCGCGGCCGGTTCCAGCTTGTTTCAATGCACCGCGA
Organism: Chthoniobacterales bacterium; assembly: GCA_038203615.1. Taxonomy (GTDB): domain Bacteria; phylum Verrucomicrobiota; class Verrucomicrobiia; order Chthoniobacterales; family UBA10450; genus JBBRDU01. Next base: position 10,580 of record JBBRDU010000050.1, read on the forward strand.
GCGGCAACGCCGCCGCCGGATTTGTTCTCATCCAGAGCTCGTTGCGGGACTGTGCCGCTTACAACAACGCGGGGGACGGATTCACCTGTGGCTTTGGGTGCTCTGTGCAGGGCTGCGTCGCGATCAGCAACAAAAGCGGCGCAGGCTTCAATACCGAGTCGAACTGCAGTCTGGCTTCCTGTATCGTTTACGATCAGCAGGGCTTTGGCGGCATTGGCGGGAATGCCAACACCGTCGCCCGCGACTGCGTGGTCTCCAATTCGCAAGTGACTTATGGATTTGTGGTGAATGGCTACAGTACGATCGTGAATTGCGCTGCCTATAACAACACCTCTAACGCTGCAGCCAGCTACGGCATTTTGACCGGCAATGATTGCAATATCATCGGCTGCACCAGTAACTCCCAGGTCAGCACCCACTCCTCAAGTGGCACCACCGGCGCGGGAATCAGCACAGGCTTTCGCTCAACGGTGCGGGACTGCACCGCGAATCTCAATCGGGGAGATGGCATTATCGCGGGCGATGATTGCCTGGTCTTCGGCAACAATTGCTCGAAAAACGGGCTGGCGGGCGATGGCGCAGGTATTCACGTCACCGGGACCGCTGGCCGGGTTGAAGGCAACCACGTGACGTTATCCCCGCGAGGCCTTCAGGTTGATCAGTCGCGCAATTTCATCGTGCGCAATACCATGCGCAGCAACACCTCAAACTTCGAGGTCGCCCCCGGAAACCGGGTAGCGCAAATCCTCGTCCCCGCAGCCAACGCCGCCCAAATCAGCGGCAACGCGGCTTCCTCGGACGGCTTCACCAACGCGGACCCGTGGGCAAACTTTAGTTTCTAGCCCTAACGGCCCCCGTGTCGCTGGACTCGGCGCCTTCGATGAAGAAGGGGTGTCACCATTAGGAACTAGGAGGACGGGATCGGAGTTGACGATGACGTTGAAATAGTCCGTGGTACTCTTTCCGGTGCGGGCCGCAACCATCGCATTGGGCATCATGAGCGGACTGGCGGCGATGTTGGCGTCACCGGCATCTTTGGGATGGCGGCATTCAACGTGAGTCGCCGAATGAAGGAGCTCGGCATCCGCGTGGCCCTGAGCGCGCGCATGAAGCACGTGATAAGCACCGCAATGCCTCGACCCATCATGCTGCTCGCCGTGGGATCATTGTTGGGACTACTGCTAGGCGCCTTTTCCAGCCGATTACTGGACCACATTGTCGATCAGGCGAATCCACGAGATCCCATCGTGGTCGTTGGCGCGGTCTTAACGATGGCGCTGCTGGGGATAGCGGCCTCCGCGATTCCGGCTCTGCGGGGTCTGGCTGTCAATCCATCCAAACTCCTGCGGGAAGAATAGCGGTTTTCTTACAAAGAACCTGTCCACCTGCGCATTTCTGAAGTGTCAGATATTTTGTCCTGACCCGTATTGCCGACTGTGCGTCGCAGCAAATCATCAATGAGAATGTTCACGCTTGTGGTTGAGAGTCTTCTTTTGTAAGCCAGCGGTTGCCGAGCCGGAGGTCACGTCATGTCTATCAGAGCAATTGTTTTCGTTTTGCTCGCGTGCGTAAGCTTGAAGCGGCATGAGGAGCGCTTGTTATGACTAAGAAATTCATGAGTCTGATTGCCGCCGTGAGCGCTATGGGCGCGGTGACGCTCGTTGCGCAAGCCCCGCCAACAACAGCCGCAGAGGGAACGCTTAGGCTGGAGAAAAAGACCTATCCGCTGACTCACGCGCTCGCTTATGAGACGATGATCGACGACGAGGAAGTGATCGCGGTAGTTTTAAGCGGTCAGGCGATTTTGAGCGAGAAACTCAAGGAAGCAAGAGAAGCGGAAAACGACGGTCGCGACTCCGGGTTTAAACGGCCATTCCTCAAACTCGAGTTTAAGAAAACAGGGGAGCTCAAGGTCTGGAGCGCCGGCGCTGGGAACACGTCACTCGGCCGGCGCGGCGGCAACGCGACCGGGGAACTAAAGCGGCAGGACGGCCGCGTGAGTGGCAAGGCCAGCCAGCCTAACGAGACGGAGGGGATGTTTCCATCCGGCTTCGACGTCCGTTTTGATGTCGCGCTGCTGAAGGCGGGGGACTCGCTGCCGGCATCTATCATCAAGAAGCCGGGTCCGGCGGCCAACGTGAAGCCGTCAGTGATCGGCGTCTTCAAGGGAAACGGCAAAGAAGCAAAGCTGGCTTATGTATCGGCACATTGGCGCGAGCCGTTTAACGATAAGCCGGGCATGGTGCTGGTGCTTACGGAAAAGGATCACTCCAAAGATCCGAAGCCCGATTTCAATGCTGCGTTCGGCAGGTTCGGCAGCGCACTGATCATCTCGCTGCATGAAGACGGCGGCATCTTTGGCTGCCAGGTGGTGCACAACGCACATCAAAAGCAGGGATTCACCTCGCTCGGCTCAATTAAGACGAACGATTTCACATTCGAGGATGGCAAGGTGGAAGGGGAACTGACCACCGATGGCCAGGTCGATACCTTTGGCGAGACCTGGGAGGTAAAGATCAAGTTTGTCGCGCCGTTGGGAGAGATCCCCAAAGAGTCTCAGCCCGCCGATTCGAAGAAGGCAGAGAAGAAGGACAAGCCAGCGACGACTAAGTCCGAGAACAAATCCGCGGCCGAGCCGGCAGTCGCCCAACTCAAGGTCAAGGATCTCGCCCTAACGAATGATGCCACAGAAATCGAGTACAAGTCGCTGGTGGAACACGTGCACTTCAAGAGCAAATCGAACGTGAAGAGTGTCTGCGCGGAGCTCGCCAGGAATCTTAAAGCGCAAGGATGGACGAATGATGGCATGGACATGATCCAGCCCCAGTCGTCGATCCTGAAGCGCCAGCGCGGCGAAGCGAAGCTAACGATTTTTGTGAAACCGGAAAATGGAGGGAGCGAGGTGAAAATCTTCACCGAGGGTCTTTCCTGGGACGGGCAGTAAGGCCGCGCAACCCCGCTCAGAGATGGAGCGAATCCACGAGCTCCCCTCGTGGCTGGGGGCGCGGTCTCAATGATAGCGCTGCTGGGTGTAGTCGCCTCAGCGATTCCGGCTCTGCGCGCTCTGACTGTCAATCCATCCAAACTCTTGCGGGAAGAATAGTGGCTTTCTTACAAACGACCTGTCGCCTTGTGCATTCACTCCCCCAATCCAATCCGGTCGCCTCATTTACTCCGACCAGTCATCATGTTTTCCGTCCTGACCCTTCTGCTTTTCTGACCCTTCTGCTTTTCCCCTTTTTCCCCGTGGAACCTTCTCCCCGACGAAGGCGGCTTGCGGACCGGGCCGTCAAAAATTGGACCAAGCCGTCGCGGAGGTCGATCCAGGCGTACTCAACGGACCAAAGTAAGTGCCGCTCTTGGGAAGGTAGTTGGATGTCGACGTGCCAGTCACCGCGCCGGTATTTGCGAAACAAGTGTTGCGGAGAATGAAGTCGGCCAATGGGCCTGAAGATTGAATCCCATAACCGGTGTTCGAGTTACAGAGGTTTCCTTCGATGCGGTTATTCTGGTCGGTCGTCTTGATCCCGGCGCCGTTATTACTGCTCGCCGTATTCGAGACAATATTGCACCTGGCCGCGGCTTGGATGCCAACGGCGTTGTTCGAAGCGGCACAGTCTTTCACGATGCAGTTGTTTTGGAGAAGGACTCCTGCAATGCCATTCCCGAAAACGGTGCACTGCCCCACGCTGCTGCCGATCCCGACCGCAATTCCCGATCCGAGCAGATTGTAGTTGGCCACACATCCACTGATCATGCTGCCCTGTCCGAGGTCAAACCCGCTGCCGTTGAAGCTGTCAATGGAGCTGCACCGCGCCACGTTGGCATTGAATCCCGTTTGGAGATTCGTGAGGCTGTTGTCGTGCAGCACGCAATCCCGAACGTGGGCAGTGTCCCCGAGGAGTAAACCGTTCTGGGTATTGTTCGTCACGATCAAATCGTGAATCAAAACATCCCGGGAGGCTGACAAATTGACGCCATGTATTCCCCACCCCACGACCGAACCATTGCGGATCGTGGCCTGACCGCGATTCACGCCGCCATCCGAAATGCCGGTTCCGGTGCTCGCCACACCGACCAGCGCGAAGCCATTCAGGTCCACGGTGACGTTGACAGAATTAATCAGAATAGCTCGCTTGGGCGCGACGCCTGTCACGTTGCCTGTGAGGTAGTACGTTCCCGGCGAACTAATGACGTAAAGGCTGTTCACATCCCCAGGCGTGTTTGTATCGTTGATGGCAATGCCAGTCGAAGCAATCTGATCCAGCTTCTTCATCGTGGGCGCGGGCGCACCCGGCGGGACAAGGGGGCCCTGACCGGCGAGGGTTCCAACGAGACCGCTGGCCGCAGCCAGCACGACGAGCGGGACGAGCGGGACGAGGGCGCGGGCGTTCATTCAGATGCCAACCTATCGGGACGTCCGACCAGTTGCAAACTTTCGCCTTTCACGGCTCAGAAATTCAGATTCCCTTTAGGCTTGAATCGATCCCCGATTCTGTGGCCAACGCCTGTACCCCAGCGATTCCCGCTTCTGCCTCCGTGCCTCATCTACTCACGGACGGCTCACCCGCCATTCTACCTACGACATTTTAGCCCCTCAAATTGGTTAGCGTATAGGGAATTAGGGGTCAGGACGGAAAAAGGGAATTAGGGGTCAGGACGGAAAACGTGCCGCACTTCCCGCCCTGCGGGGCCTGGCTGTCAACCCATCCAAACTCGTGCGAGTTGAGTAAGTCATTGATGTCTATCGACCACGGAGAGCAAGAAATAAAGTTCTGACCCGCTTTTCCACATTCTCAAGTGTCAGATATTTTGTCCTGACCCCTTTCCCGATAGGTCAATGGTTCGGACCCAGCGATTCATCCATTCATCGTGCGGAAGAAAGCGGCTTGGTGCAGCCAGCGTGGTGTGGCCCACATAAATATCACCGAGGCCTTGTTTGACCAGCCAGGGACGACGCTGATGCGGCCCGCTTGCAATGCCCGAATGCCGGCGCGCACGACCGGTGCTGGCTTCATCATCAAGAGCTTCAAGGTGGTCGTGATCTTCTGTTGGGCGGCTTTCGCGAATCCAGTGTCCGACATACCGGGGCAGAGCGTAGTGACTGTGATGCCATCGCGCTTGAGTTCGCGATGAAGAGCTTCACCCAGGCGCAACACATAGGCCTTCGCGGCTGAATAGACGGCGAAGTTCTCCACGCCTTGGTAGGCCAGCATACTGGCGACGAGCAGAATTTTTCCGCGCCGTCGTTTCCGCATGTCCTGCGCGAAAACGTGCGTGACGGCGGTCAGGCTCGCGACGTCCAACTGCACCATGGACAGCACGGCGTCGAGCGGAGCGTCCGCAAACGGGCCTTGCAGTCCGTGGCCGGCGTTGTTGATCAGGACGTCTATCGCGATGCCCCGCTCGCGAAGCCGCTCTTGCAGCCGAATGATTGCTGCGAGATCGGAAAGATCAACCTGCTCCACGACGACCTCCACGCGGTGTTGTTGGCGAATGGCCTCGGCGATTATTTGAAGCCGGTCCAGACGACGCGCCACCAGGACAAGCGCATGGCCCTGCTCGGCGTATTGGCGGGCGAACTCCTCGCCGAAGCCACTCGATGCGCCCGTGATGAGAACCCACGATGCGGATGAATTTCCGGCGGCCAACGTGGTTTTGTTTTTTGGTTCAGTGTGCATATACAAAATTTAGTTTTTAGATTACCGCCATCGAGAGCATTTAGATCTTGTTCACTTGCTCAGTGCCAGCGCCGCGGTTTCGAGATCTGAAAGGATGCCGGACCAACGTACTTCACCGAGCGTTCTGACCGCGGCGCTTTGGGCGGATCGCCAGGCCGGCGCCAGTTTCTCGATCAGCTTTCGGCCTTTGGCTGTAATCGACAGTTCCACGCGACAACCGCGCCCGGCGCCGTCAGCCTTCACCAAACCATCCCGCTGCAGGGGCTGGAGGTTCCGCACGAGCGTGGTGCGATCTAGCCCAAGCGAATCGCTCAATTCCGCCATGGTCCAACTTTCCCTGGCGATCAATGAGGCCAAGATCGTCCCCTGCGTGGTGCGGATGCCATGCCGGCGCAGCTCCGCGTCATAGAACTGCGTCATCACCCGCGTCACCCGACGCAGGTTGAAGCAGACGCAGTTCTCCGTCGCCGAAAAGTCCCGTTTCGTGGCCATAGGTGTGCATATGCACTTCCCGGTTTGCTTTGTCAAGCAGATGCTGGCTGGGCGCGATCTTAACGATGGCGCTGCTGGGAATCGCGGTCTCAGCGAATCCGGCTCTGAGGGCTCTGACCGTCAATCCATCCAAACTTCTGCGGGAAGAGTAAGTCAGTGGTGTCCAAAGAAGAGTGATCACGAAGCGACCCAAAAAAATCCTGGGCGGTATTTTTGTCCTTACGCGTTCACCGGCCAGCCGCGTGATCGCGAAGTGTAACGAGTAAAGTCTTGACCCGTCTGGCGTGCCCGAATTAGGTGTGCATGGCTATGCGGCTCCGATAGAGATGGATCGTGCAGCCGGAATCCGACGACGATCTCCATCTGAAGATTGGATATGTCCTGTTCATCGACATCGTCGGCTACTCCCGACTCTTGATCGAGGAACAGAAGGAGCGGCTGAACCAACTCACAGAGATCGTGCTGGCGACGGCACCGGTGCGCGAAGCGACGGACGAACAACTCGTTAGGCTGCCGACCGGCGATGGGATGGCGCTGGTCTTCCATCAGACCGCGGAAGAGCCGGCCCGCTGCGCGCTCGAGATTGCCGAAGCGCTCCAGAATCACCCGGAGCTGCCGGTGCGGATGGGTATTCACAGCGGACCGGTGAGCGAGGTGAAGGACGTGAGCGGTCGCAGCAACATCGCCGGAGCCGGCATCAACATGGCACAACGGGTGATGGATTGCGGCGATGCCGGGCACATCCTCCTCTCCCAGCACGTGGCCGATGATTTGGTGCCCTACCGGAAATGGGCGCCGCGTCTGCACGACCTCGGTGATTGCGAGGTTAAGCACGGTGTCCGGTTGCATTTGGTCAATCTCCATGCTGCGCCATTGGGCAATGCCGCGCTCCCGCAGAAATTTCAGCAGGCCGCAGAAAAGCACGTAGTGAAAAAGCCGGCGCGGCGCATCAGTCTTGGGTGGATCGCCGCCCTCGCGCTCGGCGCGATTCTCGCCGCCGGAGCTGCCCATTATTTCACTGCCTTTCGATCCGCGACGAAGAGCGCCCCTATTCCCGAAAAGTCGATCGCGGTCCTGCCGATGGTCAATTCCACCGGCGACTCGGCTAACGAATACTTCTCCGACGGAATGTCGGAAGAATTCATCTCTTCGCTCTCGCGTCTACCGGACCTGAAGGTCGTCGGACGTACCTCATCTTTTCAGTTCAAAGGTAAGACCGACGACAGCAAGACCATCGGCGAAAAGCTCGGCGTCTATTATCTGCTCGAAGGGAGCGTACGTAAGTCGGCCGATAGGGTCCGCATCGCGGTGGCGCTGATCAAATCCGGCGACGGCGCCAATGTCTGGTCGGAAACCTACGACCGGGAACTAAAGGACATCTTCGCGGTCCAATCGGAGATCGCCGCTGCGGTGGCGAAGGAACTGAGGGTCACGCTCCTCGGCCACAACGGGCAGGCCGCGGAGTTAGCTGCCACCGCCACGCCTTCGAAGCAGAACGTCGAGGCCTACAGCGCCCTCTTGCAGGGAAACTTTTATGGCAATCGCAGCACCGCCGACGACACCCGAAAGGCGATCGGCTACTACGAGCGGGCGATCCAACTCGACCCACGTTACGCGCTGGCCTATGCCAGGCTCGCATCCTCGGCGGTAAATCTCGCCACCATCTACGGCAGTATCGCAGACCAGGAAGGCCAGGAGGCGATCGCAAAAGCCCGCGTCTCCGCGAAGCGCGCGCTTGAGCTGGATCCAGATCTGCCCGAAGCGCATTCAGCGCAGGGAAGTATTCTGAGCAACGCCGATCTTGATTTCAGCGCTGCAGAAGCGGAACAGCGGCGCGCCTTCGAGCTCGCGCCGCAGAGTACAGTCGTCATGACTCTCGCCAACCTGATGGCGAGACTTGGCCGGCACGACGAAGCGGTCGCGCTCATGCAGCGGGCAATTGCGCGTGATCCATTACGCGTCCCATTCCTTTACAACCTCACCTTCGTTCTCACCGCGCTCGGCCGCTACGACGAGGCCGAGGCGACGCTGCACAAGGCGATCGAGTTGCAGCCGCAAGCGGTCCAGAACTACCTGAGGTTAGCGGTAATTCAGATCCTGCGCGGCAAACCCAATGACGCGCTGGAATTGGCCAAACAGGAAACCGACCCGTTCTGGCGCACTTACGCACTGGCGCTCGCCCACTTCGCCCACGGTGACCAGGCGGACGCGGATGCCGCATTGAAAAAACTGATCGACGAGAACTCCGACGACTCCGGCGTCCAGATCGCGACGGTGTATGCTCTGCGGAAGGAGCCGGAAAAAATGTTCGAGTGGCTCGAACATGCCTGGGCCACACACGACGCCGGTGTGGCGGAACTGCTGGTCGATCCTTTCCTGCTCGGCTACAAGGACGACCCGCGCTTCATCGCCTTCGCCCAAAAGATCGGGGTGATGCCCAAAGCCGGCGGCAAGCCGTGAGCGTATGGTGTCTAAAGAAGAGCGATTACGAAGTGCCTTGATAAAGGCCGGACCCGTATTTCGCTGTCAATTGCAGCGAGGATGCTGGCTGCCTACTCCCTAGTATCAGATATTTGGTCCTGACCCCTTCACTGCTGTTGACGGGGCGACTGTAATCTCGGCCGCGTAAAAAAGGGGTCAGGACGGAAAACGTGACATTCGGCAGAATCTGTCTTCACGGCATCGCCTCAGACTGACGAAACAGGCCAGACGGTGGCTTTTCGCCGTAGATTCGCTCGAAGAGGCGGCGTTTGCGATCGGTTTCGGGGAGGTCGGCCGGGAACGAGGCGATGATCACTCGCCGCGCAGCCTCAAACATCTGCGAGCCCATCAAGAACCGCTCCGCGCCCGACCGCGCCATCAAGCGATCACGCACCATCCTGGCAATTTCGGACGTGGTGTCGCTTACGGTTTGCATTCCTGCTTGAGGGTAAGCAGTCCCAGTTTACCCGTCCAGCGCTCGATGTAGTCGGCGTCGCAGCCGGTGCCGACAAGATTTCGCACGTCCCGCAACTGCACTTCGGAGCGCGAATCCTTCGCCCACCAAAGCGAAATTCAACGGCTGATTCAGCGATAGACGTCTCGACGATGGCGGACCCTGGTGACACGCACAATTCGAATTGCATCTGCAATCTGGTAAACGATTCGGTAATCGCCAACCCGAATTCGCCAGTCGTCGTCATGTCCCGAGAGTTTACGCTGCCCACCGGTCGCGGGTTCTCCGCGAGGGCTCGGATCGCCGTTGCGGCTCGAATCCGCATCTCCGCGGAAAGGCGCTTTAGGTCCTTCTCCGCTGACCTCTCAACGAGGATCCGATACACGGTTATTTTTTCGCGAGGTCCGCGAGGACGTCTTCAAGCGGGCGAAAATGAAGCGGTTTGCGGCGAGCCTTCTTCAGCCAGGCGATGTCGTCTGCGTCTTCAAGGCGTTCCATAATTTCCCGGTATGTCCTGATCGGGAGAATGACGGATACGGCCTTCCCCTTGCGGGTGACGATTTCCGGTTCAGGCAGTGTCGCTTTCATGGGTGGAATACTATCAACCTCACGCCTTCGCGTAAACCTCCGAGCCCGCCTCGACGAACTGCTTGCTCTTCTGCTCCATTCCGAGTTTCAGGGCGGCTTCATCTGCAATGCCCATTTCCGCGGCGTATTTTCGTACGTCCTCGGTAATCTTCATCGAACAGAAGTGCGGTCCGCACATGGAGCAGAAGTGAGCGGTCTTCGCACCTTCCTGGGGCAGTGTTTCGTCATGAAACTCGCGGGCCGTCTCCGGATCAAGGCCAAGGTTGAATTGATCTTCCCAGCGGAATTCGAAGCGGGCTTTGCTTAGGGCGTTGTCGCGGTATTGGGCGCCGGGGTGGCCTTTCGCAAGGTCAGCGGCGTGGGCGGCTATTTTGTACGTAATGACGC
>JBBRDU010000051.1:0-20211 GCA_038203615.1 Chthoniobacterales bacterium
GACGAGCGCCCCGGATCCCGAAGCAATCACCACGACGGACACAGAGCGAATTTATTTCCAGTCAAACGCGTCGGGCAGCCCTCAGCGCTTCTTCCGCCTGCGCAGGGCGCAATAGCGCTTCCCCGCGGACCGCCGGAGGGAGTAACTGGTCACGCCGCTCTTGCCTCGGGTCTGATAAGATGCCGTGCCGCAGATTTCAAGAGAACGTCGCCGGCTTTGACGAAGGACTGTGTTTAATGCGAACGACGGAACGTGCCGACGTGCCCTTCGCACCCCGAGATAGCAAAGGTGATTTCGGAAATTCAGATAATGCGGGATAACCCACGAGGCGGCGACCCTCTCGCTCCTTTTCGGACAGTCGAACTGCGTGGCGATGCGCTAGAAATTCGCGAATGGGTTGGTAGCGGTTGAGGCGGCCTGCACCGGGCCAAACGCCCCGCCCATCGCGGGGTTGTAGTTTCCCGAAGCTACCCCATTGCCGTAACAATTGTTTCGGATGACCAAATCATTCGACCAGCGGATGCCGGCCTGGCCATTGCCGACGGCCACGTTGCCGTCGATGCGGTTCAGGCCGCCGGGTTGGATTAGATGAAATCCATCCCCCGTATTGTTAGTCGAATTATTGCCGGAAATGACGCAGGAGCTGACAAACTCAAAACCGTTGCCAGCGTTGCCATCCGCGACGCAACCCGTAATCGTACAATTGCTGCTCACCCGAAAACCAGAACCGAGAAAAGTGCTACTCGACGACACACAGTCCCTTAGAATGCTACCGTAGCCTGTGACAATTCCCCCATTCTTGTTTGCCGAAGCCACGCAGTCTTTTATGACGACTAGAAAACTTGCGTCGATGCCAGTGCTCCCATTCCCGTTGGCGCAGCAATGACTGATTGTGGATTGCGACCCGCCGCTGATTCCAACCGACGTATTTGAAGCTGAAGTGCAGCCCGTGACCGTCGAAGCAGGATCTATAATCAGGCCCGTCCCACCGTTTCCTGTCGTGATGCAATCCCTTATTACGGAATTGAAACCACCAAACAGGCCGTTGGCGCCATTGGAACGCTTCGCGCTGTCCTAGTTAGAGACCGCACAGCAACTTCGGCTACGCAAGTCCGGCGCACTACGCGCAACAGCTCACGCCATTCTCGACTCCGGTCGGCAGGGCTCGCCCCTTCGCGAGGATGGAAAAAAACCACCACGCAAGAATAAACCGAGCAAGAGAGCCCCCCCTAGGCTAGCTCTTCCAGTGCCCAGAAAGGGCGAGTCCCGTCAATTGTGCTCTTAATACAAGAAATTTGGAGTAAAGGCAGGTCAACAAACCGGCATTCACTAGCGACCATGAAACCCTTCCCCCTCAGAACCCTTAGTCTCGCAGCCATCTTGGCGACGATTCCGGCCTTTGCATTTGCGCAAAGCGTTACTACAGACATCGGCACGCTCGACAAGGAATCGGCGGAAAAAGTCTTCCCGAAAAAGCGACCCTATTCGCCCTACGCAGGACGCAATTTCCCGACACGCCCCTACTTTGGAGATACGCACACGCATACTTCGTTCTCCATGGATGCAGGCGCGTTTGGTTGCAGGCTCGGTCCGAAGGATGCGTACCGTTTCGCTAAGGGCGAGGAAGTGATGGCTTCGAGTGGTCAGCTGGCAAAACTGTCCCGTCCGCTCGACTTCCTGGTTGTGTCGGATCATTCCGATGGCATGGGATTCTTCCCTCAATTAGTGGGTGGCGATCCGGGATTGCTGGCGACGCCGCAGGGTCGCAAATGGTATGACCAAATCAACTCCGGCCAAGGAGCGAACGCCGCCATTGATATCATCACCAGCTTTGGCAAGGGCCAATTGCCGAAAGGCTTCCCGGTTCCGGGCACAGCCGCCTATCGCAGCGCATGGCGAGAAACCATCAAAGCGGCGGATGAGGCCAATGAACCTGGCCGCTTCACCGCCTTCATCGGCTACGAGTGGACCTCCAACGCCGGGGGAAACAATCTCCACCGTAACGTCATCTGGCGGGACAACGGCGCAAAAGCCAGCTTGGTCGAGCCGTTCACGACCCTACCGCCGCAGGGCAGCGCAAATCCGCGGGACTTATGGAAATGGATGGCCATGTGCGAGGAAAAAACCGGCGCTGAAATCCTCGCGCTGGCGCACAACGGAAATCTTAGCAACGGTCGCATGTTCCCGATTGTCGAGTCGTTCACGGGCAAGCAAATTGACCGCGAGTATGCGGAGAATCGCATGCGTTGGGAGCCGCTTTACGAAGTCACTCAGATCAAGGGTGACGGCGAGACGCATCCATTCCTCTCGCCGAATGACGAATTTGCGAACTTCGAGCGATGGGACAAGGGCAACCTCGATCTGACTGAGCTGAAAAAGCCGGCGATGCTCGAATTTGAATATGCGCGCTCGGCGCTCAAAAACGGTCTGAAGATGGAAGCCATCCTCGGCGTCAATCCGTACAAGTTCGGCATGGTCGGAAGCACGGATGCTCATACTGCGCTCGCAGCGGTGGAACAAAACAACTTTTTCGGCAAGACGTCCACTTCCGAGCCGAGCGCGGACCGCGCCACGCATCCCTTCATTAAAACGGACAAAGCCGTCATCATGGGCTGGGAGCAGACCGCGTCGGGCTACGCCGCGGTCTGGGCGACCGAGAATACGCGCGAGGCCATCTTCGACGCGATGAAACGAAAGGAAGTCTATGCCACGACCGGACCACGAATGGTTGTGCGCTTGTTTGCAAGTTGGGACTTCGAGCCCAAGGACGCGGCGACGCGCAGCCCAGCCCTAGTCGGCTATGCCAAGGGTGTCCCGATGGGTGGTGACCTCACGGGCGCGCCCGCCGGGAAGGCTCCGACCTTCCTCGTCGCCGCCCTCAAAGATCCCATCGGGGCCAACCTCGACCGCTACCAGATCATCAAGGGCTGGCTCGACGCGAAAGGCGACGCGCAAGAGAAAATCTACGACGTCGCCGTCTCCGGCGACCGCAAGATCGGTCCGGATGGCCGCTGCAAAGCGCCGGTTGGCGATACCGTCGATGTGCCCAACGCCACTTGGAGCAACACCATTGGAGCTCCCGAGCTGATCGCGGTTTGGAAGGATCCGGAATTCAATCCGACGCAGCGCGCCTTTTACTATGGCCGGGTCATCGAAATCCCAACGCCGCGTTGGACTGCGTACGACGCCAAATACTTCGCGGTGAAAATGCCAAAGGAGGCTCCGATGACGACGACCGAGCGTGCGTACACCTCGCCCGTCTGGTATTCGCCCGCTCCGATGACAAAATGAAACTGCTCAAGGAACCGTTGCTGCATTTCGTCCTGCTCGGGTCGCTCCTTTTCGGCGTTTACGGATGGTTGAATCGAGGGGCTGTCGATTCGCGCGAGGGGCGGCAGGTGAGAATTACCGAAGGCGACGTGAAGTGGCTGACAGAGACCTGGTCACGACAGTGGCAGCGCCCGCCAACGCGCGATGAGTTGCGCGGTTTGGTGACTGACCTTCTGAAGGAGGAGCTACTTGCGCGCGAGGCCCGCGCCATGGGGTTGGACGAGAACGACACCATTGTCCGTCGGCGGCTCGCCCAGAAATTGGAATTCCTAGTGGCGGATACTTCCCGGCTGGCGGAGCCAACGGAGGACGATTTAAAAAAGTTTTACGCCGCGAATCCCGAGCGGTTTCATACCGACGCGCTTGTTTCCTTCACGCAGATTTTTTTCAGCCGCGAGAAACGAGCGGATGCGGAGGCGGACGCGCGGACCGCTCTGGTACAACTGGTGCGCGACGAAACGAACGCGGCAGACTTCGGCGACCCACTGCTGGTCGAGTCGGAAATGCGCGACGCCGACGCTCGGTCGGTGGCCGGCCAATTCGGCCGCGAGTTCGCCAACTCGATCTTCGCGCTTCCGCCGTGGACCTGGAGCGGCCCGATCGAATCCGGGTACGGTCTGCATCTAGTCCGGGTAACCGAGTTGGCCCCGGGAGGGAAACGGGAGTTCGCCGAGGTGAAAGCTCAGATTTTGGAACGCTGGCGTGAGCAGCGTCAGCGCGAGGACAATGAAAAGTATTTCGCGAAGCTGACGAAGAAATACGACATTCTGCTCGATGAAAGCGTTAAGCCGCTGGTCGGACCGATGGGCTTGGAACCACGCCGCTCGAACGACGGACGAACTGCGCCGGAATGATCCGGAGAAACAAGATGGAGATCCAGTCGTCAATCCGCTCCATCAGTTCCGCGGTTTCGCAGTTGAATGCGCTTCCCCGTGACCTTCTCCGCCTTTGGGTAATTCTGTTTGTTTGCTTCCTTGTCGCGCCAGCCTCAGCGCACGAATTGCGTCCAGCCTACCTTGAATTACGAGAGACCAAGCCCGGCGAGTTCAAAGTCCTGTGGAAGACCCCGATGGTGGGGGACCTGCGCCTTTCACTTTCCCCGGCCTTCTCGGGTGACACCACTGCTGTTACGGAAGTCATCATGCGCACGCCTCCAGGAGCAGCGATCCAAACCTGGACTCTGCGTGCTCCCAGTTTGCGTGGACAAACGGTTGGAATTCGCGGCCTGGAGGGCACCATGACCGACGCGTTGCTACGAGTGGAATTTGCCGACGGTTCGTCGTGGACCCAACGGCTGACGGCCCGAATGACTTCGGCGAAAATTCCACTTCGGGAGGCTCCGCTGGCTGTCGCAGGCGTGTATTTCAAGCTTGGCGGCGAGCATATTCTCACGGGCTTCGACCATCTGCTGTTCATCCTCGCGATGCTCATCATCACGCGGGGTGGTTGGATGCTGGTGAAGACGATTACGGCCTTTACGGTGGCGCACAGCGTGACGCTCACTTTGGCCGCGCTCGGCTTTGTGCACGTCCCGCAGCCGCCCGTCGAAGCGGTCATTGCACTGAGCATCGTTTTTGTGGCGGCCGAAATCGTCCGCGGCCAGCAGGGGCGCAAAGGGATCACGGCAAGCGCGCCGTGGGTGGTCGCATTCACCTTCGGATTGTTGCATGGACTCGGCTTTGCGGGCGCATTGAGCGAGGTCGGACTGCCGGAGGGAAGCATTCCCCTGGCACTGCTGTTTTTTAGCTTTGGGGTAGAGGCCGGACATTTCTTATTCGTGGGTGTCGTTCTGTCAGTGATGGCAATTGCGAGGAGAGTAAAGTTGCCGGCTCCGCCCTGGGCCCAGGTTCTACCCCCGTATGCTATCGGCAGCATCGCGATGTTCTGGCTCATCCAGCGCGTGGCGGCGTTTTGATCCGATTTCCATTGGTTCACTCGCCCTAAGTGAGGTGCACCGTTAGCCTTGCAAGCCGTGAGTTAAAATCCGGTTGGGAAGGTCGTCTCGCGATTTGGATCCAGGACAATTTTTTGGCAAGCGGCGGTTGGAAATTTTCGTTGCCGGACCATCGGACATCCACTAAATCTGGCCCGAGGTTTCCGTCTCGCCGTTGTGATGGTCGCGCCGCGCGATGGGAAAGTTTTATCATCACCCCACATTTATGAACTCGATCAAATTTCAAATTCTGAGACCCCTTGGGGCCTTAGCCGTATTTGCGCTGGTCCCGTCGATGCCAGGACAGCAAGCGACGCCCGCTCAGCAAGTGGCTCCCGTCCCGCAATCCGTGCCCGCCGCACCGACTGCGCCCGCTCCACAGATCACCGGCCAGCCGGGCTCAGCGAGCGCCACGATCACGATCGACGGGAAAACTCTTCCGCCGACTCCGCTGCCTTTTGGTGGCGTCATCAAGGAAACTGCCGCGGATTCCAAATCGTACTGGCCGCCTCGGGTGGTTCCGCCTAAGGGCGCCCCGAATGTACTGCTGATTATGACCGATGACCAAGGTTACGGCGTGTCCGGCACCTTCGGCGGGGTGGTTCCGACGCCGGCAATGGACCGGGTGGCCAAGGCGGGCCTGCGCTACACCCAGTTTCATTCCACCGCGCTTTGCTCGCCGACCCGCGCGGCCCTGATTACGGGCCGCAATCATCATTCGGTGGGCTTCGGCGTGATCGGTGAAATGTCCACCGGCTTCCCGGGATATGATTCCGTCATCGGCGTGCAGAACGCCACCATCGGCACCATCCTGCGCGACCACGGCTATGCCACATCGTGGTTCGGCAAGAATCACAACACTCCCAGCTACCTTTACAGCGCGGCGGGTCCATTCGACCAATGGCCGGTTGGCATGGGCTTCCAATATTTTTACGGGTTCATGGGCGGTGAGACCGACCAATGGACGCCTTATCTCTATCAGAATACGACACCCATTTTTCCGTGGATCGGCAAGCCCGGGTACAACTTGATTACGGATATGGCGGACGAGGCCATCAAGTACATGAGCGGCTTGAATGCGGCCGCGCCCGAAAATCCTTTCTTCGTTTACTATGTTCCGGGCGGAACGCATTCGCCGCACCAGCCGAAAAAAGAGTGGATTGAAAAGTTCAAAGGCAAGTTCGACATGGGCTGGAACGCCATGCGCGACCAGATCTTCGCCAACCAAAAGCGACTGGGCGTGATTCCGGCGACTACCCAGCTCACGCCCTGGCCCGATGATCTGCCCAAATGGGAGAAGCTCTCCTTCCTGCAAAAGAAACTCTATGCCCGCGAGGCGGAGGTCTATGCCGCCTATGTGGCCTACACCGACAATGAAATTGGCCGGGTCATCCAGGCCGTGGAGGACATGGGCAAACTCGACAACACATTGATCATCTACATCAGCGGCGACAATGGCACGAGCGCCGAGGGCACTTTGGAAGGTACGTATAACCAGATGACCGCCTACAACGGCATCCTGACCCTCCCCGAGGCGGTGCAGATGTTGCATTACGAAAGCTGGGGCTCAGACACGACCTATCCACATATGTCGGTGGCGTGGTCCTGGGCGTTCGATACGCCCTTTAAGTGGACCAAGCAGGTGGCATCCCATTTCGGCGGCACGCGGCAGGGTATGGTCATCTCGTGGCCCGGCCACATCAAGGACGTGGGCGGGGTTCGCTCGCAGTTCCATCACATGATCGACATCGTGCCAACCATCCTTGAAGCCACGGGCATTCAGGCCCCTGCGTCGGTCAACGGCGTTGCCCAGAAACCGATCGAAGGTGTCAGCATGGCGTACACGTTCGACCAGGCTAACGCCACCGCGCCATCCACGCGCAAAACGCAATATTTCGAAATGTTCGCGAACCGGGGCATCTATCATGAAGGCTGGTATGCCTGCACGATGCCGCCTGCGCCGCCTTGGGCTATGGGAACGAAAACACTTCCACCCGTCAGCGAGTACAAGTGGGAACTTTACAACCTCACCGAGGACTTTTCGCAGAACAATGACCTCGCGGCCAAGAATCCCGACAAGTTAAAGGAGCTGCAGGCGGTCTTCATGACGGAAGCGGGGAAATACCAGGTCTTCCCCCTCGATAATTCGATCCTGCCGCGCCTAGTGACGCCGCGACCAAGCGCGACCGCCGGGAGGACGGAGTTCACCTACTCGGGTCCTAACCCGAACATTCCCGTCGGGAATGCTCCCAGCATTTTGAACAAGGATTATACGATCACCGCGGAGATTACCGTCCCCAAGGGCGGCGCGGAGGGAATGATCGCGACGATGGGCGGCCGCTTTGGCGGCTATGGTCTCTACCTGCTTAAAGGCAAACCGGTCTTTGTTTACAACCTGGTCGATCTGGAGCGCTACCGTTGGGAAGGCGGCGTGGGTGCCGCTGACTGGTTGGGCAAGTCGCTCGCGCCAGGCAAGCACACCATCGTGTTTGACTTCAAATACGACGGCCCGGGCCCGGGCAAGGGCGGAAGCGGCGTCATGACGGTCGATGGCAAGGAGTTCGCCCGCAAGAAAATCCCGCATTCGATCCCGTTCCTCATGTCGATCGATGAATCCTTTGACATCGGAAGCGATACCCGCTCGCCGGTGGACGACAGCTACAAGCTGCCGTTCCAATTCACTGGGACGATCAACAAGCTAACGTTCAAGCTCGGTCCGGACCAGCTCACGGCAGAGCAAAAGCAGGAGATGGAGGAACGCCTCGCCCGGGTCACGGACTAGGTAGCGACGTGAAATGAAAACGGCGATCGAGTAGCCAGATTGATCCACAACACTAGCAAGCGGGCAGTTCCGAAAGGGGTTGCCCGCTTTGCCTTGTGGGAGTGACCGCCGATAGACGCAGATTCGCGCAGAGTATTCTCGGAGGAAGAACCACGCATTTCACACAAATTTTATACGAAAAGAGTCATGTGGTACGGGACGATTTAGCCTGCGGATTCCCGCGTTGCGAGAGTAGCGGTGAGTGCAGCGCGAACTGAACGAAGCAATGGGCGGACGGGAACTTCGTTTGGACGGAATTTACGGAATTAAGAGAATCAGAGGGCAAGCCGTCGCGAAGCTTCTTCGGAGCCTTTGAATTCTTTGAATTTCGTTGATTCCGTCTTAAGGATTTAGACCATGCAATTGCGACTTCACCTCACCACGGTCAGCTTGGCGCTGGCGCTGGCCTGGGCCACCCTCCTGAGCCGTCCAGCCCGGGCTGGTTTGAAGGAGGGCGTGGCGGCTTATGAAGCGGGTAATCTACCACTGGCGGCCAAGGAATTCCGCGACGGCGCGGAAAAAGGAGAAGCTGATTGCCAATTCAATCTGGGTTTGATGCACGAGAAAGGCATGGGGATGGCCAAAGACGAAAAGGAAGCCATTGTTTGGTATCGAAAGGCCGCCGAACAAGGCAATGCCAACGCGCAATTCAACCTGGGTGTGCTGTTTGAAAATGGACGTGGGTGTGAGGTTGATTTTGCGCAAGCCAATCAGTGGTATCGCAAGGCGGCGGTGCAAGGCGATGCGCTCGCCATCGGCAATCTGGGCATGCTGTATCTCCGCGGCGATGGCGTGAAAGCCGACAAGATCGCCGGCGTGGCCTTGCTGATCCTGTCGGCGACGATGGACAGTTCACCCGAAAACAATGCCAAAATAAACATTTCGAAGACCAGGGGATTGACCGCTGAAATCATCGCCGCCGCGCAGAAACTATCGGAAGAACTGGGGGAAGCCAAAAACCTGTTGGTCCCGCTGGATCAGTACTTGAAAACCTCGTCGACCGGCGCCGCCGGTAAATAAGCCATTAACCAGAATCCACGGAATGAACGGAATGGGATGAAGGTGGATCGGGCGCTCCGCGCACGATGGCGCGGGACCTAGTGGATCGGAACCACCGGGCATCCCGCATGGCGGGAGCAATGCGTTTGGCAGCCGGCGGGTGCCGGCCGAATTTGTTTTTCGCCAACGCGATCGGAGATCGCGTTCCACCTCCGATAAATTCCTCAATTTCTGACAATTCCGTCTGTTCTCTCAAAATTCGTGTTCTTTCGTGACCCTCGTGGTTCCAATCCCACGTTCCCTGCTGGTAGGCGAACTCGGGGCACCTCGCATTCTGCTTTCTGTCTTCGGTTGTTCTCTGTCAGGATCCGGCGCATGAGCTTTTGCGCGGTGTTTTTCCCCGCCCCGCGTGATCGAGGGTGGATGGTTTTGCTATTGCTCTGCCAGCTGCTGACGTCGGACATGATGGGCGCAGAGAGTCCTCCCGCTTCTCCCCGGCAACAGCGCGTGCTGCTTCTTTATTCCAGCCAACAATTCGTGCCGGGAAACGTTGCCACGGACGAGGCCATTCGAGCCGGCTTTGCCGAGGGTTCCAAGCTTCCGATCGAATTCTACGCCGAGTTTCTGGATTTCGAGCGCTTCTCCGGCGAATTCCAGCAGGATCGGGCGAGGGATTTTCTGCGGGACAAATACTCCGATCGACTCCCCGACCTTGTGATTGCCCGTGGTCGCACGGCGGTGGCCTTTATTGCGAAGTTTCGAGCCACGTTGTTTCATTTGGTGCCGGTGGTGTACTGCGGCGTCCCGCCAGAGGATTTGCCCGAGTCTTTTCCAGATAATCGGATCGTGGGCGCCATACACATCACGGATAATGTCGGCACGCTGGAACTGGCCCTCCGTCTTCAACCGGACACCCGCCAGGTTGCCATTGTTCCCGGACACAACTTCATGTCCGAAGAAGAATACGCCTCATTCAAAAGACGCGTCACTTTTGTTCACTTGTCGACCCATTCTTTGGCAGACCTGAGCCGTGAACTTTCGACTCTACCCGACCATACCATCGTGTTGTATCACCCGTTTTTCCGGGATGCCGCCGGCAACACTTTCACCCCTCGCGATGTGTTGGATCGAATTGCGCCGGCGAGCCGCGTCCCAATCTACGGTTTCTTCGACACCTTTATCGGCCACGGGATTGTGGGGGGATCCATCGTGACATTTAACGATGTGGGTCGCGCCGCGGCCCGGATTGGTCTGCGCATTCTCCAAGGCGAGGAACCGAAAATGGCCGCTTTGACCGAAACGGAGAGGGCGGTGCCAATCTTCGACTGGCAGCAACTCCGACGCTGGAAGATTAGCGAAGGCGCATTGCCGCCCGGAAGCATCGTGCGCTTTCGATCGCCCAGCGTTTGGGAGGAATACCGGTGGCGGATTTTGGGCGTCCTTGGTCTCTGTGTGGCGCAGGCGTTTTTGATCGGCGCGCTTTTGGTGCAGCGACGACTTCGGCGAACGGCTTCCCGCGAGGCGAAAAAAACGCGCGGCGAGTTGTTGCATGTCACGCGGGTCGCCACCATGGCGGAACTTGGCCCGGCACTAGCCCACGAGCTCAACCAGCCGCTGGGAGCGATCCTGCAAAATGCTGAAACGGCGGAGACCATGCTTAGCCGACCGGATCCCAATCTCGACGAATTGCGCGAAATCCTGAGCGATATTCGAAGGGACGACGAACGGGCGGCCAGCATCATTCGGGGGCACCGCGCGCTTGCCCGGAAACACGCGCATGACGCCAAGCCGCTGAAATTGGAGAATTTGCTGACCGAGACGATGGCCGTCATGAAAATGGAAAATGCATCGCAGCAAATCAGGGTGCAGCTCGAGGTCGAAAAAGATCTTCCGGAAATCAGGGGCGATTACGTCCACCTCCAGCAGGCGATGCTGAACCTGATGCTGAATGCGCGCGACGCCATGAAGGACGTTGCGCCCAAAGCGCGAAAACTTTCTGTGCAGGCGCACCGGAATGGGGACGACACCATTGAAGTCGCCGTGACCGATACCGGTCAGGGGATTCCAACCCATCAAGTTACGCAGATTTTTGACTCGTTTTTTACCACCAAGACTGACGGACTGGGCATGGGGCTTGCGATTTCCAACCTCATTATTGTCTCGCATGGCGGTCGGCTCTGGGCTGAAAATAATGCGGATGGGGGCGCGACGTTTCGTTTCACATTGCCCCTCGCGGTCATGGTGTCCAACTGACTCAACCCATGGGAATCGTCTACGTCATTGACGACGACTCGTCGTTTCGCAGTGCACTTGCGCGACGCCTTCGCGCGAGCGGTCATGAAGCCAGGTGCTTTTCGACTGCCGCGGAATTCCTGGATCACGACCGGGAGGATGCGCCTGCCTGTGCCATTGTCGATCTTTGGATGACGAATTCCAGCGGTCACGACTTGCACGAGGCGATACAGAAATCCTCCAAGACCCTGCCGGTGATATTCGTCAGTGCGAACGGAGACGTGCCAAACACAGTGCGAGCCATGCGGGGCGGGGCCGTGGATTTTCTGACCAAGCCGGTGAAAGGCGAAGTAGTTTTGGAAGCCGTGAAGCGCGCTTTGGCATACGGGCAGAGCCGCCTCGTCACGCACGATCGCACGCGTGAACTGAGCGAACGCTACGAACGCCTGACTCTTCGGGAGAAAGAGGTTTTCGCGTGCGTCACGGCCGGCCGTTTGAACAAGCAAACCGCGGCGGAACTGGGCATTTCGGAACGCACGGTGAAGGCGCACCGGGCGCGCATCATGGAGAAGATGGAAGTGGAGTCGATAGCGGCGCTGGCGCGCGTGGCCGAGGAATTGCGCCCGAATCAGGACGCGGCGTAGGAACGCCGAGCCATCCGTCCGAAATGGCTGCACGGCCATCCCCTTGTACCAAAGGACAAGGGCCGAAGGTCCAATAGATCGAGCCCCGCCAATTCCCTAGTCTCACCGTTGACGCTTGGACTTCGCCGCGTCGCCGATGCCCGTCTCGCCCCTAAATATTGCCGTTGTCGAGGACGATGAAAGCCTGCGCTCCGCCTTGGGTCGGGCCCTGGCGACTTCGGGGCTTGAATCCTCGCAGTTTGCCTCGGCCGAGGATTTTCTGCGCGTGCCGGCCGGCACGTTTGATTGCGCAGTGCTGGATATTCACCTTGGCGGCATGTCGGGCCTCGAGCTGCATCAACGGCTCAAACAATCTGGCGTCGGCCTGCCGGTCATTTTCATCACGTCCTACGACGAGCCGGACTTGTGTGCGCGCGCGTTGGAAATGGGCTGCGCGGATTTTCTGCGGAAGCCTTTTGCCACCCGCGTCCTACTCGACGCGATCACGGTGGCAACCGCGGCGCGTTCGCCTAACGACCCTAACTTTATTTGATTTCGACGCCAAGAATCCCCGTCCATCCCACCCGCTCCGAGAGAACGATTATCACCCAAACCATGAAAACCAAAATGCCATTCCGTAAAATCACTCGACGTGATCCGCACTGCCGGAATTACGTCAGATCCTTCCTCGTCGCGGTGGCGATCATCGTCATGCCCGCGATCGCCTCCGCGCAGGGACCAGTCACACCGGCCACAGGTAAGAAGCCCAATATCATTCTGATCGTCTCCGATGACTTTGGATACGGCGACGCAGGATGTTACGGCGGCGGTGCGGGACGCGGGATGCCGACGCCGAACATTGACCGATTGGCCAACGAGGGCATGCAGTTTTACGACTTCTACGCGCAGCCAAGTTGCACGCCGGGTCGTGCAGCGATGCAGACCGGACGCTTCCCGAATCGCAGTGGCATGACCACCGTGGCC
Source organism: Chthoniobacterales bacterium (assembly GCA_038203615.1). Lineage (GTDB taxonomy): Bacteria > Verrucomicrobiota > Verrucomicrobiia > Chthoniobacterales > UBA10450 > JBBRDU01. The sequence goes on from JBBRDU010000051.1 coordinate 12,923, forward strand.
TTCCAAGGCCAGGGCGGCGGATTGCCCAAGGCAGAGTGGACAGTGGCCGCGCAGCTCAAAACCGGCGGTTACAAAACCTACTTCACTGGCAAATGGCATCTGGGCGAGGCGAATTACGCGCTGCCCAACGCCCACGGCTATGACGTGATGAAGTTCATGGGCATATACCACTTGAACGCCTACACCTATGGCGACCCGACCTGGTTCCCCGATATGCCGGAGTCTTTGCGCACCATGTTCCAAAAGGTGACGAAAGGCATGATGTCCGGCAATGCCGGCGAGGTAGCGAAGGAAGACTTCAAGGTCAATGGCCAGTATGTTGACAAACCCGGCAAGCCGATCACGATTGACGGCGTATCCTACCCCGACGGCGTGGTGGGCATTCCTTACCTGGATGCCTACATCGAAAGGGCGGGTCTGGAATTTCTCGAAGACGCGGCCAAGCATCCGGAAACACCCTTCTTCATCAACATCAACTTCATGAAGGTGCATCAACCGAACATGCCGCATCCCGACTTCGTTCATAAATCGCTCTCGAAGAGCAAGTATGCGGATTCCATCGTTGAGAACGACGCGCGCATTGGTGCCGTCATGAACAAACTCCGCGAACTCGGCCTGGACAAGGGCAACACCCTCGTCTTCTGGACCACGGACAACGGAGCCTGGCAGGACGTCTATCCAGATGCCGGTTACACCCCATTCCGTGGCACCAAGGGCACCGACCGCGAAGGCGGCAACCGCGTCCCGGCCATCGCCTGGATGCCGGGCAAGATCAAGGCCGGGGACAAGAATCATGAAATCATCGGCGGACTGGATTTCATGGCCACCTTCTCCTCGCTTGCTGGCCTCAAACTGCCGGAAAAAGATCTCGAAGGGCAACCGACCATCTTCGACAGCTTCGACATGGCGCCGGTTCTCTTTGGGACCGGGCCGTCCCCGCGGGAAACATGGTCCTACTTCACCGAGAATGAACTCCTGCCCGGAGCAATCCGCTACCATAACTACAAGTTCATGTTCAACTTGCGCGGCGACGACGGGGCCCACACCGGCGGCCTGGCCGTGGACACCAACCTCGGCTGGAAAGGTGCCGCGAAATACGTCGCGACCGTGCCGCAGATCTTCGACCTGTGGGCCGACCCGCAGGAACGTTACGACCTGTTCATGAATAACTTCACCGAGCGCACCTGGCTCGCCCCGGTCATGGGCCAGGAATTGGAGCGCATTGGCAAGACCTTCGCCAAGTATCCGCCACGCAAGCTGCAGAGCGAAGGATACGACGGCCCCGTCACCATCTCTGGCTATGAGAAGTTTGAGAGCGTTAGAAAGCAACTTGAAGCGTACAAAATTAACCTCAATCCCGGCAATTAGTCGCGTTTGATTCAATTGTGAAATACGCGGGCCGTTCTCGCAAGGGAGCGGCCCGCGACTAATCAGCAAGGAATGAATCAGCCCAGATCTTCGTCGATCAAAACTAGACGTCCTCGCTTTCTACAGAGTCCAATTGGTTTATCGGTTGAAATCGAACAGACCTCTAAGCATATTTAACGGGTCCTCACCCACACTTCTCATTCGAGGTACGACGTGGATCGCCCTCAAGCTCGTCGTTGCTGGGTTCGCTCTTGGCGGCCCGAAGCCGGTTCGTGCTGAATCGCCGTCGAGTTCGTCGGCCGCCGTGCGGCCGGATTTTCCCGCACCAGGATCGATCACCTCAAGCCCAACGTCCGCGGCTTTTTTGCCAACCATTCCCAACAAAGGACCAGCCCCGACGTCGGCGCCCGCTGGCATGGTGTGGATCCCAGGTGGGGAGTTTTCCATGGGCAGCGATTCCACCGGCGAGTCACTTTGCGGACTCCCTGGGGTGACGCGAGACGCACAACCGGTGCACCGCGTGTATGTCGACGGGTTTTGGATGGACGCGACCGACGTGACCAATGAACAATACGAAAAGTTTGTCAGCTCGACAGGCTATGTCACGATTGCAGAACGGACGCCGACGAACGAGGATTTTCCCGGCGCGCCGCCCGAAAATCTAGTGGCAGGCTCGACGGTCTTCACGCCGACGTCGGGGCCGGTGGCGCTGAACGATTATTTTCAGTGGTGGCGCTACCAGACGGGTGCGAACTGGCGTCATCCCGAAGGACCCGAAACGACGATCAAGGGCCGCGAGAAGTATCCGGTGGTGCAGATCGCTTACGACGACGCGGTGGCCTTTGCAAAATGGGCCGGCAAGAGGCTTCCAACCGAGGCCGAGTGGGAGTTTGCCGCGCGCGGTGGATTGCATGGCCAAATTTACGTTTGGGGCAACGAGCTCAAACCGAATGGAAAATGGACGGCGAATATTTTCGAGGGACAATTCCCTTTCAAAGACACCGGTGACGACGGCTTCGCCGGTATCGCGCCGGTCGCGCAGTTTCCGCCAAACGGATACGGACTCTACGACATGGCCGGAAACGTCTGGCAATGGGTGAGCGATTGGTATCGGCCGGATACCTATGCCCGCCAGAGGCTCGAGGGAGGCGGGGCCGTCATACGAAACCCCGAGGGGCCCGATGCCTCATCCGATCCGGCGGAGCCAAATGAAAAGAAGCGCGTGCATCGCGGCGGCTCTTTTCTCTGCACCGATCAATACTGCACGCGCTACATGGTCGGTACGCGCGGCAAAGGCGAGGTGAGCACCGGCGCGAATCACCTCGGCTTTCGCTGCGTGAAGGAGCTGTGACGTCTGCCGTTCCGACAAGCAGCAGGTCACCATCCGATGCTTGAGCAGCACGATCCTCGGTGGAATTTCTAGTGGACTCACCTCACACACCAAGTGTAATAGACGCTCCCCAAATAGAACCCTCTCCCGCAGTCTCTGATCGTAACGCCATGACAACGCCTCCGTCCCTCCGCCGTTCCTTTTGTTTTCCCACGCTTTGTCTGCTTGTCTCGGCGCTATTTCTGGGAGCTGGCCGCATCCATGCCGCAGGGCCGGAAGCAGCGCCCGCGGCCGACGGTGGGGCCGAGGATCTGGCCAAGAAGCTTTCCAATCCGGTGGCCTCGCTGATCAGCGTGCCGTTCCAAGCGAATTGGGATTTCGGCGCGGGCCCGACCGGCGGCGGCACGAAGTTTACGCTGAACATTCAGCCGGTCGTGCCAATTACCCTGACCAAGGATTGGAATCTGATCCTCCGCACGATTGTGCCGATCATCGATCAGCGCGGCATTGCACCAACCGTGAACGCGGCGGGACAATATCAGGGCAGCAGCCAGAGCGGCTTCGGCGATGTCACGCAAAGTTTTTTCTTTTCGCCAAGTAAACCACTTTTCGGGAAACTGATTCTTGGAGTCGGCCCTGCACTGCTGTATCCGACGGCGGGAAACCGATATCTCGGCGGAGGCCAGTGGGCTGTCGGACCGACCGTGGTGGCTCTGGTGCAGCAAAGCGGATTTACGTTGGGCGTGCTCGCGAACAATCTCTCGTCCTTTGCGCACAGCCAGGGCAACCGGGCACCAATCAACGCCCTCTTCCTCCAGCCGTTCATCTCCTACGGGACCAAGACTGCCACGACGTTCACCGTAAATATGGAGAGCACGTACGATTGGAACAACGCGCAATGGACGGTTCCGCTGAACCTCGGGGTCTCCCAAATCGTCAAGATCGGCAAGACGCCGGTCAGCTTTTATGTCGGCGGCCGCTACTATGCGGAGAAGCCGGTCAACGGGCCGGATTGGGGCCTACGCTTTGTCGTCACGCTGCTCTTCCCCAAGAAGCCGGGCGTCAGCGCGCCGTCGACCGTGGCCGCAAAGTGAGCGACGACGAAAAGTGGGTGAGACAGTATGACCGGGATGAAGAGAATAGGGATGACGGCGGAGCGGTCGCACTTCGCACGATGTCAACGCGTTCGACGTCGGCCCCATTCCGGAAATTCTCACGACTCCGTCAAACTCGTCTTTTGCTGATGTGACATCTGCTTCCATCGGCGAAACTCCGCACGTCCAGTGGTGAGATCGCCCCTCAAATTCAGTAAAAAGTACCGCTAAAGTCGCGCGCGTTTTGGCACCGTCGGAAGGGGACTCTGCCACCGAGCAAATGCTCTTGATTTTACGCGACCGCCGCGTCTAAAGAAATGGCTGATCCCAGCGAATTCTGCGATTTGGTGAATTCCGATCACCCCTAACTTTTGCCATGTCCTCTCTCGCGACGTCGCTACTCATCTTCGTTTGCGTCTTTGGTGGCGCGATGGTTGGCATGTACCTCCGCCGCGTTCTCCCGGAGCATCATCTGACGCCGGAGTCACGGGAAATCGTCAAACTTTCGATCGGCCTGATTGCGACGATGACCGCGCTGGTGCTGGGACTGCTCGTCGGCTCGGTCAAGAGCTCCCATGATAGCAAGAGCGACACTTACAACAAACTCTGTTCGGACATTGTCCTGCTGGACCGCGTGCTGGCCCAATACGGAGGCGACACGGCGCCCGCGCGTGGCGTGATTCAGGCCGCTGTCGCTGCCCGCAGCAAGGAAATAGCCGAGCGTCAGTCCGCCTACGTCACCAGGGAGGATGCGTACAAGACGATGCTGGCTCTCGAGAAATTGCAGGCGCTCATCCGCGGGCTGCACTCCGCTGACGAGACGCAACGCGAGCTCCGGGATCGCGCCATCGGCGTGTCGCAGGAAATTGTTCAAATGCGCTGGAACTTGTTAGGCGGTGTGGCGAGCGCCGTCCCGTCCCCGTTTCTCGTGGTCGTCACCATCTGGCTGTCGATCATCTTTCTGAGCTTCGGTTTGTACGCGCCGGGCAACGGCACCGTCTTGTGCGCGCTTTTCCTCGCGGCCCTGTCTGTGGCCGGCGCGCTGTTCCTGGTCTTGGAAATGGATCGGCCGTTTGACGGTCTGATTCGCCTCTCGGAAAAGCCGCTGATGCATGCCGCCCAATTCATCGGGAAATAATCCTCAAGCGGGAGGATTCTACTTCGTGGCTGAGGTCTTTCGGCGATTCCACGGTTCCGGGCAGCGCGCTAAATCTGCCGCTTGCGCCAGCGGCGAGAGCCTGCGCAGAATCCCCCAATCCATGAATGAAACGCGGCACCACGCCTACCGTCGTCCGGCCACCGCGTGGATCACCGGCATCCGTGGTCGGATTGGATCCCGCATCGGTTCGTTTCATTTTACGGCGAAAGGATTGCTGGTGGCCCTCGCGCTCCTTTTTATTTCCACCCCGTTTCTTGAGCAGCTCAAGCGCGGCGCGATGATTGAGGCCCTGCTCATCACGCTGGTCTTTATCGCTTCCATTCTTGCGGTCGGCGGCGGACCCAGGACGATGTTCCTGACGACGTTCCTCGCGTTTCCCACCATCACCTTCAAATGGTTGAACCAATGGTGGCCGGGAATGTTTCCCCCGTGGGGTTTTTTGGCGTGCGCGATGGTCTTCGGCCTTTTTGTGGTCTTCAATTTGTTGCGTTTCGTGCTCCGCGCCTCTCGGGTCGACAACGAGGTATTAAGCGCCAGCATCGCGGCGTACCTGATGCTCGGATTGTTCTGGTCATTCGCGTACTTACTGGTGGCGCAGGTGACGGACCACGGTTTCAACTTCGCGGCGGACCCAGCCACGCTCCGGCAGCTGACCGGCTTCGAAGCGTTCTACTTTAGCTTCGCCACGCTCAGCACGGTAGGCTACGGCGACATCACGCCCGTCCATAAAGTTGCGCGGATGCTGGCGGTGATGGAAGCGATGGTCGGCCTGCTTTACACCGCCGTGCTCATCGCCAGACTGGTCGCTTTGCAAACTTCCGCCGGGGCCGAAAAGCAGACGCGGGATTTGGATAGCGACAAGACTTGACGAAGCGCGCCGTCTGGGCAGAAGTCCCGGTAAGGCAGGAAATCGCTGCCGCTTTCTCTACTTCTGTTTTTCGCATCAACGCGATCGTCCAATCGAGGGATTAGAAATGACCGGATCTCGAATCTCCACCTCACCATGACCTCTGTTCATCCTCGTTTCGCCGCGCTTTGCGCGACGTTCTTTCTCACGGGCTCGACCGCGACCTGCTTCGCGGGCGTCGAACAACCCGCGCCCGTGCCCGTCCCCGCGCCGGCTTCGGAATGGGAATTCCGCCTGGAGCCCTACGCGTGGCTGGCGGGCATCAGCGGCACCACCGGCGTTCTTAATCAAAAGATCCCCACGGACCTCTCTTTCAGCAAAGTCTTCGAACACTTGAAGATGACGCTTTCGGGTCAGCTTGAAGTGCGCAAGGGACGGTGGGGCCTGATGACGGATTTCTTCTACGCGGATATCGGCGGCTTCATTGATCGCCGCAATCCGCGGATTCAACAGTTTGCCGTCGACAACAAGGAATTCGTCTTCAACGGGGCGCTCGCATACCGGGTTTACCAGACGGACAAGGTGACCCTCGACCTCTTTGCCGGAGGGCGGCTGAATTCCGTTCGCTTGCGGATCACGCAATTCCGCGACATTTCGCTGCCATTTACCGCCCCGAATTTTGTTTATCTCAGCAACTCCCAGACGAAGACGTGGGTGGACCCGTTTGTTGGCTTGCGGACAAAGATCTTTATGACCGACCACCTCTTCCTGGCGATGTACGGAGACATCGGAGGCTTTGGGGTGGGCTCACACCTCTCGTGGCAGGTGTATCCGACTGTGGGCTGGAAATTCAACCGGCGCGTCTCTGCGGAACTCGGTTGGCGCATTCTGTCGAATAACTACACGAGCGGCGGATTTACCTATAACGTGAAGCAGCAGGGCCTCTACAGCGGCTTTAACTTTACGTTTTGATTCGACCTCCCGCCGAGCGCGTCGCGTGAACTTGCAAGTCCCGGCGCTGAAGAAGCTTTGCGCGGCCGCGGCCGTAGCGTATTTGCTTGCGCTGTCCGGCTGCGCCACGGCACCGACGCTTCCCACGGACCCGGCGTTCGCCGCGGCGGAAGGTTCCATTCGCGCAGGACGCGCGACTGGCTCCACGACGGAGCAGCGCATCGCGAATTACCTCACGGCGGCCGCTTCTACGGCCGAGTCGCGGGGCCAGGGACCCTCGGCAGATGCCGCGCGAGCAATTTACAATATTGCGTGCGCGGAACTCACGGTTCTCCTGAGGACCGCGGGCGGTGGCACCTCTTGGAATCACCCGCTCAACGTCTCATCCGGTAGCGTAGCGTATCAGTTGAATTTCGCGCCGAGTTCGCGCGATGGCACGTGGTCACCGGCCGAGTTTTCTTCGTTCGTTCCCGCGGCAAATGTTTCGACGAAACACGTTACCACTCCAAATCGTCGCGTTGGCTTCGGTGGGACCCTGGT
>JBBRDU010000052.1:0-19960 GCA_038203615.1 Chthoniobacterales bacterium
AGTGGCACCTCCGCTGCTAAGAGAGCTGCAGAATCAACCCTACTTACCATGCTCCTACAAAAAACGCTTCACATGAGTCAGCCGTTGACCGAATGCAAAGCCCGTCTCGCCAGCATTCAGTCTTATCGCCACCAGTTTCTGATGGTCACGAAAGCGACGGTCACGTCGTCCAAGACGATTGATTTTTCGTTTCGTGGACCTTTCGGGTTCCAGGCGAAGACGGTCCTGCTGTCGGTGGACAGCGCGTCGGCCGATGAGTTTGCCTTTGAGTCGGTCGGCGGCAATATCGATTTGATGGGCTTGGTCGAATTTTCAGAGATCCGTCCGCACTGCACGGAAGTGACGCTGGCGGTGCATTACGAAATTAAGAACAAATTGTTCGCCTGGGTCGATCGTCGTCTGCATTTCGTGGACGCCTTCGTCACTTCCGAGCTGCGCAGCATCCGCTCGCACTTCGAAGGAATCGCGGCGCCCTACGTGGAGCAGGAGCCGGTTCTGTCGATGTTCGAGACGGCGGTGGCCTAACCATCGGGTAGCTTTGCAGGAAAGCGCGCAGTCGAGAAAGCGGCGCGCTTTTTCTTGTAGCGCTACTTCACCCGAACAGCGTGCGTTTTGTCGAGGCGCAGGACTTGTCCGGCGCGCAGATCCATTTTGCCCTGTGGGTCCACCATTTTGGCGCCATCGAGCTGGACGCTGCCTTGCTTGATCAAACGGCTGGCTTCAGCCCGGGATTTTTCGAGATGAAAGGCTTCCAGGTAGGCGGCCACGACGATGTTGAGAGTTTCGTCGTGACGCTGGCCGAAATCAGGCAGCTCCGTGTCACTCAGGCGTTTTTCACTGAACCGAAGATTCCATTCGTCCAGGGTCTTTCCGGCCACGGCGGGCCCGTGATAGAGGCCGACGATTTCGACGGCCAGCTGTTTCTTGGCCTGCATCGGGTGTTCTCCCGGAGGGACGGTGCGACGAAGCAGGAGAGAGTAATAACGCGCCATCAATTCGTCTGAGATGCTCATCAGTTTGCCGAACATTTTCGGGGCCGGCTCGCTCACTCCGATGAAATTACCCAGGCTTTTGCTCATTTTCTTGGAGCCGTCCAATCCCTCCAGGATGGGCAGAAGGAAAACGACCTGTTGCGGCATGCCTTCTTCGCGCTGGAAATCGCGACCGACCAGAATGTTGAAGAGCTGGTCAGTCCCTCCCAGTTCGACATCCGCTTTGACCATGACCGAGTCCCAGCCCTGCATGATAGGATACTGGATTTCATGGGCATGGATGGGCTGCTGCCGATCGATTCGCTCACTGAAATCTTCGCGCTGGAGCATTTGCTGCAAGGTGACGCGACTGTTGAGCCGGATCACTTCTTCGTATCGCATCTGGCGGAACCAATCCCCATTGAAGACGATCTCGGTGCGGCTGGCATCGAGGACCTTGAAAGCCTGCTCGCGATAGGTTTGGGCGTTGGCCTGCACTTCGGTGGTGGAGAGATGCGGTCGGGCGGCGGAGCGGCCGCTCGGATCTCCGATCATTCCGGTGAAATCGCCAATGATGAGGACGGCCTGATGTCCCAGATCCTGGAACTCACGTAATTTCCGCAGGACAATGGTGTGCCCGAGGTGAATGTCCGCGCTGGTCGGATCGACTCCGAGTTTGACGCGCAAGGGCCGGCCCAGCGCGAGTTTTTCGCGCAACTCGTGCTCGCTGATAATCTGGGCGGCGCCGTCTCGAAGAGATGCGAAAGCTTCGTCCGGGTGCATGATCCTAAACCGAATACGGCACCGGCGCGGGTTGCGCTATTTGTTCTTGTTCAGTAACTCGCGCACCTGCTCGATGGTCATCGGCGATTTCAGGTGGTCGAGCGACTTCTGGCTTTTTCCCTGGTCCAGAAAGGGCCGGTTTCCCGCGAACCCAGTGCTGGCCGCCGCCGCCTTATGACCGTCGCGCAGTTCGACGGAAGCGCGGGCGGTTGGTGTTGCGTAGGAATGTGTCTGTAAGTTGGACCGCGCGGCCAGGAGCGAATTCCCACTGCCCGAGCTGTTAAAGCTGCCCGCCTTGAACGAGCCCGCCTGGAAGTCGCGCGTGTTGACGTAGGTTCGGGTCATGGACTTGCGTTGCAGATAGAAGGTTCCGACTCGTGCCCGCTTATCGATGCTGGCTCGATCAGCCGTAAACTTCTTATTCTGGGCGCTGTTCGCCTGAGACGCGCTCGGCCGGAGCAGCCGGTTCATCAGGTGGTTTTCCTGCTCCTGGGCAAACCCTGGGCAGAGAAGACCAAGAAACAATGCGATCGCCGGCAGACATCTCACGGAGGGGAGGCTGCCGAACGAGGGCCTCGGTTGTAAAGAAAATACGTCCGCCCAGCCGAGGCTGGAGATCCGACTCTGCCGGAGAGTAGGCCGCGCCGCGATTTGGTCGTAGCCTTTCATTCTGTGGTTCGCCGTGCGAATCTGTAGGCTGTCTTTTAAAGGTGTCTCCCGGATGCTTTTCGGACGTCTCAAAGTTCATGGCTGACCCTCAAGATCTTGTGCGCGATGACGATTTCATGCGCGAAGCCTTGCGCCTGGCGATCAAGGCTGACAAGGCCGACGAGGTGCCCGTCGGAGCAGTAGTGGTGCGGGCGGGCCGCATCATTGCACGGGCTTATAATCAGGTAGAGATGCTGAAAGACGCAACCGCCCACGCCGAGATGCTGGCCCTGACGCAGGCCGAGGCGGCGGTGGGCGACTGGCGTTTGAATGAATGCGAACTCTACGTTACGAAAGAACCGTGCATCATGTGTGCGGGAGCGCTCGTGCATGTGCGAATTCGGCGCGTTATTTTCGGATGTTCCGATCCGCGGAGTGGAGCCGCGGGCGGATTGATCAATCTCCTGCAACATCCGGCCCTGAATCATCACTGTGAAATCACGGCGGGAGTGCTGCAAAACGAGAGCGCGGCGATTCTGCAGGATTTTTTTCGGAAAAAAAGGAGCGCGGAAGAGGAAATGTGATTTCGGAGCGCGGGGAAAAGAAGGATAGGAATAGGAACGAGAATAAGAATAGAAGAATGAGCGTGAGAGTTCAGCCGGCTGGTGTTTGATCTCTATCAATGGGTGACGCAGGGTCCGGGGATGGCGAAGCAGAGATCCAAAATCAGCAGCATGAACCAGGAAAACGCAGCCACCAACCTCTCGGCGACACCGCTCGTCCTGGCCGCCAGCGACGTCACCAAAGCCTACGCCAACCGGCCGGTATTGCGCGGCGTCTCCCTCGAGCTTCGGGCGGGTGAGCGCCTGGCCTTGACTGGCCCCTCCGGCAGCGGCAAATCCACCCTGCTGAATTGCCTCGGCGGGGTGGACCGCCCCGATTCCGGGAGCATTCGCTTCAAGGACATTTCGCTGGAGTCGCTCGACGCCGACGGCCTGACGGAGGTGCGGCGCCGCGATATCGGTACCATCTTTCAATTCTTTCACCTGCTGCCCACGTTGACGGCATCGGAAAACGTCGAGCTGCCGTTGCAATTAAACGGCATCGCCTCGACGATTCGTGCCGAACGCGTCCGGGCGCTCCTGGATCGGGTCGGTTTGGCCGACCGCGCCGGTGCTTTTCCGGATCAACTTTCGGGCGGCGAAATGCAACGCGTTGCCATCGCCCGCGCGCTCGCCCATAAACCCTCTGTCTTACTGGCCGATGAACCGACGGGAAATCTTGATACCCGCAATGGCGCCATCATTCTTGAGCTCTTGCGAGAGCTTTCCGACGAGACTGGCATCGCTCTCATCCTGGTCACGCACAGCGGGGCAGCTGCCCAGATCTGTCATCGCGAAATCCATCTGCTCGATGGAAAAATCGGAGGCGAGCGGGCCAGGGACTAGAAATGGCGGCGAGCAATAAAGCGGTGTTGGGGATTCTCTGGTCGCGCTTCGCCTGGCGGCACTGGCGGATCTCGCCGATCTCTTCGGTTCTGCTGCTGCTGATTTTGGCCATCGGTGTAGCCGCCTTTGTTTCCATCCGGCTGGCCAATCGCGCCGCGGTCGCCAGCTTTCAAAATTTCTCCGACCTGATCACTTCGGGAAGCGACGGAATTATCATGGCGCCGGCCGGAGCCTTGTCCGAATTGGTTTTGACCGAACTGCGGCAGCTGCTGGGCCCCGAACCGGTCAATCTCGTGGCCGTGGTAGAGACGAGCGCGGTGCCGCCGCGTCGCGATGAAGATGAGACCATCGGTTCGCGTCCGGTGTTTCAACTGCTTGGACTCGACCTTCCGGCGCTGGTCAATCTCTCCGGTCAGCAAACCAATGGCCGCGGCTGGCTCGGAACCGCCACCTCGCGGGGCACTGACGGTTCCAGGAAAGAGTTCACCGAGGTCTTGCGAAATCCCCTGGCCGTTTTCATCAGCGAAGCTCTGGCCAGGCGCGACCAGCTGCAGATCGACTCGCCGTTGCCCCTGGTGATCAATGAACATGCGGTTGAACTGCGGGTCGCGGGCATCATCCCGACCGATCCGAGCCAGCCGGCAGTTCCCCCGCATCTGCTCATCATGGACTTGCCTGCGCTCCAGCGTTTGACGGATAAGACGGGGCAATTGGATCGAATTGAATTGCTTCTGGAAGCGGGTCCGCGGCGGGCCCAGCAGTGGGCCTTAATCAGGAAGAAACTGGAGGCGGCCAGTTCATCAAGGAGCGGGCGCTGGCTGCTCAGCACTCCGGCCGATCGGCGGGCGGCGGCGTCGACCATGACGCAGGCTTTCCGGTTGAATCTCGACATCCTCTCGCTGCTCGCCCTGCTGGTCGGGCTTTATCTCGTTTTTCAGGGGCTCGAAGGCGCAGTCGTGCGCCGACGGAGTGAAATTGCCGTGCTCCGTTCGTTAGGGGTGACGTCGCGTCAGGTGCAAGGCGCGTGGCTCGTGGAAGCGGCTGCGATCGGATTGGCCGGTGGTTTGATCGGTCTCGTTCTCGGCTGGTTGGGCGCGCAGTTCGCCGTGCGCATGGTCGCTCGAACCGTCAACACGCTCTACTACGCCAGTTCAGTTGATTCGGCGGCGTTCAGTTTCGGTGAGGCTATCGTTGCCTTGATCGTGGCGATCACAGCCGCCACCGTGGCCGGATGGCGACCGGCGCGAGTCGCGGCTAATACGCCGCCGGCCCAGATCGCCTTGCGCACAGGCGCGGCCACTTATCCGGGAGGTCAATGGCTGCGGCGTCCCGGACTCGGTCTGACCCTCATCGTCCTGGGCGGGCTGCTGGCCAGTCTGCCGCCGCTGCGATTGGCTGGCGGCGGGCGCCTGCCGCTGGCTGCTTATGCCGCTGGCTTGTGCTGGATTTTCGGCGCGGGAATTTTTGCCGGCAACGTTCTGGCCTGGTTGGGACGCCTTTTTGCGCGGTTCAGAATCGATTCGGTCGGGTTGCGGCTGGCTGGCAGTCATCTGCGCGCACCGAGCGGGCGGCACCGGTTGGCGGTGGCGGCCTTGGTTTGCGCCGTGGGCATGACCGCGGGCATGGCCATTCTCGTGGGAAGCTTTGAAACGACCATGCGCGGCTGGATTTCCCGGACCTTTCAAGCCGATCTCTACATTTCGAGCGACGGGGCGCAATCGGCCTCGTCGACCAGCCGCATTTCACCGGCCACCTGGAAAAACGTGGTGACGAACCCCGCGGTCGAGCGGGCGAACGTCATTCAAGTTACGGAAATCAATTTGGGCGGGGTGACCACCCTGCTGATGGGCAGCCAGCTCGCTTTCTTCCGGGATTACGCGCGGCCGGCCTGGTTAAGTCCGCCCTTGCACGAGGATGTTTTTGATCCGGAGCGAAACGCCGGCCTTGCGCTGGTGAGCGAAGCCTTTTCCGAACGATTCCGCGTGCATCGCGGCGATCGGATGCAAGTGCCAACGCCCATCGGTCCGCGCAGCCTGACCATCGCGGGCGTATTCGCGGATTACGGCAACGAACGGGGCTCCCTCCTGATCGAGCGACAGCTTTTTTCCGACTGGTTAGGCAACGAACTGGCGTCGAGTTTGATTCTTGCGCTCAAGCCCGGGGCCAACGCCGAGAGGCTGCGGGCCGAACTCCGGGCGGCCTACCCCGGTCTCGGCGTTTTCACGAGCAGCTATTTGCGGGACGAGGCGCTGCGAATTTTTCGCCAGACTTTTACTGTCACCTACGCGCTCGAGCTGATTGGCATCATCGTGGCCGTGGCCGGGCTGGTTTTCACCATGGCCAGTCTTCTATGGGAGCGGCGCGGGGACCTTGCTACTTTGCGTTCACTCGGTTTACGACGGAAGGAACTGGCCGGCGCGGCCGCCTGGGAAGGCGCACTGACGGCAGCCGCGGGACTTTTGACCGGACTGGCCGTAAGTCTGGCCCTCGGGTGGCTGCTCATCTACCGCATCAACAAGCAAACCTTCGGCTGGACGCTGCAGACCGACTGGCCGGTGCGGCAGTTGAGCGTGCTGGCCCTGCTGGTGCTGGCCAGCGCGACCATGGCCGCCTGGTTCGTCGGAGGTTGGGCCACGCGGCTGCCGGCGGACCGGGAAGAATAAGAAGCGATGAATTTTGACCTGGAAAGAGAATGGGGGCGCGCGAACGGCATCGTGCTCGCGCTCCTGCTGCATTGTCATGTGGTTTGTGCGGCGGAAACCCCCGCGCTGAACGCGGAGGGCTTTGCCATCCCTCAGGCGAACCGGCAATTCGCTTTTCCGCGTGATCACGGAAGCCATCCTGAATTTGCCATCGAGTGGTGGTATGTGACCGGCCATCTGGTCACCACCGATCAAGCGCAGTTCGGTTTCCAAGCCACCTTCTTTCGCCGGGCCCTCGTCCGCCCGGGCGTGCCGGATAATTCTCCGCCGCCCACTTTCGGAAACGACCAGATCTACCTAGCGCACATGGCACTGGTCGATCGGGCCTCGGGTGTTTTCCGTTCTCAGGAACGGTTAAACCGCGCGGGCTGGGACGCAGGGGCGGCCAGGAACACGCTCGACGTCCGCAATGGAAATTGGTCACTTCGTTTGTCTCCGGAAAAATCAGCTGGCGCGGGAAAAGAAGTTTTTGAATTGCAGTCCACCGTCGGCGCCGATGCGGCCCTGATGCTAACTTTGACGCCGAAAAAACCGTTGGTCATTTTTGGCACGAACGGCGTTTCACGCAAAGCGGCCGAGGCTAGCGCATCCAGTCATTACCTGACCTATAGCCGGCTGTCAGCCAGCGGGAGGCTCATGCTCGACGGAACCAGCCGGGACGTAAGTGGTGAGGCATGGATGGATCATGAGTTTAGTAGCAGCCAGCTCGGTGAAGGCCAGATTGGTTGGGATTGGTTGAGTCTGCAGTTGTTCGACGGGCGCGAATTGATGGCCTACCGGATGCGCCGCACCGATGGCTCGACGGATCCCTACTCGACGGTGGCGTGGAATGACGGACAGGGCGTGGTTCGTCAGATCGGCCCGAATGATTTTACCTGGACGGTGCAGCAGCGCTGGCATAGTCGCGTGACCGGTGCGGATTACCCGTCCCTGGTGCAGTTGGTGGCGAAAAATCCGGCAACCGGCAAACCGGAAACCTTTATCGTGCAACCGATGGTGGCCGATCAGGAACTCTCCGGCAAGGTGGGCGGGGTGGCCTACTGGGAAGGCGCCTGCCGAGTATGGGATGAGAACAAAAAGGAAATCGGGCGCGCTTACATGGAACTCACCGGTTACGGCGAAAGCCTGAAGGAAAAATTTTAGGCCTGGGCCGGAAGTCGCCCTGGATGCGGGATTCATCAGTCGCTCAGGGCCAACATAGTGGCTGCCTCGCTAGGATTAGAACCGCGTAAAACGGCTTCGCCGCACGCGGTGGAGGTGTAATGGAATACGGCATGGCCACGTGCCCCGAAGTTTTTGGGGTTTAGGTGGCTGCCTCGCAAGGATTCGAACCTTGACAAAGAGATTCAGAATCTCTCGTGCTACCGTTACACTACGAGGCAAGAACGGGGAGTCCGAACCTAAGTCCACTCCATGGCTTGGCGCAAGCGGCGGGTCATGGCGGGAGCCTCCCACCTGGCCCGGTTCGCGCCGGGCGGAAGGCCTTAGGCCCCGCCGAAGGTTATTTCAGCCCCTTCACGGGCCGCTTCGACTTCGAGAGACTTCCTTGTGGTGGCCACGAGTTTGCGCGCCGCTTCCGCCATCTCGTCGATGAGGGCGTCGTCATGAGTGGGGTCGTGATGAAAGAGCACCAGCTTCTTCACCTGTGCATCGAGGGCGAGAGTTACGGCGGAGCTGAGCGAACCGTGGCCCCAGCCAATGTGGGCCTTGTATTCGTCGTCCGTGTACTGAGTGTCGAGGATGAGCACGTCGCAGCCATGCAAGAATTCCACCAAGCTGGCGCGCGCTTCCTCGGCCCGGGAACGGGTTTGTTCCGGGCTCAACAAGTTCGATTTGCTCGAGTGAATCTTGAGCGCGTCGTACGGTTCGTTATCGGGAAGAAAGGCAACCGACCCTTGCGAACTGTCGAGGCGGTAGCCGACACAAACACCCGGATGATTCATTAATTTCGCGCGCACCCGAACCTTGCCGATCTTGAAGTCATATTTTTCCAGCTTCTTAATCTCGATGCGGCCGGGAAGGGCCTGCAGTTTGACCGGGAAAAACGGGGTGGCCATTTGACCAATGAGAATCTCGCGGAGCCCGGCTTCGGCTCCGTCATAGCCCATGATGCGAACGAAATTCTTGTCGTTGTAGGAGGGCAGAAAGAAAGGGAACCCCTGGATGTGGTCCCAATGCATGTGCGTAATGAGCAAAGAAATTTTGATGGAACGCGATCCGAATTCCTTTTCGAGGGCTGCTCCGAGAGCGCGGATACCCGTGCCGGCGTCGAACACGATAATCTCGCCGTCGGCCCGGAGTTCGACGCAGGTGGTGTTGCCGCCATAGCGCAAGGTAGCGGATCCCGGGACCGGGATTGAACCACGAACTCCCCAGAATTTCAGGCGAGCCGGTGTTGATGAAGCGGTTGCCATGAAGGAACGGCGGCGATCTTGCCACGGAGGCTGGAGTAAACCAAGAGTTTTTGGGGCTGCGCGGCTTGGATGGAGAAAAAAAAGGCCACCGTGGGAACCACGGTGGCCTTTTTAGAGGGAAATCAAAGTTAGCTCTTTTTGCGACGACGCAGAAGCGAAGGAACACTGGCGGCAACGCCAGCCCCACAGACGCTCAGGATGGGCAGAAGAGCGGACATTTCAGGAATCGGGACCGAGATGCGGCCGACGTTATCAACCTTGGTGCCGGCATTGGGGCCACCGCTGCGGGTGGCTTCCGCGGCGAAGTCGGCTGTCCGCAGCTGATTCGTGTCGTTGACCACGGAGAAATTCCCGATGAACTGGGCGCCGGTAATCGTTGTGGTGCCGGTATAGGTCCAGGTCAGGTTCAGGAGGGACGGATTGTCGGTCGGGTTGACCAGGCCGGGGGTCGTCCCGGTGAGGGAAGACGAGAACGTCCAGCCAGCCGGCTGCAGGTTCGAGGCCGCGGTGAAATTGCCGAAATCATAAATGGTGAAGTAATCTCCCGTCGTCACCATTTGGTCTACGGTCACATTGACTCCGTAATTCCAAGTGAACCCTCCCATGGTGGCCACCGGCGAGCTTGGAGACAGCGTCGGAATAATATCGCCGTGCGCTGCCATAATCGTGACCCCGATCGTGATTAACCCTAAGAGTGATTTTTTCATAGTATTTCTAGTGCTTCGAAGATTTTGCCACATTTTGAGTCGCAAAGTCAATTATTTTCTCATGCCATTCTTCAACATTTTTTCGGGCTTATGGCCAGTCCGCTTCCCTGAGGCTATTATAGGGGAATGACCGACTTGGAAGGGGTAGCCGCTCCCCGCCCGGGCTTGCCTTGGCCTACCCTCTTTTTGCTGGCCCTTTGGACCTGGGCGATCTGGGCCTGCGCGGAACATTGGCGGGGAAACCCCAATTACTCCTATGGGTGGGCCGTGCCGGTCCTGGCCCTCGCCTTCGGAATGCGGAGATATCTCCTTTTGCGACAAGATTCGGGAGCTGTCGGGGCCCCGTCCGGGGGGATGGTGGTTGGCCTGGCTGCCAGCTTGGGAATCGTCGGATTCGGGCTCGAATATGCGCGTGAGGCCATGTGGCACCCTGAAATCGTTTTATGGACGATTTGCCTGCTGGGCACCGGATTAACTCTTGGTGTGCTGCGGTGGTGCGGCGGAGGAGTGCTAGCGCGGGCCGAAGCGTTTCCGGTCCTGTTTTTTCTGACAGCCGTGCCCTGGCCACCGCGCTTCGAACAACCGCTGACCGGCGCCCTCATGCGCGCGGTGGCCTCGGCGACGACGGAGGTGCTGCAGTGGTTAGGCATCGAGGCGCAGGCATCCGGAGGGGCCATCGCGCTTCGCAGCGGACTGGTGGGGATCACCGAGGCATGCAGCGGGATTCGTTCGCTCCAGGCCGGGATCATGTTCGGGTTGGCCATGGGCGAATGGTTTCTGTTGCGGCCGGGTCGTCGCATTCTTCTCCTCTGTGTGGCAATCGCACTGGCCCTGGTCACGAATCTTGCGCGCACGCTCACCCTGGCGCTTCAGGCCGAATGGCATGGCGCCAATACGGTCCATCAGGTTCATGACCTCGTTGGCAACATCGTCATCACCACACTGGTCCTGGCGATCTGGGTCGTCGGAAGGGTTTTGTCACGTCAGGGTGATGAATCCCTTTTGTTTTCGGAAAAAACGAAAGCGAGAGCCCGACGCATCGCGCAGAATTTGCGGAGGCGCGGTTCCGGCATCTTCGCGGGTGCGACCGTCGCACTGGTGCTCGGTATTTTTGGAGCGCGCTTGAACTATGCCCGGATGGAGAGTTTGGCGCACACGCAAACAGCGCCGCGGTTCGTCGCCCAAATCGGCGCCGCCAGTCCGAATCGGCTGGCCGCCGTGCCGCGCGAGGTTTGGAACGAACTCCACCCCTCCAGCGGGGAATATGTCCGAACGAACGATCCTGAATCTGCCGGTGGTGGAGGCGATTGCTTCCATTTCTTCTGGAAGCCTTCCGTTTGGAACCGTTTTGTTCTGGTCCATCGCCCGGACATTTGCATGCCGGGCATTGGCTGGGAGTCGGAGGCACCGCCTGAAGCGGTGGAGCTCGACCTCGACGGGAAGAAGGTCCGATTTTATTGGTTCCGTTTTCGCCGGGGCAACATCCATGCGCTTGAGCTTTGGGGTGCGTGGCGCAACGGCGACCCTGTTCCGCTGGATTACACGGTCGAGCAGGTTTTCGGAGCCGCGCCGCCGCCGAGTTCTTTGCAGCTGGAAGGGAAGAGACGCTCCGCGACAGAGATCGTGGCTTGCAGCGTGATGCAGGAGGGCGGGGCGCCTGCCCAAGAGATAGCGGTGGCGCTTTTGCGGTCTGTCTTTCATTATAGAACGGATGAGTGAAGAGAAGTCTCTAGGTCGACGTATATCGGCCGACCGCGCGGAGCGGCGTTCGGCGCGCCGGAAGGTGAAAATCCTCTGGGGCATCGGGGTCGCTCTCTTGATCGCGGCCATCCTGGGCGGAAAGCAGGTCTACCACTGGGCCAGGGCGAAGCGAGCCGCTCATTTCACCGAAGCGGCCGAGACCCTGGCTGGAGCCGGCAAAACAGAAGCGGCGGCGGCCAAATATCGGGCCGCACTGCAGCTGGATCCGATGGGCTATCGCCCCCTGCAAGGGGCGGCCCGTTTTGCTTCCAAGCTGGGCCGTCCGGAGGCGGCAGATTTGTGGGCGACCGTATTAAAACTGCCGGAAGCGACGATCCAGGACCAGGAGGAATATGCTGACTTGCTGCTCAGTTCGGAGCGATTCAAAAACGCAGAGCCGATCATCGACCGTCTTCTCAAGAATGATCCCGATACGCGCACTCTGCTCATGGCATCGCGCTTTGCCCGGGGCACCGGGGATTTGGTCAAGGCGATCGAATTTGCCCGGATAGCTGGCCAACGCGCCCCGACCGATGAAGGCGCGCAGTTCGCCCTGGCCGATGGGTTGGCCGTATCGACCGACCCGGCCCAGCGCGGAGAGGCGCGCAAGATTCTTTGGAATCTGGCTGGGAAGGGGGGGGCTTATGGCGAAGCAGCCATCCGGGCACTGGCCAGCGCGCCGGAATTGTCGGCCGAGGAGCGCGCGCGCCTTCTGCAGAGGCTGGACGCCAATCCATCTCCCCGAATCCGGGACACTTTAATCGCTTCCGACTTGCGCATACAACTTCACCCGGAGGAGAGCGATAAGATTCTCGATCAGACGGTGGCGCGTTGGAACAACAGCGGAACGACTGAACTAGTCGAGTTGGCGCGCTGGTTGAATCTGCACGGAGAACACCAGCGTGTCCTGTCATTGTATTCGGTTGATCGTGCTTTCGAGGAGAATCAGCTGCTGCTCAGCCGGCTGGATGCGCTGGCCGCGCTACAGCGCTGGGATGAAGTCGCGAACCTGCTCGATCACCCGAACCTGACTCTCGATCCTTCCGTGCTGGAGAGTTTTCGTGCGCGTACTGCGCAGGAAAAAAATGCCACCGTGGATGCGGAGCGGCGTTGGAACCACGCCGTTTCGCTGGCTGGAAACGACCCTAACAAGTTGATTTTTGTCGCCCATTTCGCCGAGCAAAGCCGGGCCAATGCGATCGCCTTGAAGGCTTACGATCAGCTGGCCAAGCTTCCGCAGCACGCCGGCACGGCCTTTCGCGCGACGCAGCGGCTGAGTGCGACCACCGGCGACGCGTCCGTGCAACGTTTGGCCGCGGAAAAGATTGCGGCGCTGGCTCCGGACGACCCGAATGCCGCTGATCAACTGGCTTATCTGAATCTGCTGATGAACAGCGACGTGGACACAAATTTCGAGAAAGCGAAAAGTCTCGCGGAAAAGTTTCCCAACCGGCTCTCTTTTCGCGTGGCGGCGGCTTTAGGTTACCTGCGCAAACACGACCCCGGCCTGGCTCTCGCTCAATTCAAAGGACCGACGGACGCGCCTCCCATCGAATGGCCCAAGACGCCACCGGCCTGGCGCGCGGTTTACGCCGCGACCCTGCAGGCCAACGAGCAGGCGGCGGCGGCGGCGGAGATGGCCAAAACCATCCCGCGAGACAGACTCAGCCCACAGGAGCGCGAGCTGATCGAGCCGGTAAAATAAAGACGGAACCGGCTTGGCGTCTAAAGAAGGCTCGATCCGAAAGCGCCCGGCCCGCTTTTCCAGCGCAGTTCGGGCTGCATGTTAATCTCGTCCGCCCGCACCTCGAAGCCGACGGAACGCAGGAGATAGGAAACGCCTTCCCGGCTTTCCATTGTTTCTTTCAGGCTGCGCGCGAAGAGCTCGATGTATTCCTTGTACGATTCCAGGGCGAGCTTGCCGTCCGCGAAATTTTCCGCCAGCGCCTCATCATGATAATCGATCAGATCGATGAGGGCGCGGCGCAGATCGAGCCGCAACTTCGGATCGATTACAATCTTGAATGGCGTAGCGCCGGGATCGGGCTTGGCCAGATGATCGCGGCGCAAGCCGCCTTGATTCGAGGCTACGATTTGGAAATCCCGATTCTCTTGCATGGGTGACGTCAGAATGCGGCGACCCGCAATCGACTGTCGATGCAAAAGAAGGCCGGGCGCCCGTTAAAAGAAAATGGGAATGATTAAAATCGCCACGATGTTGACGACTTTAATCATCGGATTGATGGCGGGGCCGGCGGTATCCTTGTAGGGATCGCCCACCGTATCCCCGGTAATGGCGGCAGCGTGAGCGAATGATCCTTTGCCGCCGAAGTGACCTTCCTCAATATATTTCTTGGCATTGTCCCAGGCGCCGCCCCCGGAGGTCATGGCGATGGCCACAAATAAGCCGGTCACGATCGTGCCGACGAGCACCCCGCCCAAAACAACCGGGCCCAGCGGTTTGATCACAGCAACGAGCACCACGACGACCACCGGGAGAAGCGCCGGCACAATCATTTCGCGCAGGGCGGCCTTGGTCACAATATCGACGCAAGTGCCATACTCGGGGGTGTCCTGACCGGTCAGAATCCCGGGCTTCGCCTGAATCTGCCGCCGCACCTCGCGTACGACCGCGCCGGCGGCTTTGCCCACTGCGTCCATGCTAAAGGCGGTGAAGAGGAAGGGAAGCAACCCGCCAATGAACAAGCCAATGATGACCTTTGGTTCCGTCAGCGAGAATTGGAAGGAATAGGCGTGACCACTGGCGGTGATATGCGCCTTTAATTCCTCGACATAGGAGCCGAAGAGAACGAGCGCGGCCAGTCCGGCCGAAGCGATGGCGTAACCCTTCGTCACGGCCTTCATGGTGTTGCCGACCGCGTCCAGTTCGTCCGTCACGCTGCGGACTTCCTTGGGCAGATTGCTCATCACGGCGATGCCACCGGCGTTGTCCGTGATCGGGCCGAAGGCGTCGAGGGAAATAATAATTCCAGCCATGGACAACATGGCCATGACAGCGATGGCAATTCCGTAGAGACCCGCGAAATGGAAGCTGAGTAAAATGGCAATTCCGATAAAGCCGACGGGTAGGGCGGTAGCATGCTGTCCCACGGCCAGGCCGGCAATAATGTTGGTGGCGTGCCCGGTCTCGGAAGCGCGCGCGATCTTCTGCACCGGCCGATAGCCCATCGACGTGTAGTAGTTCGTAATCAGAACCACGATCCCGGTCATGAGCAGACCGATGAGAGAGGCAAAGTAGAGGTCATGAGCGGAACGCTGCAGCCCGCCGATGACGATGCCGTGCGGGAAAAGCATGTGGGTGGCCGGCCAGAAAAGGATGGCCGAGACGAGCGCGCTCGTTCCCACTGATCCCATCAGGACGCCGGCCGGTTTGCCCGGTGCCACGCTGACGAACAGGATTCCGCAGATCGCGCCAAGGACGGAAATACCGCCCAACACAAATGGATAAATGATGGCAGCCGGCTCGGTCGCGATGGTCAGAGCGCCCACCAGGATGGCGCCGATGAGACTGACGGCATAAGTCTCGAAAACGTCGGCCGCCATGCCGGCACAATCCCCCACGTTGTCTCCCACGTTGTCGGCAATGGTGGCCGGATTGCGAGGATCATCTTCTTCCAGATTCTTTTCGATTTTGCCCACGAGATCGGCGCCGACATCGGCCGCTTTCGTGTAGATCCCGCCGCCCAGACGGGCGAACACGCTGATCAAACTCGCGCCCAAGGCGAGCCCGACGAGACTGCGCACGGCCAGGTCGTGCCCGATCATTTGGCCAGCGATATAATAGAAGATGCCGACGGCGAGCAGGGCCAGACCGACGACGAGCAAACCGGTGACGGCACCGCCATTGAAAGCGATGCGGAGGGCGGCGCTCCGCGATGTGCTGGCGGCCTGGGTGGTCCTGGTGTTGGCCAGAACGGCGATGCGCATGCCGATGTAGCCGGCGGCGAGGGAGCAAACGGCGCCGATGAGGAAGCCAACGGCGGTGGCGTGATCCTTAAAAAAGAAGAGCAAGACAAACAGGACGAGAGCAATCCGACTGATCGAGACCACCTGCCGATGGAGGTAGGCCTTGGCCCCTTCCTGGATGGCTCCCGCAATCTCGCGCATCCGCTCGTTGCCGGGCGAACAGCGCAGGATTTTGCCAATCAGAAGAAAGGCGAACCCCAGCCCGATGAGCGCGCAGACAAGGGCGAGTGGAACACCGGAATGGAGCAGGTCAAAAGCTAGGATCATCATGGTCGCGCGATAAAGCGCACGACTTTATGGAGAAATGCCTAACTGGCAACGGGTATTTGCCGGAAAGAAGGCCGCGCCTGCGATTCCCCTTCTGGCTCCTGGGTTTAAAGCCGGGCCGGCCATTCTTATTTAGAGGGTAAACATCTTTTGCAGTCTGGCCAGAAAAGTGGCTCGATACTCCCGCTCCTTGGCGGCGTGATGGCCCGACAGCGCCGCATCCT
Organism: Chthoniobacterales bacterium; assembly: GCA_038203615.1. Classification (GTDB taxonomy): domain Bacteria; phylum Verrucomicrobiota; class Verrucomicrobiia; order Chthoniobacterales; family UBA10450; genus JBBRDU01. Next base: position 15,892 of record JBBRDU010000052.1, read on the forward strand.
TGACGATGCCCTCTGTCTCCAGCCGGCGGGCGGCCAGAATCTCGCTGAGCTGGCGCAGGCACTCCGGGGCTTCCCGGATGACTTCACCCATGACGTCCTTGTCGATCTCCATGACGAAGCAATCCCCCTGAGCATGCACGGTGGCGCTGCGGCGCTCCGCGGTGAGCAAAGACATTTCCCCAAAGCAATCGCCCGCGGCCAGCGTGGCTACCGGAATGGATGTGCCATTTTTGGTAACCGACACCTGCGCCACGCCTTGCAGCAAGACGAACATTGATTCTCCGGCCGCGCCTTCTTCAATCATCCGCTCCCCGCGTCCGAATTGATCGAGGCGCGATCGTTTGACCAGGTTATCGATCTGGGAATCGGAGAGACACTGGAAGAGCGGTTCGCCCCGAACGATGGCGCTGGCTTCGGCATGATCCTCATCCGGAGGCTGGGCCCGCCGGCGCTCTAATTGGACGGTCCGGATGGGGAAGGGGATGCTGATGCGTTGGCGTTTGAATTCGTACCAGATGTTGGTGCGAATGGCGTCGTTTATTTCGTTGATCGCGGCATGGTTGCCCATGTAAAACTTGACCTCGTATTGGATGGCGTGGTCGGCGAAATCGACGAGGAAGATTTTGACGCGTGGCTCTTTCAGAACGCCGCGGGCGCTGGTGGCGGCGCGGGTCAGCGCATCTTTCACCCGGTTCGGAGGGGTGTTGTAATCCACCCCGACCCGGATGCGCATGGCATGAATTTCGGTCGGGTAATGCAGATTGATGATGGTCTGCCGGACGATCTCATTGTTCGGGATATCGAGATAAATCCCGTCGTTGGTCCGGAGCCGGGTGGAGCGCCAATTAATCTCCATGACCTCGGCGTAGTAGTCGCCCACGTGCAGCCAGTCGCTCACCTTGTAGGGGCGATTGATCTGCAGCGACATGCCGGCGATGATGCCGCCGAAGAGATTCTGCAAGGCGAAGCCGAGAATGATGGCGAGGATACCGGAACCGGCGAGCAGGCCTTTTAACTCGCGCTCGGCGTGATAACCGGCACTGAGGATGACAAGAAGCGCACTTAGAAAAACGACCAGCGCCACCACTTCGCGAAGGAAATGAGGGATGGGGATTTGCTTGCGCTTCTCGAAATAATAATCCCAGACGTAACGGTTCACCAGCGCCACGATCAGTGCCGTGCTTAAGAGGAAAGCGATGGCGCCAATATGATTTTTCCAGGGGGCGTGAACGCCGACGAAGGCGAGCGCGGCGTAGAAGGCAAGGGCCAGGCAAAAGAGCTGGAACATCAATCCGAGGCGGACCCCGGCCGTGCGCTTTAAGAAGCGCCCGATCCAGATGGCCAAGAAGAACGTCCCGACGAAAACCACGACGGTGATGGCCGCTTTTTGCGTTTCAGACAACGCGGTAAACATGCAGGGCGTAAGAGTAGCAGGTTAAGGAGAAGCGCGACAAGAGAGTCTTACGGAGGCCGGCCGCGCCCGGCTTTATCTCCCCGGCGTGAGGACGAACCAGGCCCAGCCGGCCAGGAAACAGAGGCCGCCCAGCGGGGTGATGAGGCCGAGCCACCGCATATTCGTTAGGGCCATGAGATAAAGACTGCCGCTAAACAGGATGATTCCGGCGAAGAGAAGCCACCAGGCGCCGCGCGGACCCGTCGCCACCAAGGCGAGGAGAAAGAGCGCGATGGCGTGGATGAAGTGGTAGAGGACCGCTTTGTTCCAGACGTCGATCATGGCGTGGCTCTCCAGAGTTCCTTTGAGAGCGTGCGCGCCGAAAGCGCCGAGTGCGACCGCCAGAAAGCAGAGAGCAGCGGCCAGGCGGATAAGCAAAGGGGACATCGGACCCATTCGAATAGCGAAATTCAGACTCCGGAACAAGGCGGTTTTTCCAGCGTTAATATTTACGACCGGAAAAAAAGACGATGGGAGATTCGGTCTGCCGCGAGGCCCGCACCGTGCGAAAGTAAAAGATGCTGCCGGCCACCCCGAAGGCCGCTGCTCCCAGAAGATTGAACTCCGGGCTGATCTTCCATAAATAGGCTCCCATGATCGCGCCGACGCTCACGATCAGGTCGCGGATCAAATAGTAAGTGCCGACGAACTGGCCGCGCCGCTGCGGATCGCAGTATCCGATGATGAGGGCCTTGCGCGACGTGTCCCCGAATTCCTTGAACCCGCGAATGACGAATGCGATTAAGAGCATCGGGAAACTCTTGGCCACCAGCAGGCTGAGCGGGAAGAGGGTAAACATGACGAACGTCACGACCACGAAACGTTCCCGGCCATATTTGTCCGCGAAGTGAGAAGCGGGAATTATGCACAAAATGGCGGCCAGCATTTCGACCGTGGTGAGCAACCCCACCTGTTTTCCGGTGACGCCCACGTAGTCCATGGCAAAAATGACGACCCAGGCATAAGGAATGCGTTCGCAAAAGCGGATCAGGATGTCGCTCAGGAGCAATCGCCTGAGAGGATGGTTAAACTCGCGAAAGCTGCGCCAGAAATTCCAACGCTCGCTTGGCGCGACCGGCGGGCGCGGTTCTTCGCGCAGCTTGCGCTGGACCAGCAGGGTGGCGGCGGAGAGCACGATCGATAGGGCCAATCCGATGCGGACGCCGGGAATCACTCCAAACCGATCGATTAAAATTCCCCCGACCACGGGCGCGATCATGATGGGTAATCGTTTAATGACCGATTGAACGCCGATGCCCATGGCTTGGCGATTGGCCGCGAGGGTTTCGGCTACGAGAGAGAAAGTGGCGGGCAGCGAAAAGCAGGTCCAGGAGAGGAAGAGAAACATGCCGGCGATGACGGCGCCCCAGTGCGGGACGAAAAGAACGACGGCGTAACCGACGATCGAGACCACGTTGAAGATGAGGAACGCGCGACGATGTCCCCAGCGATCGACCGAAATGCCGCCGGGGTAGGCGTAAACCGCGCCCAGCAAAGTGCGGAGGCCGTCAAAAAGACCGATGACAAAGACGGTGGCGCCGAGTTCTTTTAAATACTTCGGAAGAAACCGCATCCATAATTCTTCGCCGGCGCCGATGCAGAAAATGGCGACGAGCAGGATGACGAGATTGCGGCGCAGCCCGAAAAACTCGACCAGTTTGCGCATCGGGCTGGCGTCCGGACTAGGGGATGGCGGTGGATTCTCCATGTCGAGTGGTGAGCCGGGACCGATGCGAAATTAAGCAAATGTTCAACGCTCAACCTTCAAGTTTCAACGCTCAATAAAAGAAAGGCGTGGCCTTCCGTCGTGGCCTTTGTGTCCTTTGTGCGAGGCGGTTTATGCCAGGACGCAGGACTCGGCGTTTTGTTCGATCTGGATGGTCGAATGCTCGATTCCAAAATCATGATGCAGGCGGTCGCACACCTCGCGCAGGAAGGCGTCGCCGGCCGCATCGGCTGGCATCACCAGATGGGCCGTGAGCGCAATGGCCGTCGTGCTCATGGCCCAAATGTGGAGGTCGTGCACGGCCGTCACCCTGGGCAACTGCGACAAATATTGACGGACCCGGACAAAATCGATGCTGTCCGGGACCGCGTCGGTCACGAGGTTGAAGGATTCGCGGAGCAAGCTCCAGGTGCCGATGACGATGACCAGGTTGATCAGGATACTGGTGACCGGATCGAGCCAGACCCAGCCGGTAAAGCGAATGGCCAGGCCGGCTCCCACGACTCCGGCCGAGATGGCGGCATCCGCCGCCATGTGCAGAAAAGCGCTCCGAATATTGAGATCCGATTTGCGGCCGGCCATGAAAAGCCACGCGGTGACGCCATTTATGACGACTCCAATGGCAGCCACGATCATGATGATGTTTGGATCGACCGTGCCGCCGCGGTTGAGTCTGCGTAACGCTTCCCAGGTAATGGCGCCGACCGCGAGGAGAAGAAAAACCGCATTGAAGAGAGCGGCCATGATGGAGGTTCTGCGCCACCCATAGGTCCGGTGCGGCGTGGCTGGACGCCTGGCCAGGTAGCTGGCGCCCCAGGCCAGGACCAGCCCGAGGACGTCACCGAGGTTATGTCCGGCATCAGCGATGAGAGCGAGAGAATGGGCCACGA
>JBBRDU010000053.1:0-19744 GCA_038203615.1 Chthoniobacterales bacterium
GACCGCTACAGCGAGCAACTCGATCGCCAGCCGCAAAATCCCCGACGCGACTCGGAGAACCCGTTCGTCATGGGAGATCTCCGTCGATTCCTGAAGAAGCGGGTCGACAGTCTGCCCAAGCATCAGCGCGAAGCCATCGACCTGGCTTTCTTCAATGGGCTGAGCCACCGGGAGATCGCGGCAGCGACTGACACTCCGCTCGGCACGGTGAAAACAAGGCTCGAACTCGGTTTACAGAAGCTGACGCAATCGATCCGGCCGCTGCGGCACAAGATTTAGGGGCGACCCCGAGCGGGTCGCACGGATCTAGGGCGCCGGGGCTCCAGTCAATGGCGAAACAGGGAAAACTGGAGCCCCGGCAGGGTCCACTCATTCAAGTGGAAGGCGCGGCGTCTGCCCAGCTTTTTTTGCGGCGAGGCAAGCGGGCCACGCGGACGTGGCCACTACCCTTTCATTTAATTGATGATATACTCGGGCCATGCAGACGCCTGAAATTACCGCTTATTTAAAGACGCATTGTGGCTGGAGCGCGGGTGTGCGCGCCGTGCTCGCCAAGTACAACCTCAAATACACGGAGAAGGACATCATCCAGAATCCGGCGTTCCGCTGGGAGATGGAAACGAAGAGCGGACAGCCCCTGTCGCCTTGTGTGGAAATCAACGGCACCATACTTCCCGATGTCAGTGGCGAGCAAGTCGAAGCATATTTAGTGGAGAATAATCTGGTGCAGCCGAGTGAAGCGGATGCCGGTGTGCCGTTGAACGCGCCTTGCGCCACCGAGCAGCCGGAGAGCAGCGTCGTCAAGCTGCGTCTGTAACAGACCACCCGGGCGATTGTTGCCTGGGACTGGAAGGCGTCGCGCCGCTTGCCACGCCGAAGCCAGGCGAAGGCGGGTCGGTACCTGCACGGTCGGAAAATGGCGCGCCTAGAGATAGTTTGCCTGCGCGCATGCCCAGCCCGCTCGCGCGGTTTTGCGCGCGCGGATTCGCGGTTAGACTGTCTCGTCCAGTCTGATGAAACTTTCCGCCATGAAAGGCAGTAAACTCTTCCGTTACGGCTGGAAGATTTCGCTGCTTCTTCTCCTGCTCGGGGCGGGGCTGGCCCTCTTTCTCTTTTATGCGGGATGGGCCGCCACCTTCGACATGAAGAAGGTCGGCGAAATGCCGGAGCGCAATACGGTTTTTGACGTGGACGGGCGCATCTACAGTCGCCTGGCCGGAGCCAACCGGTTGCGCATATCGATTGATGAAGTGGCTCCGCCGTTTGTCGAAGCGTTGCTGGCCCGGGAGGACACCAGGTTCTACCAGCATAGGGGAATCGATTGGCGCGGAATCTTTCGCGCGCTCGTGCGCGATGTTCTGAGCGGATCGGCCAAGGAAGGCGCGAGCAGCCTGACGCAGCAGCTGGCGCGCAACAGTTTGCCTCTGGGCGGTCGCACCCTCAGTCGCAAGATTCTCGAAGCCATGGTGGCGCTGCGCATCGAGCAGACCTTCACCAAGCAGCAGATCCTTGAGCTCTACATGAACCGCATCTACTTCGGCTCCGGTTGCTACGGGGTCGAGACCGCTTCGCAGGCCTATTTCGGGAAGAATGCGTCCAAGTTAAATCTCTCGGAAGCAGCGGTTCTCGCCGGGCTCATCCGGAGCCCGAACCGCTTTTCGCCTTTGCGCAACCCGGAAGGCGCAGCGACGCAGCGCAACACCGTGCTCGATCGCATGGTGGAGTTGAAAAAGATTTCGGCGACGGAAGCGCAGCAGGCCAAACTGGCCAGGGTCAACGCCCATCCCAAACGCCTTCTGCAGATCCAGGAGAACTACGCCATGGATGCGGTGCAGCGGGATTTGAACCAGATTCTGACGCAGGATCAAATCGATAATGGCGGCCTCTTTATCTATACAACGCTCGACCCGGCTGTGCAGGACGCCGCCCAGCAGGCGCTCGAAACGCAGCTGAGCAAGATCGAGCACCAGTCGAATTTTCATCATCCGATCAAAGCCAATTACCAGCCGCCCGATAATGGCGAGGATTCTGCGATGCCGTACTTGGAAGGCGCCCTGGTGGCGATCGACAATGCCAGCGGCGGCATCCGGGCCCTGGTGGGCGGGCGCGATTATGGGCAGAGTAAATTCAATCGCGCTCTTTCCCCGGCCAATCGCCAGGTCGGCTCCGCCTTTAAGCCGTTTGTTTACAGTCTGGCCTTCTCCCATGGCATGCTCCCGGGCGCTGCCATCAGCGACGGCCCCATCCAGCCAGGGGAGATCGAAGGGGCGGGGAACTGGTCGCCCGGGAACTCCGACGGCACCTACGGCGGAGCCCAGCCGGTCTCTTACGGGCTGATTCATTCCCGGAACACCATGAGCGTGCGGGTTGGCCAATTCGCCGGGCTCGACGCCGTCCAGAAAGTGGCGACCAGCCTGAACCTTTCCGACAGCGTGCCGCACGGTCCCGCCATTTACATCGGATCCTTCGAGACAAATCTGCGGGCATTGACCGCAGCGTATACGGTTTATCCGAACGCCGGAATCCGGAAACAATCGTATATCATCGAGAGGATTGACGACCAGGAGCACCATCCGATTTATCGCTCTGCTCATATCGCAATCCCCGCCCTCGATCCGAGCGCAGCCTGGATGACTTCGGAATTGATGGAGCAGGTCCTGACGCGTGGAACGGCCGCTACCGCGCGCTCGTTAGGCTTTAAGCTGCCGGCGGCCGGCAAGACCGGAACGACCAACGATTACAAGGATGCGTGGTTTGTCGGTTACACGAGCACACTGACTTGCGGCGTGTGGGTGGGCTTCGATCAACCAACCACCATTATCCCGCATGGCTACGGCGCCGCCCTGGCTCTGCCCGTCTGGACCCAGGTCATGAACAAGGCAGCCGTGCGTTATCCGCCGCAACCGCTGCAACCGACCATGCCCCTGCAGCGCGCCATGGTCTGCTCCTTGTCGAACCATCTCGCCACCTCCGGCTGCCAGGCGGCCGGCACGGCCTACGACATTGACTTGCCGGTGGACAAGGTTCCGACGGCCGCATGCGAAGTGCATGGGGGCGATCAGATGCAGCTCGCGCAGAAGCTGGAAGACCTTGGCCAGAAAGCTGGCTCGTTTCCCGGAAAATTGTTTAACACATTTCGGAAGTTTTTCGGCGGCAAGTGACCGTGCATTCATGACGATTCCCGTGCTGCAGATCGGGGTGGGCCCGATCGGCCGCGCGGTGGCGAACCAGCTGGCCGCGCGCAAGGCTTTCCGGCTCGTGGGCGCCGTGGACACCGACCCCGGCAAGATCGGTCGCGATCTGGGCGAGATCGCGGAAATCGGTCGCCGTCTTCGAATCAAGATATCGGACGATCTTGGTCGGGCCATCCAAGAGGCCAAACCTGGCATTGCCGTTCAACCGCCGCCTCGCCCGGCGCATCGACGCGATGGCCAGGAAGGGGTCGGATATGTTGGCAGAGTCGCGAAGATTTGTCTGCGGCTCGAAGCCTACCCGTATGACTCCGTCTTAATCGAGGGATCGCCACTCATCTATTCGAAGGTGCAGGGCGGTATTCACGGAGACATCGCGACCGCGTCCTCACGGTGAACAGCATTCCGCATGCGATGGCCGCCGCGCCCGGATGACGCACGATGCGCGACATGCCGCTGCCCTCTTTTTTTTTCCTCGCCGCCGGGGACGCGCGGCCTCGATAAGGCGGGCGATTGTCCCTACGGCTCTGGATTTTCCGCAAGATCTTTCAGCACTTCCGCGGCAGCTTCGCGAATTTCGGAGTTCGGATGAGTGGCCAGAGTTTGCAGAAGCTGCCGCGCCTCGGGCCCGCCTAGACTGGCGAGTGAGCGGATAGCGACAACACGGACCTCCGGCGGCTGATCGGTATAGATGGCCGCCTCGAAGATGGGCAATTTACCGTCACTGATTTCCATTTGATCGAGCGTGGCCAGAAGGTCCAATTTCTCATCCTCATCTTTCGCCTGTTGGAACAAACGCGCGAACGTTTGGACGGACGCCGGATTCCGAAGATCACGCAATTGTGCGAGGATCTCGAGGCGCGCGTCCACGTCCGTCGTCCCCAGGTAATGCTGTTCCAAAGTGGTTGCGACCTCCTCCGTAGAAACTTCGACGGGTGAAGCAGAGGATGGCGAAAGTTGAGGACCCGCCGCAACAGAGGGAACAGGGCTCGGTGAAGCGGGCGCCTGCTGCTCCAGAGAAAGCGTGGTCGTCGGGCGCGGCTCTTGCTCAATCGGCGGGGGCGCGGGTTTGGAACAGGCGGAGAAAATCAGCGCGACGACGACAAGAACGCGTTGCGTCCAAATCGGCCCGTGTCGAAATAGGACTAAAATCCCGGTACGCAATTTACTCATTGACCTTAACTTCCTTCAGAGCGTTATTCCACCTTCCTACAACTAGAATCTACCAAAACATGAAATTTTCTTCGCTTTCTCGAACAATCGCCGCGTCCGCGATGCTGAGCACTTCCGTGCTCTTCTTCCAACCACACAACGCCTGCGCCTCCGACCACGGCGATGCCCCGGCCATCTCTAACGATCAGGCAGCCGATCTTGGGGACGTCTACTTCTTTCTGGATCCGAACGACAACACCAAGGCTGTCCTGATCATGACGGTCCGTGGGTTTATCGTCCCAGGTGAGGCGGTCAACTTCGGCATCTTCGATCCAAACGTGCATTATCGCTTCGATGTCGAGAACACGGGCGACGCGCTCACCGATGCACACTACGACATTACGTTTTCAGCGCGCACCGCGGTGGCCGGTCCTTCGCCGAGGCCGATTCTGCAAATCCCACAGGCCCAGACTGCCACTATCCGGCTGCCTGGCGGAACTTCATTTACGGCGCCAGTTTTGAACCCGTCCGTCGGCGCATCCGCTCCGCCTCAGACGGTGACGACTGATCCAATCAGTGGAATCAGCTTCTTCGCCGGCGAGGTCGATGACCCGTTTTTCTTCGATGTTCCCGCCTTCTCGCGGTTCATCGCTTCCGTGCGAAACGGCGCGCCCGATCCGACCGTGTTCGACCGCGCACGCGATACTTTTGCCGGCTACAATATTCTGGCTATTGCACTGCGCATCCCGGTTTCGGCGATCAAGGGCACTGGCAATATCATCGGAGTGGATGCGGACACACTGCGCCCCACGCTGATCAGTGTGAAAAAGAATGGCAAGAAGGGTGGTTCGGGAGCGCTCACCCAGGTGGATCGCATAGGCAATCCCGCCGTGAATGTCGCGCTTATCCCGTTCCTCCGAAAGGATGAATACAACGGCGATACGACGACGGACGACGCAGCGGGCACGTTCGCCGCTGATATTACCGCCACGCTGACGGCGCTGGGCACCAGTCCAGCCAACATTGCCGTTCTCGTTGGCGTCGCTGTTACACACGGCGATTTCCTCCATCTCGATGTGACCAAGGCAAATGCCGGCAGCCAGGGTGGTGCGGGGGCCAATGGCTTCCCCAACGGACGCCGTTTGAGCGATGACGTGATCGACACGCTGCTCAATATCATCACGAATGGCACGATCACGACGGGCGACCAAGTCGATGCCAACGATGTGACCTTTGGCAATACATTCCCGTTCCTTGCGCCTTCGCATCAGCCGTTCGCGTCGGGCACCGACGACAACACGCGGAACTAAGAATTCGTCTCCTAACGCCGCGCCGATCGCTCACTGCGGTCGGCGCGGTTTTTTTTAAATGCGGTCTTTGCTCCTGTTGATCCTCGCGCTCGCTCTGCCGGTGCTAGCGAACGACATCGGGCTGCGTTTTCTGGAAGATCGGGTCAAAAAAGATCCCGACGATTTTACCGCTCAGAACATGCTGGCCGCGCGCTATCTCGATTTGATGCGCAGCACAGGCCAGGATGAGTGGCTGATGAAGGCACGTCGCGCCGCGGAGACTTCGGTCAAGGCCGTGCCCGCCGAAATCAACACGGCCGGTCTCGCGGCCTTGGCCCGGGCGCAGTTGGCCGGCCATCAATTCGCCGCCGCGCGCGACGGCGGGCAGCGCCTGATCAAGATGGCGCCGCACAGAGCAGCTGGCTTTGCCGTGCTCGGGGATGCACTGCTGGAGCTGGGCGACTATGACGAGGCGGCTGATGCCTATAAAAATCTGGCCCGGCTGGACGAGGGCGGGATCGACAGTGAAAGCCGGCTGGCCCGGCTCGCGCTCGTCCGCGGTGAACTCGACGCTGCGCGCGACCACTTTCAGTCAGCGCTTACGCAAAGCCGGGCGTTGACTTCGCCGGCGCCATCGCTCGTGGCGTGGTGTTGCGTTCAGTTGGGTCAGCTTTATTTCAGTCGTGGCGATCTGGAAAACGCCGAGAAACAATATCAGGCCGCTCTTGTCGCCATGCCGGACTATTATGCCGCCGTTGATCACATGGCCGAATTGCGCGCCAATCAGGAAAAATATCCGGAGGCCATCCGGCTCTATGAAGGAGTGATTGCACGGCTGCCGCGCCCGGAATTGTCTCAGGCCCTGGGCGACGTCTACACGTTTGCCGGGAAACCCGATGAGGCCAAGCCATGGCACGAGCGCGCTCGCACCGCCTACCTTAAGTCCACCGAGCAAAGCGATGCGCGTTACTTTCATTATCTCGCCGGCTTTTATTCGGATTCAGAAACGAATCCAGGAGAAGCGCTGAAGTGGGCTCGCCGAGACCTGGAGGTTCGTCATAGCGTCTTTGCCCACGATGCCTTGGCCTGGGCTCTCTATAAAAACGGCCAGATCGACGCAGCGGCGGCAGAGATGGAGAAAGCTCTATCGGAAGGGACGAAGGATGCTCACCTCTATTTTCACGCCAGCATGATCTTTTCGGTGAAAGGAGATCTGACCCGCGGCAAGGATTTCCTGCGCCGCGCCGCCGAAATCAATCCGCGCTACAATGCGTTCCACGTTCACCGCTAATTCGATGGGCCAGTTGCGGCCGACGACGAAGGGCGCCGTGCTCGCGGCGCTGATCTTCTTCTTGCTTGCCCTGCGGTCGGCGCAGGCGCACCCCGTCGCGCAAGGCCGGCTCGAGATTGAGATTCTTCCCGACAAGATTCGCGCGCGAGCCTTCGTCTCCACCGAGGAAGTGGTGGTGCAAAACACGCTCGCCAGCAACGGCGAAAAGGACGCGGTGGCCCCGGAGGAGTTATACCGCCGTCACGGGCTCTACCTGCTCCAGCACCTTCGCTTCACGGGCGATAATCGGGCCCTTGTCGGCCGCGTCGTGGCCCCGTCGGTTCCGGATGGACGCGGCCTGCAACATCCGGTCTACGATTTCGAGTTTGCGCTGTCTGAGAAGCCCTCCCGTGTCCAGGTCAAGGAAGACGTCCTCAATGAGTTCACTTATGCGCCGGGCAACCGCTGGGAGGCGACTTACGTCACCCGGGTGGCCCAGCAGGGACGGCCAACCGTGGAAGCTTTGCTGTTCACCTCGCGCGAACCGCTCTTCGTGAACTGCATCTGGTCTGACTCGTCCGCCACGCCTCCGCCCGGTGCTGTGATCCTCGATCGATCGCGCCTAACAAAAGAATACGTGTGGCACGGTCTCATGCACATTCTCACCGGCTACGACCATCTGCTCTTCATTGGCGCCCTCGCCCTGGCCGTCGCCACTCTTTGGGACCTGATCAAAGTGATCAGCGTTTTTACGCTGGCCCACTCGATCACGCTGACCCTCTCCGTGCTTAATCTTGTGCGAGTGCCCGGCAGAATCGTCGAGCCGATGATCGCAGCCAGCATCATCTTTGTCGCCCTGCAGAATGTATTATGGCCGGCGCGCAGCCGGGGAGCGGCTCGTCTTGGTGTTGCCTTTTTCTTCGGCCTTTTTCACGGGCTCGGCTTCGCCGGGGGCCTGCTCGCCGCCATGGAAGGGATGGCCGGCTTGACCGTCGGTCTCGCCATCCTGGCCTTCAGTGTCGGCATTGAAATCGGTCATCAAATCGTGGTGCTGCCGATTTTTGGCGTGCTCAAAGCAGCGCGCACTTGGCTGCCGAGTCCGATGCCCTGGTCCGATTACGCGGTGCGCTACGGCTCCATCGTCATCAGTGCGGCCGGCCTCTTTTACCTGATCGCGGCCTTGCGCTGAGCACGCTGGCTGGAGAGAGCGGGTGAAGGGAATCGAACCCTCGTGTCCAGCTTGGGAAGCTGGCGTTCTACCATTGAACTACACCCGCGCTGGAATTTTCGATTCTCGATGGCCGATCTTCGATTTGCAAGCGCGAGTCACGCGGCGTGAGGCAACCGAAGCAGAAACGGGCTTACTTCCAGGAGGCGACGCCGCTTTTGTCCCAGTCGTTCTCTTTCCCGAGGGACCAGGCGACGCCGCCGATGGTCAGGAGGTTGCCCGTGCCGCGCTCCCGGACTTGGTTGTTGTAATCCGAGTCGATGCAAATCGAGTAGGGTCGGCTCTTCGCCATCTATTTGTACGAGTAAACATTGTCTTCATTCGCCGGATCGGTGGGGGAATTGTACACGTGGATTTTGTCTTTCCCTGGCGACCACGCCAGTACACCCAGCGTCAAAAGATTGGAGTCGTTCACAGGATCGCGGACCTGATTGTCATAGTTTATATCGATACGAGTTCGATACTGTGATCCCCAGGGGTCGAAAAATCTGTCGTCGGATTGCAGGCCATAAGCGCCTTGCTGTCTTGCAGGGGATGGCTGCATAAACGCTATTTTTTTTGGATTCGTGACGTCATCTTTTCCGGTCAAAATCTTCATTAGCGTTGCGTTGGAATTGCCTTCGTCGTAGGTGAAGTCAGGCTGAGAATTGTCGCCGACCAGGTTACTCGGAATGGGATAGAGACCGTATTCCGTGTAAAAGGCCGTCACCGCAGTCACGAGTTGCGAGAGGTCGTTCTTGGCCTGGGTGCGCTTGGCCTGATCCTGCACCCCTTTGAAGGCGGGGAAAAGCAGGCCCATTAGGATAATGATGATCGAGATGACGACGAGCAGCTCAATCAGGGTAAAGGCAGTTGGCCGTTTTCGGTGGAGCAACATCGATGAAATCCTAAGCGCGGGATGACGTAATGGCACGCTGAATTGTTACAAAAATTACAAGGTTACAAAGGTGAAAGCGGAAGGCTGCAACGATGTGACGCTTGTAACTTTATAACGAACCTAAGTCCATTTCGCCATCTGCTCGGGGAAAGGACACTGCGCGCAATCGGAATTATCCTGCAGGCAAAAGTCTTCGTAGATCTGCAGCAAGCCCTGTTGCTGGACGACGGTTTTGAGAAAGAGAGGGCGCCGCTCGTCCGCTCCGAACAAGCGGGCGGCGGCCGTCTCGACGCGGCGGTTGCTCAGAGAAGCGGGCAATTGGGCGTATTCCGGCCAGATCGACTCGCTTTCCAGGGACCAAAGCGGAAAGAAAATGTTGGCCAGGATGTCGCGGATCCGTGACTCCCCCAGCAAGGCCATGGCTTTCGCGGCGGGCTCCGAAGTGAGGGTGTAGTGGAGTTGCCAGAAGGGATGATCGAGCGCGCCGAAAAACTTTCGCAGGCTCGCTGCGCCCTGCTTCTCGGAGGCGCGGCGCAATTTCGGCCAGTGGCAGGCGAGCAGGGCGAGCGCAGCCAGCCGCCGGTGCGGATGATTGAGCGGCCGCGTCCCACTCATTCGCCAGGTCTTGCGCGGAAGCACGAGCCGCTGCATCTCGCCACGGCGCGGCCACCATCGATCCCACAGACTGCGCACGTAATCACGCGTGCCGGTTTCGTAGGTAGCCAGGTCGGGCGTTTCGAGAAACCCGGCGAATCCAAACAGAAGCGACTCGGCGTCCGGCGTGTTCTGGCGCAGGAACTTGAGAGAAAGACGCTGGGCCAGAAGAGTGAAGGGCAGCTTGTTTTCCTTGTAGCCCAGCGCGGCGGCGATTTCCTGAAAGAGCGCTTCATCGTGCCCGTGACAATCCATGGTCCGGCGCAGGCGGGCCGCTTTCTGGCGGAGCCGAAACTGCGCGGCGCTTTGCAGGACGGCATGCACTTTTTCCTTGGGCAAGCCCTGCAAGGGCGCCTGGCAACGGCCGGAGCGCGCCAGCGGAATGTTCAGGCTGAAGGTTTCGGCCAGCGCGGAGAGATCAATCCGAACCTGCGGCACATTCCGGTTTGCCGTCGTGCGGGTGAAGAAAGCCCGTTCGCCTTGGTGGACAAAAACATGCAAGACGGTGGTCTCAAACGCCGGGTTGATGGCGTGACCGTGCGATTCCCAGCTCCGATCCGTCAGGTCGATTTCGATGCAACCCACGATGGAGTCGCCTCCGTTGAGGCGAACGGCGGCGTCACGAAAATCGGGCCCGGCTTCGCGGTTCCAGGTGCCGAACTGCACGACCTCCACCTGATCGCCGGCGGTGGAGACGAAACTCGTGCCGAATTCGCCGGCGAACCAGCGCGCCTGGATCTCAAGTTCTGTTGGGCTGCGCTGGACCGGAAAAAGGGCTCGTTCCCGGATGCGCGGATGAACCCGCATCGCCGCGTAATCGTAGACCGACAACATGCGGCCTCGAGTTGTAGCGCAGGGTCACCCGCAGTCCAAGATGTTCCGCGTCCGCGCGCACAGGGGGAGAACGGTCCACCCCCTCATATATAGATGAGCGCTAGGCTTGCTCCACCGGTTCGAGCGGCGCTTCGGCGTGGGACCGGTCGAGCGGCCAAATGGGCGCGCTGATGCGAACTCGCAGATCCTGCACGACTTCCTCAACCAGCGCGGCCTGGGGGCGTGCGAAAACGAACGAGTATTTCGTGCCTTTGCCGGCGGCCGGGAAGATGTTTAGGTTTTCCGAGAGGAATTTCGGTTCGTGTGCCACGATGCAGCCATCCAGTTCGATCGGTTGTGCGAAGGGCCTGCCGTTTTTGCGCGCCACGAACATGATGTTGCGCGGCTGTTCCCGCGTGGCCACGAGCGCGCCGAACAGATTGCCGGGGATGCGGCGACCGCGGGCACTGAGGCAGGGGACGGCCCAGGCGACGGTTTCCTTGAGCACATTCTCGCGCTCGAAGGCCGGGACCAAACGCCCAGGTAAAGTTTCGGGCAACTGCACACCCGCGCTGACGGTCGCGGGTCCGTTCAATTTCTTGAGAACGAGCCAGACTTTTGCCTTGAGCGCGCGCAGAATCTTAGGCGCGAAATAAAGGAAAGCTGCGATGAAAACCGCAAGCACGCCGAGGGCAATCAGCGGATTGTAATGGATGAGGGCCAGTCCGCCGACCACGGCGGCATCTTCGCCCAGGCTCAACGCGATATTGGAAAATGGCTCAGGTGAAGCGTTACTAGCCAGGCGCGTGGTCGACTTGGCTGCGTGTGTGATCAGGCTCGTGCCTCCGGCCAGGAGTGCCACGATGATGGTAAAGGCAGGGCTGGGATGGCCCAGCACTTGAATGGCCAGGAGAGCACCGCCGATTGGACGGATGACGGTATGAACAGCGTCCCACGCGGTGTCGATCCAGGGGATTTTGTCAGCCAGGAACTCGAGAAAATAGAGGATTCCGGCAATGATAATAATGGCTGGATGGCCCAGCACTTCGAGAGACTGGTAAGCGGGGCTGAGCGAGATCCACTGGTAATGAATGGAGAGACCGGTGACAAAGACGGTCAGGTAAAGATTGACGCCCGCGAGGGAGGCAAGCCCAAGTGCGACCCCGAGAAGCTTTAGTTGCTCCATGGGAGAAGTATCAGCGCGCCCACTTTCTTGTCACGCGGTTTCCACGCGGGGAAGGCTGTCTCCTCGGCTTGTTATCCTGAGTGTTAGCGGAGGGCCCTCAGCCGTGATCAATGCGTGGGCCGCCGGGGTGGGCGCCGGACAAGGATTTGCCGCCGTCGACGGAGCCCTCTACACTCTGCGCCATGCTCGATATCCGCCTCATTCGTGAACAGCCGGATTTTGTGAAAAGCCGGGTAGCCAGCCGCGGCGGAAGCGACGCGGCGAAGATCGATCAAGTTCTGCAGGTGGATACGGAGCGGCGCAAAGCGGAGACGGCATTGCAGCAGTTGAATGCCGACCGCAAACGGTTGAGCAAAGAGATCGGGGGCAAGCGCAGCCGGGGCGAGGCGACGGAAGATCTGGAGGCGCAGGTGCGCCAGATGGGCGATCAGATTTCGGCTTTAACCGTAGAAACGGCCAGTCTGGACGAGCAACAGCGCGACCTGCTCCTGCAAATTCCGAATACGCCGCACGAGGCCGTGCCAATCGGCCAGGATGCCACGGGCAACCGGCTGGTGCGCAGTTGGGGAGAGAAACCCACTCTGCCCGGCCCGGTGCACGATCATATCGCGCTCGGTGAATCCTTGAAGCTTTTCGACCTGGAACGGGCCGCGAAGTTGAGCGGAAGCGGCTTCATTGCCTTCACCGGCATGGGCGCACGATTGGAACGCGCCCTCATCAATTTCATGCTCGATCTGCACACGCGCGAGCATGGTTACCTGGAAATCAGTCCGCCTTTTCTGGTGCGCCGCGATTGCATGTTCGGCACGACCCAGCTGCCGAAGTTCGAGGAGGACATGTACGGTCTGGAGGAAAACACGATGTTTCTCGCGCCCACCGCCGAAGTGCCGGTGACGAATTTTCACCGGGAAGAAATCATGGTTCTGGACGAGCTGCCGAAAAAGTTTGCCGCCTACACGCCCTGCTTCCGGCGTGAAGCTGGATCGGCTGGACGGGAAACTCGCGGCATTATCCGGGTGCACCAATTCGACAAGGTGGAACTGGTCAAGGTCACGGCCGCGGAAACGTCCTACCAGGAATGGGAAGCGCTGACCGTGAATGCCGAACGGGTTCTACAGTTGCTCAACCTGCATTATCGGGTGGTTGAACTTTGCACGGGGGATCTCGGGTTCGGTTCGGCCCGGACCTACGACATTGAAGTCTGGTCGCCCGGCCAGAATGGCTACCTCGAAGTGTCGAGCTGCTCCCACTTCGAAGACTTCCAGGCGCGACGGATGAATCTTCGCTACAAGGATGCGTCAGGAAAAAATCGCTTTGTCCACACGATCAATGGATCCGGGCTGGCTCTGCCGCGGGTTTTTGCGGCCTTGATTGAAAGTTATCAACGGCCGGACGGATCCGTGGCGATCCCGGAAAAGCTGCAGCCCTATTTCGGCGCAACCGAGATTCGTTAGGTGATTCTTTGACTGTCATCCTGCCTGCCCGCCGTGGCGGGAGCCTGCGGAGACGGCGAAGGATTCCACCCATTCAGACGGCGTCACTCAACGTACTTTGTGCAGCTAACGGAGCGCGTGGAAGATCCCTCGCCCCGCCTACGTGGGGCGAGGGATGACAGGCTGGGGGGGGCCACACGGGGGAGAGCGAACCGGCCATCTGCTGGACGTCACCTCCCCGCGCGGCGGAGCTAAGCGTCTGGTTCGCTGAACAAATCCATCTGGGAGCGGTCCTGTGCCGATAAATTCTTGTCGGCTTCGGAGGGGAGCGGAAGATCGTAGCCGAGCCGTCGCGCGAGTCTCTGCGCGGTTTCCGGGGCGAACCCTTCGTAGTGATTGCCGACAAAGGCCCAGACGTTGCGCACCTCGGTCAGGTGCCGCTCGATCTTGACGGACCAGCTTTCGAGGGCGGCTTCCCGTTTCCAGGACAATTTTCCATAGCGATGCAGGTGTCGTCCGTCCGAGTCGTATTTGGTGGCGTAATCACCGAGCAGGCGCACGTAGATAAAATCGGTGGTTTGCGGCAGGAACTCGAAGGGCGCGAGATTTCTTTCGTTGAGTGGGCTGGTATCGGCCCAGACCCAGCAAATTCGATAAGTCTCGAGCAGGCTGATAATGTTCGGGCGATGCCAGCCCGGATGTCGAAATTCGATGGCAAAACGAAAATCGCGCGGCAGTTGTTTGATGAAGGTGCGGAGGGCGGTCTTGCCATCCCGCGGGTTAAAGGAGGGTGGCAGCTGAATCAGGACGACCTGCAATTTGGCGGCGAGGGGCTCCACCGCGCGCAGGAACTGGGTCAGTTCCTTGGAACAATCGCGCAGCTTGCAGGCGTGGGTGATCTCACGGGGCAGCTTGCACGCAAAGCGGAAGCTGGCGGGCGTCATCTCGATCCAGCGGAGAGCGGTCTCCTCCGCCGGAGCGCTGTAAAAGGTGGAGTCAACCTCCACGGCCGGGAAGTAGCGCGCGTAAAATTCCAGCCAGTGCGCGGGCGGCAGCTGCGGAGGGTAAAACGTTTCCCGCCAATCCTCGAAGGTCCAGGCGCATGCGCCGATCCGTATCTTTTGCTGATCCGTCAGGTTCAATCGATCAATAAACGATTCGGCGGTGGCAAAAAGAGAGGGATAGTCCGATTCACACTGGGCAGCCCCCGGGGAATAGACGCTGCTCAACTTGACGGAACCCTTTACGCAACTACCCTGCCGGACCCCATGGCAAGTCTATTTCCAAGATTTTTTTACATTGTTGTCCCGGCGCTCCTGTTCGCGCCCATGGCAGACGCGGCTGTTATCTTCAAGCCCGGCGAGAAAGCCAAGTACGTGGCTCCCGGCGAAGAGGAGATCAACGGCAACGCCGAACAGCTGTTTCACACCGGCCAGGAGGCTGAGAAAAGAGGAAACCTAAAGCGGGCCATTGGCGCTTACCGGATCATTGTGCGGAAATATCCGAAGGACGCTCTGGCTCCAGGGGCCGGTTTCCGCACGGCCGAACTGCTGGAACAAAGGCATTCTTACCTGTCGGCGGCCGAAGCCTACCGCTACATCGTTGAAAAATATCCGAGCAGCCCTCACTTCAACGAGGCGATCGAAGCCCAGTTTCGCATCGGCGAAATATACCTAAACGGAAAGAAGATTAGGTTTCTCGGAATCTCGGTGGCCAACTCACTCGATCACGCGGTCGAGATTTTCGCCGCGGTTATCCGCACCGCACCCTATGGGAAATACACGGCGCGTGCGCAGTTTGACGTCGGTCGGGCTCGGGAAAAGGAAGGGGCCAACGACGCCGCCATCCAGGCCTATCAAGCCGTGATCGAGAAATTCCCCAATTCTCCGGTCGCGCCGGATGCTCAATATCAACTGGGCTACATCTGGTTCACGGCCGCGCGCGAGGGCACCAAGGATCTGGCGGCGGCCACCAAAGCGCGCACCGCTTTCCAGGATTTTCTCTTTCGTTTTCCGAACAGCGAAAAAGCGGCACAAGCTCGGGCCAATCTCCTCCTGCTCGATCACAAGCAGACCAGCAGTTCCCTCGATATCGCAAAGTTTTACGACAAGCAGAAATATTATCGCGCCGCGGTCATCTATTATAATGAGGTGATTCGGCAGCAGCCTGGCTCGAGCGAAAGCGAGAAGGCGAAACAGCGGCTCGATCAATTGAAGAAAAAATTGGGTGAAGAGGCGCTGAAGCCCGCCTTCGCCGCGGCCGAAGCGGAGGCCGCCAAGAAGAAGGCGCAGGGCAAAACAGCCTCTCGAGAGAGAACCTCCAAAGGGGAGCCCGAACCGCGCGGTTCCGCCAATGACGCGGCGCCTTTGCCGCCGCCGGAATCCGATGCTTCGCTTCCACCGCCGGCCTCGCTCATGCCGGATACGACTACCGCTCCCCCGTCGTCCGAGGGTCTTGGAGACAGCGCGTCTCTCCATCCGCCCGCCGCCTCGGAATCATCGGCCGCGCCGGATGCTTCCGCCTCACCGGCTCCGTGAAAAAATTCCTCGCGGCAGTTACCTGCCTTTGCCTGAGCGGTTGCCTCGGTTATCACATCGGGCCGATCAAACCGTATTACCTGCACGATATCCAGACGATCGCGGTTCCCACGTTCAAGAACGAGACTTTGATTCCGCGGATCGAAGCGCTGGTCACCGACACGGTCATCAAACAATTCCAACAAGATGGAACCTATCGCATCGCGAACGAGAAGAACGCGGATGCAGTTCTGAAGGCGGAGATTACACGGATCAGCCGCTCGCCCGCCCGCTCCCTGCGGGGCAACGTTCTGGCCACGACCGAGTTCACCCTCTCCATGCGCGTGCATTACCGGCTGGTCGGACGCGACGGCCAGCCTCTCGGACCTCCCGGGGAAGCAGTTGGCACCACCAGCTTCTTCGTGGGAACGGATGTCGTCACCGATGAGCGCCAGGCTTTGCCACTCGCCACGGAGGAGTTGGCTACCCGACTGGTCAGCCAGCTGAGCGAAGGCTGGTGACGCCCGATGAAAGGCGAAGAGAGGCTTTGGGCCATTCTCAACGACAAGCTGGATACGCTGCGGGCCGGTCATCGTTTACCGGAAGCGATCCGCGTAGCCGAGACGTTGCTGGAGCTGGCCAAGCGCACTTTTGGGAACAATGAACCGGCGCTTGCCCTGAGTTTCGAGAAACTGGGACAGCTCCTCGATCAGAGCGGAGACCGAAACGCGGCCAAGCCTTACCTGCTCAAATCATACGCCGTCCTGGAAGCGGCGAGGCCGCCCGACCAACGAGCGCTTTATCGATCGGCCCGGCGTCTCGCTTTTCTCTGCGACAATCTCGGGCAGACGGACGAAGCCATTCGTTACTACGAAAAGGCGATCGCGTCCGGCACGCAGTTGGAAGATGTGCCGCATTCCGATTTGGGAACCATGTTGAACAATGTCGCCCTGATTTTTCGCCGATCTGGCAAACAGAAAGCGGCCGAGCCTTATTACCTGCATGCGCTGCAGATCTATGAAAAACAACTCGGCCCGGAGCACGCCGATGTGGCTTCCGTGCTCAATAATCTGGGTGTGTTTTACACAAACGAACGTCGCTTCTCGGAAGCGGAGAAGACGCATCTGCGGGCGCTCGGCATCCGCGAAAAAGTCCATCCGCCGACCCACCCGGATATCGCGCAGTCCAAATGCAATCTGGCCGTCGTCTATCACTCGCGCGGGGATTACGCCCGGGCGGCAGATCTTTATCGCGCTTCCTTGAAGAGCTGGGAAGAAGCCACGGAGACCCCGCCGGAAGATTACGAGATCGTCGCCTCCAATTACGCGGATCTGCTCCGGTCGCTGGGCAAGGCACGCAAGGCGTCCGCCTTGGAAGCCCGCGCGAAGAAACGCCGGCGCGGCTAGCTGATCAGGCCGCCTGATCTTGCGGCATTATCCCATTTCGAGTTGCGCAGCGGAAACAGTGGCGCATTTTATCGATCGCTTCGCTCACGTGGCGGAATTGGCAGACGCGTACGGCTCAGGACCGTATGGGGAAACCCGTGGAGGTTCGAGTCCTCTCGTGAGCATTTCTGCGCGGCGCTGGGTGTGAGTGGTCAGGGGAAAGCCTCCGCTCGCGTTCTATAATTACCATAACAAGTGGCTCGCTTGCTGCTGCGTTTGGGCGCAGTGAAACCGGTCAAATTGTCGGTCTGGCTCATCATCGCCGCTGTTTTTTGCAGCGGGACAGCCGCGCATGCTCGAAAACCCAGAATGCCTAAAATGGCGGCCGCATTCGTCGACCAATCCGTGCCCGGCAACATGACGACGGGACAATCGTACAGCGTGTCCGTGACGATGCAGAATTCCGGTTCGAAGGGCTGGAGCGCCGGCAAGATGCAGCTCGTCTCGCAAAATCCTCAAGCCAATGGCACTTGGGGCTTGAGCCAGGTCAGTCTGCCCGGAAGCGTTTCCGCCGGTCAGAATGTCACGTTCAGTTTCACGGCCACAGCGCCGGCTACGCCCGGGAATTACAATTTCCAATGGCAGATGGTGCAGGGTGGGTCGGTTTTCGGGACAGCCAGCAGCAATGTGGTCGTCGCCGTGACCAGCCCGACACCGACACCGACACCGACACCGACACCGACACCGACACCGACACCGACACCGACACCGACACCGACACCGACACCAACACCAACACCAACCGCTCCGCCAGGAAAGCCAACGGTCTACATTGCACAACTGCGGTCGCAGAGCGCCGGTGCGATCGGTAGCGGTACGGCCATTCTCAGACTGGCGACCGACGAATCGTCCGCCACCATCGCCTTCAGTTATTCAAATTTGTCGTCACCGGTCACCTCGAAGCATGTGCACGGCCCGGCCAGCGCGGGCCAGAGCGCCGGCATCCTCTTTGATTTGGACACGGTGCCGCGCCAAGCGGACGGGACGTATTTGTGGACGTTTGTTCCCGTGGGCACGCACACCGTGCCAGATATCGTCGCCGCCATTAAAGGCGGTCACACCTATTTCAACGTTCACACCACTAATAACCCTACCGGAGAAGTGTCCGGCTTTTTTAATGTCTCGACCGGGAGCCAGAGCGTCCCGATTCCCACACCCCCGCCGCCCCTGCCCAGCGGTAGCCCCACCGCCGAGGATGTCGCACGATTTCTGAATCAGTGCACCTGCGGAGCCACCGCACCGCTCATTCAAAAAGTGCAGCAACAGGGATTCGACGCTTTCCTGAATGAACAGTTCGCCTTGCCCGCCAGTTCGAATCTTGGATTCATCGACACCGTGGCTAGCCAGCCACCCAATTCGGATGACACGCTCAACGCCTGGTGGACGCTCGCTATCACGGCTCCTGACCAGGTCCGGCAACGCCTGGCCTTCGCCCTTAGCGAAATCCTGGTGGTCTCATTTCATCATCCCGCGCTCGACAACGAACCTGTCGCCCTTTCCTCCTACATCGATCTTCTGGCCAACGATGCCTTCGGCAATTACCGGACGCTGCTGCAAGACGTCACGCTCAGCCCAACCATGGGCGTCTATCTCGATATGCTGGGCAACGACGTAGCCGATCCAAGCAGCGGTAGTCATCCCAACGAAAATTATGCGAGAGAGCTGATGCAACTTTTTTCGATAGGGCTCTACAAACTGAATATTGATGGCAGCCTGACGCTGGACGCGGACGGCGCTCCCATTCCCACCTACGATCAGGGAGCAGTGACTGGTCTCGCTGCTGTCCTGACTGGCTGGACTTACTCCGGTGCGACCGATTTTTACAATAACACGCCGAATTACCGGGCGCCGATGGTCAATTTTCCGGATCACCACACGCCGGAGTCCAAAACCATCCTGGGCGGTGTCGTGATTCCGGCGGGACAGGCGCCCCAGCAAGATCTGCAGCAAGCCCTCGATACTATTTTTAATCATCCCAATATTGGTCGGTTCGTCGGCCGCGAACTGATTCAACGAATGGTGACGGGCAATCCGAGCCCAGGTTACCTGTATCGCGTCGCTTCCGCCTTTGACAACAACGGGCAGGGAGTTCGCGGCGATCTGAAGGCCGTGATCAAAGCCATCCTGCTCGACTACGATGCACGCGGGGCAAGCAAGACCGGGCAAGGAGCCGGGAAGCTGAAAGAGCCGGCTCTGCGCTTGACCGATCTTTACCGGGCGCTTCAGGCCAGTCCGGCCAACGGCATTTACTCTTTCTATTTGCCAGACGAATTTGGACAGGAACCGCTGCATTCCCCGACGGTCTTTAATTTCTTCTCGCCCGACTATGTGGCCCCAGGAGCCATCGCCCTGGCTGGCCTAACCAGTCCGGAATTTCAAATCACCACCGAAACGACCGTGGTGGAACAGGCCAACACCATTTATGCCGCGCTTTTCTGGCAGGATATTCCGCTCAATCTCCTCCAAGAGGAGGCGCTGGCCGCCGATCCAGCCGGACTGGTCGACCATTTCAATTACGTCTTCATGAACGGCGCCATGTCGACCAGCATGCATAACGTCCTCGTCAATACCCTCGGTCAGCTTCCGGCCGATGATCCGCACGAAAGAGTCCTCAGCGCGCTCTGGCTCATCCTGAATTCGCCTGAGTACGTCACAGAAAAATAATACAGTGGAAACGACCCGAAGAGCAT
>JBBRDU010000054.1:0-19492 GCA_038203615.1 Chthoniobacterales bacterium
AGTTGAAAAACCGGCCGTGAAAGTGCGCCCGGAACCGGTCGAGCAAGCCGCCGCCTTCGCCGCCAACGTAGCGCCGGTGCGACCGGTTGCTCCCGCTCCTCCTCCCGTGCCTGCGCCTCCGCCCGCTCCGTCCGTGACAAAATTTGTCCCGCCTTTGCCGCCCTCCGAAGTAAAGGCCCCGCCGGTTCCCTTCGAATACCCGGTGCAACAGATTCCGCGACCCGGCATCACCATGGATGCTCCCGCGAGACGGGAGCGGCCTGCCCAGAGGAAGGCCGAGACGATTCCCGCCCCGGTTCTGACGGCTGACCTGAACGACGTTGTGCTCGGGCTTTTCCTCGAGGTGGTGTCGATGCAATTGACGCCCGCTTTGCGCATGGGAACGATCCGGGCCAGGCCTTCCTCCATGACCGTCTCGTTACATGTGGCATCGCCCGCTTTGAGAGCAGCGCTCCCGGCCAACGGTTTTCAGCTGGGCGCCGTCGACCTCGATCGCTATGGCCACATCGCCGTCCTCCGCGTTATTCCGACGCCGCAACCATTCACGCCGCTACAGACACGGAGCTCCCTGCAGATCGGCAGTGTGGCGGTGGTACCAGCTAACTCACACGATCGCTTGCAGCTCACGCCGACGGCTAACGCGCCCATGCGAATGCATTTGCTCGCTCAACTTGAAATCGCGGGCGTGGAACTCTCCAGCACTTTTCAAATCTCCCAACTCGTTCTGAAGAGCCGGAGCAGCCAGGCGCGCGTAACCTTGAACGCGCAGGCGGTTGGACAGGAACAGGCCGGCACCACCTTTGAGATCGCCTCCGTACGGATGGACGCCGCGGCCCAACTGGCCGAGCTGACGCTCAACCCGGTTAGCTGATGCGGTTTGGCTGAGCCGTGCCCTGCTCATCCAGAAACTTTTTGAGCTCGTCGACTCCGAAATTGGCCAGGACCTTGCCGCCCCAGATCATGGTCGGCGTTCGGGATTGCCCGGAGATATCCGCCAGCAGCTTCATTTTCTCCTCATCCCCTCGAACATCCACCTGGTCATAAGCGATGTTGTTTTGGTCCAGGTATTCCATGGCCGCGGCGCAGTAGGGGCAGCCATGTTTGATGTATAACGTCGGTGTGCTCACATCTTGCAATCGGATGAAAACAGGTCCGCGGGGGTGTTTGATTGGAATGGAAGCGCTCAGATGTAGTGACCGAGCCGGAGACTTCCGGGGAGCGCACGCGCCCCCGCGTGCTGGCGATGGCGCCCCCCGCCCTCGCGCACTTATTTCGCGCAGAATCCGCAGAGAAGCTTACAGACCGAGCGCCTTGAAGGTCGCATCGACATGCTGGAAATGAACCTCAAGCGAGCAGAGCCGGTTGATCTCGTCCGCTGAAAGCCGTTCGCTGATCTCCCGCTCCGTCTTCGCGTTTTCAGCGAAGCTCCCCTCGCCTTTCCAAGTTTTCATGGCCGCCCGCTGCACCGCTTCATAAGCGGCCTTGCGTTCCGCCCCGGCCCGCGTCAAAGCGAGCAGGATGGACTGGCTGAAGTAAAGACCCTTCGTCTGCTCCAGGTTTTGCTGCATGCGTTCCGGGTAAACCTGCAGCTTCGCCACCAGTTCGCGCAGCTTGACGAGCATGTAGTCGAGGAGCGCGCAGGAATCCGGCAGGATGATCCTCTCGACACTCGAGTGGCTAATGTCGCGCTCGTGCCAGAGCGCCACGTTCTCAAGGGCCGCGACGGCGTTCCCCCGGATCACCCGAGCCAGTCCGCTCAATCGTTCGCCCGTGATCGGATTGCGCTTGTGCGGCATGGCTGAACTGCCCTTTTGGCCTTCCGCGAAAAATTCTTCGACCTCCAACACTTCCGTGCGCTGGAGATGCCGGAATTCGGTGGCCCATCGATCGATGCTCGACGCGATCAAAGCGAGCGTACCCAGAAATTCGGCGTGCCGATCGCGCTGCACAATTTGGGTGGAAATAACGGCTGCTTTCAGCCCCAGCTTTTGGCAAACCTTTCTCTCGACCTCCGGATCGAGATGAGCGTGCGTGCCGACCGCACCGCTCAATTTGCCCACGCGAATCCGTTCCAAAGTCTGGGTGAGCCGTTCCTCGGCGCGGCCAAATTCATCGAACATCAAAGCCAGCTTTAATCCGAAGGTGATCGGTTCGGCATGGATACCATGGCTGCGGCCGATCATCGGCGTCTTCTTGAATTGACGCGCCTGCTCGGCCACGGCGGAGCGCAACGCGCCCAGATCGCTCAAGAGGATCCGCGCGGATTCCATCATCTGCACCGCCAGCGTCGTGTCCAGGATGTCGGAGGAGGTCAGCCCTTGGTGCATCCAGCGGGCCGCGGGCCCCACCGAAGCCGCGACGTTCTCCAGGAAGGCGATGACGTCGTGGTTGGTCCGCTTCTCTATTTCCAGGATCTCCGGGACGGAGAAGCGGGCATTTTTTCTGATCTCGACAGCGTCCTCCCTGGGAATCTGGCCAAGCTCGGCCATCGCCTCGCAGGCGAGCGTCTCAATTTCGAGCCAGATCTGGAATTTCCGTTCGTCCGACCAGATGGCGCGCATTTCCGGCCGGGAATAGCGATCGATCACCTCAGAACAAGATACGAGCCCCTGCGAAATGCAACGGAGCTTTTCGGGCAAAAAAAATCGCTCCGGGGGACAATCTACCCGGAGCGACTTGAAAGTCGTTTTCGAATTACCTTAGCAAACCTTGGCGCGCAGGAACCGGCCGTTATTTTCAACGCGGACCTGACCGCTGCCGAGAAGATCAGCCACAGCCGCGACGGTCTCCTTGGTATTATTCGTGCAGGAGCTGACCGCGAGGATCAGGTCGCCGAGTGACAGTTTACGGGGCTTGAGGATCTGGGTGTTCTTTTTCATGGGTTACCTGCCCTTATAGACAGCAAATCTGGTGCCAGTGTTCAATCCTGACCCCGTCCTGTGGTATATCGGCCTTTTCAGGCCGGTATTTTCACTGCCAGGGTGCCTGTGGCGTGACAGTAATGTTCAATTAATGAACACTGGATGCGCGGGTCTGGCCGGGCCGCATCAGCCATTTAGTTAGCATGTAGAGCCCAGTGAACCCTACGATAACCAGCACGATCCAAGCTGATTGTCCCTTGATAAAATGGACCATGGCCTCCGGATTGGAGAGGAGATCGGGCTGCGCTTGGTGCGCCCGCGCGCCCAGGCACGCCAGAATCCAGCACCAGATCCCCGAACCGACGATCGTTACGACGCTAAAGGTGGTGAAGCTCATCCGAACGATCCCGGCCGGGATCGAGATCAAATGGCGCACCACCGGAAGCAACCGGGCGAAAAAGACACCACCGGTCTCATACCGGACCAGCCACTGCTCTGCCTGGTCGAGCTTGGCGGGCGTTAACAGCAGGAATCCTCCAAATTTGAGAATCAACGGTCTCCCGATGATGCGGGAAGCCCAATACGTGACGGCCGCGCCCAGATAGGAACCGAGGGTGCCAGCCAGAACGACCCCGGCGAAACTCAGTTTGCCCTGCGCCGCCAGGAAGGCCGCCGGCGGAATGACAATCTCGCTCGGTACCGGAAAGATGGAGCTTTCCATGGCCATCAAGACAATGATGCCGAGGTAACCCCCGTTCAGAACCCAGCCGACCCAGACTTGAAGAAGATGATGCACAAAGAAGAATTTCGGATTTCGGTTTACGGATTTCGGTTTAGCCTGAGCGCCAACGCCAGGGTGCGGCTTAGTTCAGGCTGAAATCGGCAATCCGCAATCGTAATTTTCCATGTCGATCTACCGTCGCGTCCTTCGCTACTATCGACCGTTCCTTCCGCCCACCTTCCTTGGGTTGATTCTTTCGCTCTGCGGCATCGGACTGAGTCTGCTCAAGCCGTGGCCCTTCAAGATCATCGTTGACGATATCCTGCCGGGCCTAGCCCGCCACAAAATCGCCCCCGACCGGTTCTGGATGGAACTTCTCGACCCGAAGAAAACGGGACTCTCCGTGCCGCAGTTGGTCGGCCTGCTCTGCCTCACCCTCGTGGTGATCCAAATTCTCTGGAGCATCGTTAACTACTTCATGAACTTTATTTTTGTGAAGATTGGCCTGCAGGCCCTGCTGAAGTTGCGGACCGATCTCTACTCCTATCTGCAATCGCTCTCGCTCAAGTATCACGATGCGCGACGGTCGAGCGATTCGAGTTTCCGGGTGGCCTACGATTCGCAGGCCATCCAGACGATCTACAACAAGGGCTTCACCAACATCTTTGGCTCCGTCATTACGCTGGTCAGCACTTTTGTCATTATGCTGCGTCTCGACTGGCAGATGGCCTTGCTCTCCCTCGCCATCGTCCCCTTTCTCCTCGTCACTATCTACTTCTTCGCGAATCGGATTCGCCAGGAATCGACCTTCATTCAGGAACAGGAAAGCGCCGTCCTGGCCCAGGCGCAGGAGGGGCTGAGTTCCATCCGGATGGTGCACGCCTTCGGACGGGAAGAGTGGGAAGTGCGCCAGTTTCATCTGCAGGCGACGCAAAGCCTGCAGGCCAGCCTGCGCCTGACTCTGACCAATGTGAACAGCGCTCTGGTCATTAGCACCCTCATGGTTCTCGGCACCTCCGCCATGTACTATCTGGGAACTCTCCACGTCCTGGCCGGCAGTTTGACCCTCGGTTCGCTCCTCGTTTTCAGCGCCTACTTATTAATGCTCTACCAGCCGCTCGAATCTCTCACTTACACGGCCTGGGCCATGGAAGGGGCGACCGCCGGGGCGCGCCGCTGCTTTGAGATTCTCGACCGGGAGGATGATGTGGTGGACGCCCCGAACGCGCTGGCCATCTCCGAGACGAAAGGTTCGATTGCCTTTCAACGGGTCTCTTTCGGCTACCAGATGGACCGCGCCATTTTACACGATATCGACTTGGAAATCGCGCCGAACCAGATTGTGGCCCTCGTCGGAGGCACCGGTGCGGGTAAGAGCACTCTCTTGAGTTTGGTGCCGCGGTTCTACGATCCGACCGTCGGCGCCATCTCGCTCGACGGACGCAATCTGCGCGACGTCACGAAGAAGTCGCTCCGCTCGCAGATCGGCATCGTTCTGCAAGACACGCTGCTCTTCTCCACCACCATCCGTGAAAACATCGCCTACGGCCGTCCCGACGCCACGGATGAGGAAATCGTGGCCGCGGCGCGGCGCGCCCAGGCAGATGAATTCATCCGGAAGCTTCCAGATGGCTACGCGAATTTGGTGGGCGAGCGCGGCGGACATCTCAGCGTGGGCCAGCGCCAGCGCATTGGCATTGCCCGCGCCTTTCTCAAGAACGCGCCCATCCTTCTTCTCGATGAGCCGACTTCGGCGCTCGATCCCACCACCGAGTCGGCTATCATGGCAACGATCAAGGAACTCATGCACGGACGAACTACTCTCATCGTGACCCATCGCCTCGGCACGATTCATCAGGTCGATCACATCGTCGTGATGGAGAAGGGACGAATCGTGGAACAAGGTACCGGCCCGGAGCTGGTTGAACGCTCCGGCGTTTACGCCCGGCTTTATCATTCTGGGAATTATCCAAAATGAGCAACGTGAACTCCGACCGGCGGGTGGAAAGCGATTGGTGGACGCAACCGATCCCGCCCAATGTCGAATTCGGCGAGGGATTATATTGCGAGAGCGCCCAGGTCTTTCGCTTTCTGCGCAGCACACATCCGCGCGCCGTCGTTCTCGGAAATCACGTTTCGATTTACGCGGGCTGCTCCTTCTCCGTCGGTCCGAACGGCCATTGCACGGTGGGCGATTTCACCCTGCTCAATGGCGCCCTCATCATGACGGAGGAACGCATCGAGATCGGATCGCATTGCCTCATCTCCTGGAACGTCGGCATAGCCGACTCCGATTTCCACCCGCTCGCTCCGGCCCAACGCTTGATCGATGCCCACGCCCTCGCGCCCTTTCTCCAGGATCGTCCGGCCCGCCCCAAGCTGAAAACCGCGCCGGTCGTCATCGGCCACAACGTCTGGATCGGCATGAATGCCACGATTCTAAAAGGCGTGACGATCGGGGAAAACTCGGTGGTGGCAGCTGGCTCCGTGGTGACGAAAAGCGTTCCACCCAATGTGCTCGTTGCGGGCAATCCGGCGGCGGTGATTAAGAAATTAGAGTAGGATTTTCCGTCACGGATTCACACGGATGAAACACGGATTACCGCAAAACACAGGACCTCATCTGGGTAAATCCGTGTTTATCGGTGGCTAAGAAACCGATGAAGCGGAAGAAGCTCATCGTCATGGGATTTATGGGGTCGTGCCCGATCGCGGGCGTGATCTGGCAGCACATCCATTACATCGTGGGCCTGCAACGGCTCGGCCACGATGTCTTCTACGTCGAAGACTCGGCGCGGTTGCCCTACAACCCCGAGACGTTCGAAGTCAACAATGAGTTCGATTACGCGGCCCAGTTGCTCGAGCGTTTGGCCGGCGAGTTCGATTTCCGCAAGCGCTGGGCCTTCTGCGCGCGTTATCTGCCGGACAACCCCACAGCCGGGCTTCCTCTCCAGAAGATCCGGCAACTTTACCGCGACGCGGATGCCATCCTCAACATTTGCGGCACGCAGGAGTTCAATCAAGACCTGCTGCAGAGCGACCGCATTCTCTATGTGGAAAGCGATCCCGGGGTGGAACAAATCAAGATTGATCAGGGTATAAAATCGACGCGCCAATACCTGAGCCGGCATCACGCTCTCTTTACCTTCGGCGAGAATGTCGGGACGAAAGTTTTTCCCGTGCCCACGCATGGCTTCAAATGGCTGCCCACACGGCAGCCGGTCGTGACGGACTTATGGCGCAACCTTCGTTCCCCCGCCCCTTCCGCCGTTTTCACTTCCATTGCGAATTGGTCGACCAGCGGTCTCAAGGACATTTCCTGGCGCGGCCAGAAATACCTATGGAGCAAGTCGCTCGAGTTCCTGCGTTTTATCGAGGCTGCCAAAAGAAGCACGGAACCCTTTGAGCTGGCCACCGATATCAAAGACGAGAAAGTGCGTGCGCGTTTCCGGCGCAAGGGCTGGCGCTTCACCTCGCCGCACCAGATGAGCGTCGATTACTGGCTCTATCGCGACTACATTCGAAAATCAAAGGGCGAATTCACCGTGGCCAAGGACCAGTATGTGCGACTGCACACGGGCTGGTTCAGCGATCGCAGCGCCTGCTATCTGGCGGCCGGCAGGCCCGTCATCACGCAGGAAACTGGATTCACCCGCTACTACGGTGGTGAGTGCGGACTTCTCGCCTTCAAATCGTTAGGCGAAATCGTGGAGGCGGTAAAAAAGATCAACGCCGATTACGCGAAGCATTCGCGCGCCGCCCGGGCCATCGCCAAAGAAATCTTTGAAGCCGAGAAAGTGCTCAAGTCCCTGCTTGATCGAGCCGGCTTGTAGGGAAAGTGGGCTTTTGCTTCAGGGTGTGGACGTAGGCGTCGGCGTTGCGTCTGCCGGTTCCGCCCCTCTTATGTAGGTTATGAAAAGCGTTGCTCCCGCCACAGGCGCTACCGTGACCTGAGCCGGTCCAGCGATCACCACTTTTTTTATGGATTCAAGCGGCACGGTCGATCCCTCTGGACTCCCAGCCGTCCCTTGGTCGATGAGAGCAGCTGCCAACACATTCTCCGTTTGGCCGTTGGCTGTCACCGTTACCACGCCACGCTGATTTCGCCCGCCCTCTTGCGTAAAGTTGCGGACTCGCAGGAAATGCTCGTCGGCCACATCGAGGGTCAGAGGAGAACTTGTAGGCGTGATAATCACGCTGTTGAACTCACCAGCGATAAGGGGGGAAACGACCGCGCAAAAGGCAGCAATCAAGAGTGAAGGGGTGCGACTCTTCATTTTTTATCCCGCGCTCTCTGTAATCTTGGAGGGTGTTGCCGTTCAGTCGTCGCTATTTCTTCTGTAAGTAATGACACAGCCCTTCGCATCAAACGGACACGTCGCTGTGACCATTGCAGGTCCCGCGATGACGATGTTATTAATAACTTCCAGCGGGGGCGGAGTTGGAGTTGGTGTGGGAGTTGCGGCCGGCGTCGGAGTTGGCGTTGGCGTTGGGGTCGCAGCAGTAGTTGTGGCTGTCGCACCCGAGTCGATGATAGTCGCGGCCAGAACATTCACCGTTACCCCGCCAATCCCTGCGGTCACGACACCACGCTCACTTCCGCCGCCGTCTTGCGTAAAGTTGCGGATCAACAGGAAATGATCGTTAGGAATCTTGATCACTTGAGAACCTCCCGGCGCGATGATCACGCTTTTAAAGTCATTGGCGAAAGCAAATGTCGCGGAAACGCAAAGAAGGACGACAATCCAATACTGGAATACGCGTGCTTTCACTTCTTTAGAAGTAGGCTAGCGGCTCTACCATCGCTGCGCAAGGCCTTTTTCCCAAGGGCTTGTAGGACGCCGGGCAAATATCTCCGTGCGGAGTAGCGCTGTCACATTTTTTTCAACGGATTGGCACCTTCCAAGTCAAATACCGGAATGGTATTTGCTTTTCGAGCACATCGTTTCATCTTCTCGGACTTCATGAGGCGCAGCCGATTTTTGTTTTGTGTTTTGTCGTTGCTGGCGGCTCACGTGCGAGCTCAGCAGGCCCCACCTCCAGCGCAAGCGCCACCCCCAACGCAGGCACAGCCGCAGACGCAAGACTCTCCGGCCGGGCCGTCTGACCAGCCCAAGCCGCCCGGTCCGCTTCGCCCCAGCGCCCCGGCCCCCGCTCCCGCCATCGTGGCGGTGCCGGTGGCTCCACCGCGGCCTAACGGGCCCGTCCAGAAAAGTCTGGTTCGCATCACCGCCACTGCGGTGGAACCAGATTATAAGGCTCCCTGGAATGCCGGCGTCATCGCGCGCGGGATCGGAGCCGGCTTCGTCATCGATGGCAACCGTATCATGACCAATGCACACGTGGTCAGTAACAGCCGTTTCCTCACGGTCGAGCGGGATGGTGATCCTAATAAATATCCCGCCACCGTCCAATTTGTGGCGCACGATTGCGATCTCGCACTCGTCACCGTGGCCTCTCCCAATTTTTTCAAGAACATGACGCCGCTGAGGTTCGGGGGCATTCCCGAGCTCGAATCCGTCGTGTCAGCCTATGGGTTCCCGCTGGGCGGCGAGCGCATGTCCGTCACCACCGGCATCGTCTCGCGCATCGATTTTCAGCTCTACACGCACTCCTCCATCGATCAGCACCTCGCCGTCCAGATCAGCGCCCAGATCAATCCGGGCAACAGCGGCGGACCCGTCATGCAAAACGCGAAAGTGGTGGGCGTGGCGTTCCAGGGTTATAGCGGTGATGTCGCTCAGGGAGTCGCCTACATGATTCCTACGCCGGTCATGCAGCGATTCCTCAAGGATATTTCCGACGGCCATTACGACAAATACGTCGATCTGGGCCTGACCTACTCCAAGTTACAAAATCCGGCGCAACGCCATTTCCTCGGGCTGAAGGATGACGATCGTGGCGTGCTCGTAAATACCGTGGTAGCGGCCGGTCCGTGCGGCAAAGTTCTCCGTGCCGGTGACGTCCTCATAGCGATCGATGATCACCCGATTGCAAGCGACGCCAATGTCGAGTTGGAAGGGGAGCGCGTGGAAATGCCGGAGGTGGTCGAGCGCAAATTTAGAGGGGACAAGGTGAAGCTCGATATCATTCGCGAGAAGGCGCCGGCCAGCGTCACGGTCGAACTGGACACGATTAAGCCCTATCTGATCCAGGGGCACAGTTACGATCTGCGCCCGCGTTATATCCTCTATGGCGGGCTTCTCTTTCAGCCCTTGAATCTGGAATTGGTGGAATCCTATCAACCGGCCGATTTGCGGCTGCGCCATTTCTTTGACTTTTTTGTCCTCGAACAAATTTACCTCGAGCATCCGGAGGTCGTGGTGCTGACCAATATCCTGCCGGATCCGATCAACACTTATCTCGGGCCTTATCGCGGCAGCATCGTGGACGATGTGAACGGGAAAAAGATCAGGACCCTGGCCGACCTGGCCAAAGTTCTATCCGAGCCGGCCGACCGTTTCGTGATCAACCTAATCGGTGACGGGCCTCCGCTGGTGCTCGATCCGAAACAAGTCGAAGCCGCCCGCGAACGGATCCAGTCGCGCTACAACGTCACCAAGGAGCAGAATTTGGATGATCAGCCGCTCGCCACGCCGGCGCGGGCACAAGATCCAAAGAAGAGCTAACATGCGCAGGACTTTCGCACTCTGTTTATTCCTGGCCCTGAGCGGGCCCATGCTGGCGGCGCCAAAGAAGGCGCCCGCCCCACCGGGAGGAGCAAAGCCCGGCGACAAACCGAAAGAACTTTCCCTCGTTCGCGTCAACGTGACGGGACAATCCTACGATTATTCTCGGCCGTGGCAGAAGAAAGCTTCCTTTTCCAAACGCGGACTCGGAGCTGTGTTGTCGCAGGGCCGCGTCCTCGTGACGGCTGACCTGGTGACAAACCAAAATTACGTGGAATTGGAGCGAGCCGAGTCCGGGGAGAAGATCGCCGCCAACGTGCAGGTGATCGATTACGAGGCCAACCTCGCGCTGCTGGAGCCGGCCGAGAAAAAATTCCTGGAAGGACTGGCCCCAATGGAGCTGGGCGGAGACACCGTGGTGGGCGACCGGCTTGCCGCATGGCAGTTGGAACCGACCGGAGCGCTTGCCGTCACCGATGGACTCGTCACCACAGTGCAGATGATGCACTACCCGATCGATGTGGAGGAGTTCCTCGCTTACCGCGTCAGCATCGCGCTGCAGTATCGCGAAAACAGTTACACCGTTCCCCTGGTGAAAAACAACAAGCTCGCCGGCCTTCTGCTGCGTTACGACCCGCGGACCCAGGTCCTCGATGCCATCCCCGCTCCCATCATCGCGCATTTCCTGAAGGACGCGGAGAGCCAGCATTATCGCGGATTTCCCACGGCCGGTTTCTCTTTCTTTCCCACGCGCGATCCTCAGCTGCGCAATTTCGCGGGCCAGACGGGCAAACCCGGCGGCGTCTACGTCACGAGTGTGGAGCCGAAATCTCCCGCCGTGAAAGCGGGATTACAGGCGGGCGATATTGTCACCGCCATTGGCCCAAACGAGATTGACCAAAATGGGAACTACGTGGACCCGCTTTACGGCAAGATTGAGTTCACTAATTTGCTGACGGCTCACACTTTCGCGGGCGAGGCTGTGTCGTTCCGCATTCAACGGGCGGGCAAACCGATGCAGCTCACTGTCACTCTCGAACACCGCTCACCCGCCGACTACGTCATTCCCCCCTACAGCCTCGGACAGCCCCCCTCTTATTACGTTCTCGGAGGCCTGATCTTTCAGGAGTTGTCCCGGCAATATCTAAAGGAATGGGGCGCCAACTGGCAAAAGGATGCGCCGCCGCGCTTTGTCTACATGGATCGTTTCCAGACTGAACGATTTTCGGAGGAACATCGCCGCGTCGTGATTCTGAGCCAGGTCCTTCCGGCCCTGAGCACGATCGGTTACGACGACCTTTCCTATCTCACCGTCACCAAAGTGAACGGCAAGGAGATTAAATCCCTGGCGGACCTGGCCGCTGCCGTCAAGCAACCGATGGACGGCTTCATCAAGGTTGAGACCGAGGAAGATCCCAAGCAATTGGAACTTGATGCCGCGCAAGTAGAGGCAGAAGCGCCCGGTCTCCAGCAAAATTACGGGATCACCTCGCTGCAGCGCCTGCAATAGCGCACAGGGCCCGCCCTCGTTCAATTCCTAATCGGTCGCGTCGCGTCCGGTTCGTCGTCCGGATCGGTCGGAGGCGGCCGGTCGATCGAGAGAAACTTTGTCACCTCGTCCGTGTAGGTTTCAAAGGGATCGCCCATCACTAAAAAATCACGACTGTCGTAGGCGATCGAATCCCAATTGATCACGTAAGGCCGATCGCCCTTCTGAAACTGCGCCACGGCCAGGGCCCGGCCCGAGGCGCGTGTGTTGGCCGGCGGCTCGCGCAGGGCTTCGACTCGGCGCACCCCGTTGTTCCATTCGCCGATTCTTTTGCCCGGCGTCACGCTAAAGAACAATCCCCGGGCCGGGTCAATGTTATGATATTCGAGGTCCACGCTTTGCAGCCAGGGATCGTCCCACTGCAGGTTCTCTGCTTCCATCAGGGTCTCGAGCAGCCATTTCTTCGTGATCCAATCGACCCCGCCGATGAGGGCTTGCGGATTTTGCTCGAGCGCTTCCAGCGTGAAGCTCCAGCTTTCCAGCAGCCAATCCGTTTCCGCACTGCGATGCCGCAAATGCTTCTGGGCCAGATCGTGGAATTGCCATTGCACATCGAGGGCGCCGATGGTCTGGCCGTTCTCCAGGTTGACGATCCATTTGCCGGTGGCATCGCGCGAAATGTCGCGCGTGCTCTGGACGGCGTCATGCAACATCAAGTTCCTCGGCAAACGCCCGTCTTCGAGTAAGGACAGAACGCACGCGGTCGTGCCCACCTTCAAGGCCGTGGCGAACGGGCTCATATTGGAGTCGCCAATCAAAAGGTGAAGCCGCCGGTATTTGCGGTAATCGGCCAATGGCTCATCTCGCGCGTTGATGATGGCACGATTGAATTGCACCCACTGGTAAATGTCGTTCACGATGTGATCGGCCCGCTGGCTTAGTTGAAAGTCGACCCGCGCCTCCGCCCGCGGCGGCTCGAAATCAAAGGCCAGCGGATTGGCCTGGCCCACCCGGCCAGAGCCGGTGAAGATCTGCCGGGTGGCGAGAAAACTGAGCAACGTCCCCAGAATCGGCGGCGTAAACTGGGCCTCTCGCTTCATCAGATAATTTTCGTGGCAACCAAAGGTCGCGCCCGTGTGATGATCGACGTTGTTCTTGATGAATGAGACGTGACCGGCCGCGCCGAGCGCCTCGAGCGAAGTCTGCAACATTTCGTCGCCCGCCAGGTCGTAGGTCACGAGGTCGCGCAGGTGCAGGCACTCGGGCGAGGCATACTCGATATGGCCCATGTCCAGGTAGAGGCGTCCGCCGTTCAGCAGAAATCCGCCGTTCCCCGGCGGCTCCTCATAATCGCGATAATGGAGATCAAGGGCGCCGGCGGTGGCCTTGCGGAAAAGATAATTCTTCACTTTGGCCGGCCAGATGTCGGAACTGGAATGGGGCGCATCGTCGCTGATCAGGCATCCATATTCGGTTTCCGTGCCGACAATCCGGTCCATCCCTGCGACCATCTGCCAGCAGCGGGGGCCCGACAAGGGTCAATCGGGCTCGGGCCAAATCGGAGCCACCCGGTGGTGCAGCTTGAAAGAATCGTGGAAAAAGCCCAAACTGCCCTCTTCATGAATAGCCCAAGCCTCCGCAGCCCGTTTATTAAAGTGGGCGGGTTCGTATATTTCGCGCGGATGTTGGACAAAATCCGCGCCCAAACCAAGGCCCAGCTGCCGGAAGATTATCAGGCCAATCTTGGCAAAGGATTC
This sequence comes from Chthoniobacterales bacterium, assembly GCA_038203615.1. Classification (GTDB taxonomy): domain Bacteria; phylum Verrucomicrobiota; class Verrucomicrobiia; order Chthoniobacterales; family UBA10450; genus JBBRDU01. The sequence goes on from JBBRDU010000054.1 coordinate 13,458, forward strand.
GACGAGCGCGCCGTTCAATTTTTGCGAATCGATTATAACGACCTGGTCGATCGCGCGAAACAGGGAGGAACCGATGAGGAAATTTTGCAGTGGTGTTTCTCGTCCGGGCGCCGCCCTTCCGACGACGAGATTTATGTCTGGAACGAGTTCATGCGGAAGCGGGGCTGGAACGACGAAGTTTCCGAGACCCTAAAAAGACGCAAGAAGGAAGCGGGCATGGCTGGTCGCTCAGAGATCGAGACGATGTTTGGATTCATCGATGCGGACGAAGGCCGATCGCCCGTCGGTAATCATCTCTAGACTCTCACTCGTGCGCCCGGGCGCGGCCGCTCATCGCGCGATTCAACGCGGCGCCAGTTGCTGGGCCGCCGGTGGTGGCGGCGGTTGGATGCGGAAATCGATCAACTTCCAAACCGCCAGGACCAGCAGGATCACCACAACCGCGGCGATCCAGCGCCGGCGGGAGGACGGTTCTTGCACGAATCTACTCGGCCAGCGTATCGATCCGCTCCGCCAAAGCGAAGTCGAGCTCCGTCAGGCCACCCTTGCTGTGGGTGGAGAGCACCAGGCGAACCTTGTTATAACGAATGTCTATGTCGGGATGATGCTCCTCTTCGCCGGCGACCTCAGCGACAGAATTTACGAAATCGATAGAATCGGAAAAGTCGTCGAACTCAAAGGTTCGCTCGATATGCTTCTTCTCCAGTTCCCATTCAGGAATCTTTTTGAGCCGGTTTTTTAGCTCATCCGTCTTCATCAGGTCCGCCATAACGGGGAACGAGTAACATCCCAAAGCGCTTTTGCAATGGAGAATCACCCGACATTTTCAGACCCCCCCCGGTCCGCCCTAGAGACTGAGGATCCGTCGGAGGTTCCGGGCCGAATCGAATATTTCGACGGCACAGGCCCGAGCCTGCCGCGAATGGCGACGCCAATTCTGCATGATTTCCGTGGCCGCGGCAGCCGCGGCAGCTTGGTTTTCCACAAAAAACATCCCATTGCCACGCGGCAGATAGGGAGCTGCCCCGGTATCTTCCGTGAGAACCGGCCGTCCCAGCGCCAGGAAGGCGGCGGCCCGGTCGCTCACCCAGCCGGTTTTCCAGCGCACGTCCACTCCTTTGACTGCGGTGAATTCAGCCAGCGCTCCGGCCAGGTACCGGCGATACGCTTTGGGAGTGCGGGCCACGCCATGGGGCTGGACGACCTTCCATCCGCGCTTCCGCAGCCGCGCAATCTCCGGATCGCTGGCATTGATATTCATGGCCAATTCGAAGCGGGCTGCCGGCACCAGTTTCGGTAAATCAAGATAAGGCTCGAAAGCGAATTTTTTCGACAAATCGGGATACCCCCCCTCCACCTCCACCGCTCCACCCCAATACCATTGGCCGATGGTGGCAAACTTCGCGACACGCGGGCGCGGTTGCGGCCGGAGGAGCTGCGTATCCGCCAGGGGATAAAAGGTCTTCCATGGCAACGTCGACCTGGGCAGCAAACAATTTTTCCCGTGAACATTCAGGCCGATCGTCCAGAACTCGTGGTGATAGGACTGCCCCATCTCCAGTTTTGTCATCCAATAAAAGACTTCGCTCGGATCGATGTCACAGAAGAGACGGCGTTCGAATTTGAGCAGGAACGGCGGATGAATGGAAAAACTGAGATTGAGCAGAATGTTCGGGCCGCACAGCCGGTCCCGCAGCGCGCGGCGCGACATCCCGATGCATTGCATGCCCGCGAGGTCATGGGCGTCCGATGAGGGCTTTTGCAGAAGCAGACAGTAACGCCCGGCCAAGCCGTGTTCGCGCAGACGGCGCTGAAAATTGTCGATGTTGGCGCGGTCGGCCCGGTCGTCTCCTGTGGTCGGCAACAATTCCAGCCAAACCGCATCCAGCTTGAGCCGGCGCAGCCCGAGCATCCACTGTAACGGCACCGACAAATTGCCGCCGCCTTCGCGATACTTTGCGGCAAAACCGCAGCCCAGAAAGATGGTCACGCCGTGAGAATGTCAGGTCACCCGTCTCCTGCTCAAGCGCCGTCCGCTTTACTCAGCCTTGGGGATAAACAGCGCCACCAGCCAAAGCAATCCCACCACCACCACCACGAGACCGAGCACCGCCCAGAAAATGTAGCGACTCCAACCGGTCGGCATATCGCCCACGATCGTCCCCTTCCCCCGCCGCTTTCCTCCGGCCCAGTCACGGCCGTGGCTCGTTCTGAACGGAGAAGTTCCTTCGCCACCGACGCCACGTCGACCGCGAATCGCGTCCCCCGCTTCAGGCGGACGAAACGAGAATACCTGGAGTGCCATAATTCCTGCGCAAACTCGAAGGCGAAGCCTATGATGATAAATTCTACGTCGCCCAATCAGGAATGTGCGCGCCTCCTATTGACGCACCGCCCTTCCTCCGCAAATTAGGCTGCTTTCAGCGCCCGTAGCTCAACTGGATAGAGCATCTGACTACGGATCAGAAGGTTTGAAGTTCGAATCTTCACGGGCGCGCTCTTTCCAAAGGCTGCGGCGGCTTGCATCACTGCGAAGGATTAGCCGCTGTGCGCGAGGCGGGAGCCCTCAATCCGCGAATTGCTGCAGCGTTTCTTTCCAGCGCAGGTAAGTCGGTCGCATCTCCGCAACCTGAGACAGGCGGTCTGACCTGCCGATTCATGGCATCAGCTCGAACTGACTCATCCGTTTGAACGTCTCATAACGTTCCTTAACCTCTTCCATGGTCAGATTGCGTAACCGTTCCAGACTGAATGCTTCCACCGTGAAGCTGGCCAGGACGCTTCCGTAAATCATGGCTTTGCGCAGATCACTGAAGTGCACGGTTTTGACCGTGCCCGCCAGGAAACCGGCGATGCCGCCCGCGAAGGTGTCCCCTGCTCCGGTTGGGTCATGGATGTCCTCGAGCGGATAGGCACCGCAGCTGAAAAATTCGTCTTCTCCAAAGAGCAGCGCGCCATGTTCGCCTTTCTTAATGGCCACGTAACGCGCGCCCATGGTCCGAATGGCGCGACCGGCTTTGATCAAGCTCGTCTCCTTGGTCATCTGCCGGGCTTCGCTGTCATTCAAAATCAACAGGTCGACCCGTGGAATGAGTGCATCCAGATCGGGCCGCGTCGTCTCAATCCAAAGATCCATCGTATCAGCCACGACGAAGCGCGGTCGCTCCATTTGATCGAGCACATGGATCTGCAAGGCGGGTGCAATGTTGGCCAGCAAAACAAAATCGCTCTGCCGGTAGGACCCGGGCAACGTCGGCTTGAAATGCTCGAAAACATTCAAAGCGACCGAGCGCGTCTCGCGCGTGTTCAGGTCCCACGCGTACTCACCCGACCAGCGAAAAGTTTTGCCGTCGGCTCGCTGCACTCCTTCCGTGTCAATATGACGCTCTTCCCAAAAATCGAATTCGCTCCCCGGGAAATCAGAGCCGACCACCCCAACCAGGCGAACCGGGGAGAAGAAACTCGCGGCCAAGGCGGCGTAGGAAGCAGAGCCGCCTAACAAGTCGGCATGTTCCTCCACCGGAGTCTTGACCGTATCAAGCGCAATGGAACCAACAACAAGAACAGACATATGTTAAATGGCAGATTTCCGAGTTTCGCTTTCAGATTCCGAAAGCAAGAGCCGCCTGGCTTCGCGGGCGTAGTTCGCAATGTCTGGTGCTTGCAGTAATCCGGAGACAATAACCACGCGTCGCGCACCGGCCACAATGACTTGCCCGAGGTTTTCCACCTTTATTCCGCCGATGCAAAAGATCGGGCAGGGCACATCCCGATAAACCTGCGCGATCTGGCGCAGCCCGATGGGTCGATAATCTGGCTTGGTCGGCGTGGCGAAGAGCGGACCGAAGCCGATGTAATCGGCGCCTTCCTTTTGCGCGGCCGCTGCCTGGGCCAGGTTATGCGTGGATTTTCCCACCAGGATGTCGCGACCAGCCCCGGCCCGCGCCGCCGCGACCGATTGATCGTCCTGACCGACATGGACACCCTCCAGCGGGACGCGTTGCGCGATTTCCGGGTAATCGTTCGCGATCAAAGGAATGGCGGCTGGGAAGGTCAGCGCGTGCAGAGCGCTGGCCAGGCTGGTCAGCTCGTCGACGGATTGGCCCTTGCCGCGTAACTGGATCACATCCACCCCGCCTTCAATCATGGCGCCGGCCACCCGCATCGCCTCCGCCGCAGCGATGTATCCGAGATCGAGGATGCCGTAGAGCCGGCATTCAGTCAGGTTGCGCAACGCTATTCGTGCAGCCGCATGGGCGCGGTGGTGAGTTCGAACTTTCCCGAGTTCATCACCCGCTCGACGAATCCGGTGTCGTAGTTGCCGGCGCGGAACTCGGAATTCCGCATCATGGCGGCGTGAAATGGCACGGTCGTTTTGATCCCGGTGATGTAATATTCGTCCAGGGCGCGCCGCATCCGATCAATCGCCGAAATGCGCGTCGCACCCACCGTAATGATTTTGCCAATCATCGAATCGTAATAGGGCGGCACGGTGTAGCCGGTGTAGACGTGGGAATCAATCCGCACGCCGCGCCCGCCCGGTGCGTAATAGAAGGCAATCTTGCCCGGCGAAGGCTGGAAGTTGTTGGCCGGATCCTCTGCATTGATGCGGCATTGAATGGCGTGCAAACGCGGCTGAGCATGCGCCACGTGGGGAGAAAGCGGCTGCCCGGCCGCAATCCGGATTTGCTCTTTGACCAGGTCACATCCGTAGACCTCTTCCGTCACGGTGTGCTCCACCTGGATGCGCGTGTTCATTTCGATAAAATAAAAATGCCGATCGGAATCGACTAGAAACTCAATGGTGCCGGCATTTTCGTAGTCGACCGATTTGGCCAGCTTGACCGCGGCGTTTCCCATCTTCTTGCGCAGGGCCGGAGTGAGGAAAGAAGAAGGGCACTCTTCGATGACTTTTTGGTTACGCCGCTGAATGGAGCAATCGCGATCGCCCAGGTGAATGGTATGACCGTGACTATCCGCCATGATTTGAAATTCAACGTGGTGCGGATTGATGATCAGTTTCTCAATGTAAACCTCGGCGTTGCCGAAAGCCTTCTCCGCTTCCGTCCGCGCGCTGTGGAATCCATTGAGCAAGCTGGGCTCGTTATGCGCCACGCGCATGCCCCGGCCGCCTCCCCCTGAAACGGCTTTGATCATCAACGGATAGCCGATCTTCTTCGCCACCTTGATCGCGTCCTTTTCCGTTTCGACGATTCCATCACTCCCCGGTGTGACCGGCACACCGGCGCGGCGCGCGCAGGCACGGGCCGAGTTTTTGTCACCCATGGCTCGCATGGCACTGGCGGACGGACCGATGAATTTGATTTTGCAGCTCTCGCAGACCTCGGCGAAATGCGCGTTCTCCGAAAGAAAGCCATATCCGGGGTGGATCGCATCCACATCGCCCACTTCGGCCGCGCTCAGGATGCGATCGATCTTAAGATAACTCTCCGAGCTTTGAGCCGACCCGATGCAGATCGATTCATCGGCCAGCTGCACATGGAGTGAATCGACGTCCGCCTCCGAATAAACCGCCAGCGTGCGGATGCCCAGTTCCTTGCAGGCGCGGATGACGCGCAGCGCGATTTCGCCGCGATTGGCAATCAGGACTTTTTCGAACACACGTTGAGAAGTTTTATGAAGTTAAGAGACGATCGAGAGTCCGATTTTAGCTGTCCCACGCACTTCGATTCTCAAAACCTGACCTCTCAACTTAGCGCACGCGGAACAGAACCTGGCCGAATTGCACCGGTTTGCCGTTCTCCGCCACGACCTCCGCGATGACTCCACTGGTTTCCGCCTTGATCTCGTTCATCACCTTCATCGCTTCAATGATGCAGACCACGCTGTCTTCCGTGACAGTCTTACCCACGTCGGCGAAGGGCGCGGTCTCGGGCGAAGCCGCGCGATAGAATGTCCCGACCATCGGTGAAACGACATCCTTCAAGAGCGGTCCGTCCGGTTTGGCCGGGGCTGACGGGGCCGGGGCGGGAGCGGCCGGCAGGGGCACCGGCCCCATGGCGGGTCTGCTCCCC
>JBBRDU010000055.1:0-18884 GCA_038203615.1 Chthoniobacterales bacterium
GAGATCGGGCGTGTGCGCGAGCAAATCGAGCAGATGCAGGGCGAACTCAAGTTCATGGACGCACAGGTCCAATTTGCCACGGTTACGATTTCCCTGGCCGAGAAGGACATGAATATCCCGGCGGCTTTTCTTTTGAAGGAGCGCGCTCAGCTCGCGCTCTACGCACCGGACGTCGAGAAGATCTACAACGACATCAAAGCCGTCGCCTCGCTCAAAGTGCAGATCACTAATGCGCAGCTGGATCGCGATAACACGGGGCGAGTCTCGGCGCGCATCAGCATGTTGATCGCGCCGGAAGAAAGCGACACGGTCGTCGCCCGGGTCAAAGCGATGGGCCGGGTCGAGAATTTCCAGGTACAAACGGAACGCGTGGCCCAAGGCGGCGAAGGCATGTCCGAGAACGCTAAAACGGAACGGGATAAAGTGCAGCTCAATATCACCATCTCCCGCGAGGAACAGGAACAAGCTTTCCAGCAAACCAGCCTGCGCATTCGCACGGGAGCGGTGGACGAGAAAACAAAGGAACTGCGGACCCTGGCGGAAAAACAGAGCGGACGCGTGCGCAGCTCTTCCTTCAGCCGCGATTCGGACGGCCGCGAGTACGCCAATGTTTCGCTGCGCGTGCCGATGAGAAATTACAACGCGCTCCTGCAATCGCTGGGCTCGCTCGGTCAGGTCGAGAACGTGGCGGTGCAGCGTCAGGATCGGACGGGTGGCCAAATCGACGAAGCGAACGCGCCGGCCGACGTATCGGTGCAGGTTTACAGTCAGGGGAACGTGGTTTCCCAGCAGTCCGGGCTGTTCGCGACGCTGCGCCGGACGGTGGCGCAGGGAGCCTCCGCCTTGATGTGGAGCGTGCGGATGATCGGCGTGGCCCTCGCCTTCGTGGCCCCCTGGGCGATCGCGTTGGCGTTGGTCATTTGGCTGATCCGCCGCATCCGCCGGTCGCGTCGGCAGGAATAGGTGGATCGCGATCTCCGAGCGCGATGCTAAAAAACAAAGCGCCAACGGCGCTCATCATGGCGGTCTCGCCGCTCGCACCGCCCTCGGAGAGGCCGTTCCACCTCGCTCATCCTGACCGCACCCACATTTCTGATTTCAACATGCCGAACCGTGACAGCTCGCGCGCGCGACACGTAAATCCATTCTCGCGCAGATAAGGCGTCGCATCGACGAGCTGGCTGGTGCGCAGACCAGCCGTAGCCCGAAAGAAAGTGTACATGACCCGCAGCCACAGCCGAGCATGCAGCCAGGCCCATCGTCCCGCAGGCATGGTGAAATCCGCGAGTAGCCAGACCGCGTCCGGCGCTGCCGCCCGCGCCAGTTTCGCCACAGCGGCCTCCACTTCTGTGGCGACAAAACAATCGAGAACAAAGTGGGTGACGAGAAGATCGTATGGACCCGTCGGTTGCCATTGCAAAATGTTTTGGCGGATAAACTGAACCGGGCGCTCCCGCGATAGTGTGCGCATCCGCCGCCGTGCCAGCTCCAGCATCCGAGTGCTCTCATCGAGACAATCGATCGCCAATCCGGGATGAGCGTGGCTCAACTCACGAACAAAGCGGCCGTCCCCCTCACCCAGGATAAGCGCACGCCGGCGCGGGGGTAGTTCCTTAATCCACTGGACCCGAGCGCGCTGCAGCGCCCCGCCAAACATGATCGTTTCCAGAGTACGGTAAGTAGAAGCGATCCGATCGAAACTCACAGAAACCTTTCGCCCAGTAAGAAGAGCAGCGGCGTGAGCAGGACGAGGTCGGCCAGGGCCGTGCGTTCATCCCGGGCGAGGCGCCCGGAATAAAGCGCAAAGAGGAACGCGCCACTGAGGCCAAGGCAGGCTGTCACGGGCCAGGCGCCTCGCAGCGTCACTGAGACCGTGAAAGAAAGAAGCGCCATCGCCAGGCACAAGAGCCGGATAGGCCAGGCTGCCGTGGCGTGACTCGTGGCGAAGGAATGTTTCCCCTGCTCTTCATCCAGTTCGCGTTCCCACACCGCGATGCTTAAACAATTAAGCGAGCAAAGCCACCCGAACAATAATGCCGCCAGAAAGAATTCCGGATAGACGGACCAGGCCGCTGGCAGAAGAACCAGTAAGGTTCCAGTGGCGAAAAGGAAGCCGATTGTGATCTCTTTGATCGGAATGATTCGCCACGCCCGACCGAAGGCGAGATTGATGGCGAGATAGACGAGCGCGAGCGCACCTAACGAAATACCGGGCAGAACAATTCGACGATCCAAAATCCGCACGGCCACGACGGCATCAAGTGCCCCGACGATGAACAGAAGCACTCCCCAGATCTTCAAATGCCGCAAACAAAAGGCGACCCGGGCCGATCGGCGCACGCCCGGCGCCAGCGAGACGGAGTCGGCGAACCGGTCCGCCAGATAGATCCACCACGCCGTCAGGAAAAGGGCCAGGCTCTCGCCAGGTTGCAGGGCCACGTGAAAGACGCGGGCAAAGAGCCATTGCCAACTGAGCGCCACCAACGGGGCATCCAGACAGAGCGCGTTCAACCACAGGAGAGGCTTTTTCGGCACGCTCCCCACGGCGCCGCCCAATGAATGACTCTTGCTCGGTTCCCAAACGGTCATATTTTACTCTTACTCCGGAAACGCCTCAGTTCAGCAAACGCTCATGAGCATTCAACCTTTCAGTCTCACCAACCCGGCTGTTCAATCGCTGCCCCGGCACCTGCTGCAGTTCGCGGTGGATCAGCGCTTCGATGATTACACGCCCATCGATCACGCCGTCTGGCGCTTCATCATGCGCCAAAACATCTTCTTCCTGAAAGAGTTCGCGCACAAAGTTTACTTCCAGGGTTTGCTCGAGACCGGCATCTCCTTTGAACGCATTCCGCACATTGAGGAGATGAACAACATCCTCGGCACCATCGGCTGGGGCGCGGTCGCAGTCGACGGCTTCATTCCGCCGGCGGCTTTCATGGAATTCCAAGCCTACCGGGTTCTGGTCATCGCGTGCGACATGCGCCAGATCCATCACATCGAATACACGCCGGCCCCGGACATCGTGCACGAGGCGGCCGGGCACGCTCCCATTATCGTGGATCGCGAGTATTCGGATTATCTGCAGCGTTTCGGGGAAGTCGGAGCCAGGGCCATGTCGTCCAAAAAGGATTTCGAACTCTACGAAGCGATTCGTCATCTCTCCATTCTGAAGGAACAGCCGAACACGGATCCGCAAGAAATCGAGGAAGCCACCAGTCTGGTGGAGCAGCGTCAAAAGGACCTGGGTGCCCCTTCGGAGATGGCGCTCCTTTCCCGGTTGCATTGGTGGACCGTGGAATACGGACTCATCGGCACACTCGAGCAACCCAAAATTTACGGCGCCGGGCTGCTCTCCTCCATCGGCGAGTCGGTCTCCTGCCTGGAACCGAACGTGAAGAAAATTGCCTACTCGATCGATGCGGTCCATGTGCCTTTCGATATCACGACCAAGCAACCTCAGCTTTTTGTCTGTCGCGATTTCAAACATCTCCGGGAAGTGCTGGAGGACTTTGCCTCCACCATGGCCTACCGGGTCGGTGGTCTGGAAGGGATTCGCAAGGCGATCGACTGCCACAACGTGACGACCTGCCAGTATTCCTCTGGGCTTCAGGTCACGGGAGCGTTCACGGAGGTTGAGACAGACAAAGCGAATGCCCCATCCTATTTGCGATCGACCGGGCCAACCGCGCTGGCTATCGACGATAAACAGCTCGCGGGTCACGGACGCGATTATCATAAGGATGGTTTCGGATCGCCCATCGGAAAGTGGAAGGGAAGCGCTCAAGCGCCGGAGACCCTGACGGACCACGAGCTGCGCCAACTGGGAATCGTGGAAGGCCAAAGGACTACCCTGGAGTTTGTCAGCGGAATCGTTGTGCAGGGCAGGATCGATAAGATCGTGCGGCAAAACGGCCAACTGGTGCTGATCACTTTCTCGAACTGCACAGCCCGTCACGGAGATCGCATTCTCTTCGATCCCGCCTGGGGCGCATACGACATGGCGGTGGGCGAGCGCGTCAGCTCCGTCTTCAACGGCGCGGCCGACAAGGATTCCTACAATGCCGTCGCGCTGGGGCCACGCGAACGCACCATCAAAGTGCGTTCCGACGCAACACGACAGAAGTTGGAAAATCTCTATGCCCAGGTGCGCAAGATTCGCGAGAGCAAGATCGGGTACGAGCGGCTGGGCGAGATTTGGGAAACGCAGCAAGCCGAGCATCTGGAAGACTGGCTGTTATCCATGGAAATCTTCGAGATTCTCGAGACGATCGACCAGCAACCGGCTTTGAAAGCCCGCGCGGCCATGTTCCTGAAGGAGAAAGAAGGGTCGACCAAGGATCTATCGACCCTGATCAGCTGGGGCTTTCGTCTGGTGAATTACCATCAGAAGCCGGAGTCCCATAAGGTGGCCGAGCCGGCCCGGGATTAAAGCGATCCGTCCACGCTGGTCAGCGTGATATTTTCCAGGGCCACGTCGGCCGGCCGTGACAAAGCGTAGTTGATTGCCTTCGCCACTTCCTCCGCCGGCATCATTTTTTCGCGTGGCCACGTCCCCGCCACCTTGTTCCAAATGTCGGTGTCGGTGGCCGCGGGATAGACATTGATGACGCGAATCTTATGGTCGCGCAGCTCTTCGCGGACGGCTTGGGAGAAACCTTCCAGCGCGAATTTGCTCATGCAGTAGGCGCTCCAATTGGCGTAGCCCGTTTTGGCTGCAATCGAAAGGACGTTGACGATGCTCGAGCCCGGGCGCATGCGCGGGGCGAAGTGCTGGGTGAGCAGGAACGGCGCAGTCACATTCACGCCGACCGTTTGCTGCCACTCGACCGAAGTAATCTCGGCGAAGGGCTTAACCACCGCGATCCCGGCGTTGTTGACCAGAAGATCGAGCGGTTCCGCGCCGACTTCCTCGATCAAGTTCGACACGCCCGTCTCCATGGCCAGGTCGTGAATAAGCGACACCACTCCAGCACAGCGGGACTTCACCGCTTTGCACACCTCCGCCAGAGCGACCGTGTCGCGGCCGTGCAAAAATAGTTTTATGTCCGGCGCAGCCAGACTCTCCGCAATGGCCCGCCCAATCCCGCGACTCGCTCCAGTGATGAGGTAACGTTTCATGCCGGTGTCTTCCGTAAGGTAAAACGGTTGTTCATGGTCTCCCACAAGCGGAGACGCACCAACCGTCGCGCCAGCCGCCCATCGATCTTGGGCCATAACGCACGCACGATGTTTTCGCCGGTGGAAGGAAGACTGGCAAAATCGTCTGTCTCCAGGTCGAGATGCCGATCCTGCCACGGTGCCAGAGCTTCCTCGATGCTGCTCTGCAGCGCCCTGAAGTCGTAGAGCGCTCCACTGCGGGGGTCGAGCTCGCCCCCGACGGTGGTCTCCGTCACATAACGATGGCCGTGCCCCAGTGGATTATTGCATTTGCCGTAGAGAGTCAGGTTCTCCGACGCCGACAGACTCGCGGCCTGCAGACGATGCGCCGCGCAGAAGGGAACGCGCATTCCCAGGAAGACCCTTTCATCATCCCAGACTTCCGCGAAAAAATCCTCCCGCTCATGCAACCGAATGCGATGGAGGGGAAGGAGCGCGTTAACTCGCTCGTAGATGTATTCGGCCAGGCTCTCCGTCGTCATTGGTCGATCCTTCAAACCGGGCACGTCGCGGTTGAGATCGCGATGATCCAGCTCCGCCCGCAGCGATCGCAGACAGGGGTCCACCTGATCATGTCGCATCATGGGACCCTCGGGTTTGAGGTTTTCCGATCGGAAAGTAAGGCGCGCCTCATAATTATGACCGTGCACGGCCGTGGCATTACCAAACAACGCCTCATTCTCCTGAGCGCTCAGCTCCGGCGAAACGGTGCGCCGCGCCGCCGAAAACTGGAACCAGTAATTCGCCTCGGCCGATCCATCGGCATAGTACGTGGCGGTGCGTTCCGGCGACTCGCTCAAGTGACAGGCGACGAGATGCGCATCGACATCGGCAAAACGGGGAGCCACTTCCAGGAATAACTGCCGGGCCACGTTTTCCACGGTGGGCGGAAGATTACGGAAGGCGGGGTTATCCTTGTTCAGGAACTTGTGATCGAACCCGTGATGGATCACTTGGCCGGCGCGCTCCTTCATCTCGCTGATATTGATCAGCATCCCGTTCTCCGGATGGACCGGTCCCGAGAAGATGAGGTAGGCGATGTAATTACGGCCCGTGCCGTAGGCGGCCGCGGTTTCCGGGCCGAATGCGATCAAATTCTCGCTCTCCGTCCAACGCGGAACGACCAGGCGGCGCGACGCGGAAAACTCGAGACGTTTGCTGACCGTCAAAAACATGACGGCGGCTATTCCTGAAGCAGGGCGAGAAATTCCGCGCGCGTGCGCGCGTCTTCCTTGAAGGAGCCGAGCAGACACGATGTCTTCATGATCGAGTTTTGCTTCTCCACGCCGCGCATCATCATGCAAAGATGTTTCGCTTCCACCACCACCGCCACGCCCGTCGGGTGCAGCGTTTTCATGAGCGCGTCAGCGATCTGCACGGTCAGCTGTTCCTGAATCTGGAGCCGGCGCGCAAAGATATCCACGATCCGCGCAATTTTGGAAAGCCCGATGACTTTGCCATTCGGAATGTAGGCGACATGAGTTTTCCCAATAAACGGGAGAAGATGATGCTCGCACATGGAGTAAAGCTCTATGTCCTTGACCAGCACGATCTCGCTCGCGTCCGAGCTGAAGATGGCATCGTTGACAATCTCATCGATACTTTGGCGGTAACCGTTGGTCAGGAACTCGTAGGCGCGGGCCGCGCGATTGGGCGTTTTTAAAAGCCCTTCGCGCGCCGGGTCTTCCCCGACTGCTTCCAGAATATCGTGGAACGATTTCTCCAGGCTGGCCAGCTTGGCCGCCCCGCACCTCGGCAGATTTCCGAGACGGCGCTCCGCCGCCTCCAACTCGGTCTCGTGATTAGGCACAGTGTTGCAGCAGCCCGAGCTTAATCGAGCCAGCTCAGCGGATACTTGTCGTCGTCCAGTTTGAGCGCTTCTTCCGTGAGCTCGAGGGTGTGTTGGGTGTCAAACATGACCGCCAGCTCCTCCGTGCGGAGGGCGTCTTTGCTGGCCATGATCGTTCCGGGGTGCGGCCCGTGTGGGATACCGCGCGGATGCAAAGTGATCGAGCCACTCTCAATGCCCCGGCGCGAGCCGAAGTTGCCCCGAACATAAAAGAGGACCTCGTCCGCCTCCACGTTGTCGTGCACCCATGGAATCTTGACGGCCTCAGGATGCGTATCGAGCAAACGCGGAGCAAAGGTGCAGACCACGTAGCCGCGGATCTCGAAGGTCTGATGGATGGGCGGCGGTTGATGAACCGTGCCGGTGATCGGTTCGAAGTCCTGCGCGTTGAAGGTGAAAGGATAAACGCAGCCGTCCCAACCGACCACATCGAACGGATGATGCGCGTTCGTCACGCACGTCCAGCGAGGACCATCCTTCACCAGGATATCGACATCTTTCTCTTGATCGATCGTAAGCAGTTCGGTCGGGCCATGCAGGTCGCGCTCAGAATACGGCGCCCCCATCCGAATCTGTCCCTCGTGATTAAGGTAACGGGCGGGAATGCGCACCGGTCCCGCCGATTCCAGCACCAGGTAATCTTCTTCCTCCACCTTGTCCGGCACCAGCCGATAGGTGATGCCACGGGGAATCACAATGTAATCTTCCGCGCGGTAACGAAGCTTTCCAAAAGCAGATTCCAGGATCCCGCCCCCTTTGAAAACGAAGATGATCTCGTCGGCGCCGCCGTTGCGGTAATACTCGAAGTCGCCATACGCCTTCACCGGCCGCGCCCGATAGGCCACCATATCCTGGTTGAACAGGATCGGGATGCGACCTGTATAGAGGTCACCGCGCCGCGGAATGTTCGCGGTCTTTAAGTGATGATGCCGCAGCGGGCTCTCGGTCACTTTCTTGAGTTCGTGATACCCCAGGAGTTTAACACTTCGTACGCGCGTGGGCGGGCGCAGGTGATACAGGATGGAAAAGGCTTCGTTAAATCCTTCGGTCGTTATGACGTGCTCGTAGGCAATCCCTTCATTCTTGAAGGTGGGCGCCCCGTTGCGATGAAACCAGATGTGGTGTTTCCGCGGAATCTGACCCAGCTTTTGATAAAATGGCATCTTTACTCTCCTCTTACAGATTCCCTCGCGCGTCCTGCTCTTTCTCCAATGCCTCAAAGAGCGCCTTGAAGTTTCCCTTGCCAAAACTCTTCGCGCCCTTCCGTTGAATGATCTCAAAGAAAAGCGTCGGCCGATCTTCCACCGGCTTGGTAAATATCTGGAGCAAATAACCCTCGTTATCACGATCGACCAAAATGCCGAGCCGCTTTAACGGCTCGAGATCTTCATCGATGTGGCCAACCCGATCGGGAAGCGTGTCGTAATACGTTGAAGGAATGTTCAGGAACTCAATGCCGCGCTTCTGCAATTCAGTCACAGTCTTGACGATGTCTTGCGTCGCGATGGCCACGTGCTGGACGCCTTCGCCATTGTAAAAGTCGAGATACTCTTCGACTTGCGACTTCTTTTTCCCCTCCGCCGGCTCGTTGATTGGAAATTTCACGAAGCCGTTTCCGTTACTCATCACTTTGCTCATAAGCGCCGAGTATTCGGTCGAGATATCCTTGTCGTCGAAGGTCAGAATGTTACGGAACCCCATCACTTCTTCGTAAAATTTGACCCAGGGATTCATCTGGTTCCAACCGACGTTGCCGACGCAATGGTCGACATAGAGCAACCCTGTCTCGGTGGGGTTGTAAGATGATTCCCATTTGCGAAAACCGGGCATGAACGGGCCGGTGTAATCATTTCGCTCGATGAACAGATGAACCGTGTCGCCGTAAGTGTGGATGCCACTCATCACAACCTTCCCGTGTTCATCCGTCAGCGTCTGGGGCTTGAGGTAACTCTTGCCCCCGCGTCGGGTGGTTTCCTCCCACGCCGAAGTGGCATCCTCCACCTTCAAGGCCAGAACCTTGACCCCGTCGCCGTGCTTGTGAAGATGCTCTGCGATCGGACCTTCCGGATGCAACGGCGTCGTCAGAATAAAAGTCAATTTGTTCTGTCGCAGGACGTAACTGGCGTGGTCTCTGACCCCAGTCTCAGGACCAGAATAAGCGAGACTCTGGAAGCCAAACGCTGTCTTATAAAAATGGGCGGCCTGCTTGGCGTTCCCGACGTAGAATTCAACGTAATCGGTGCCTTGCAACGGCAGGAAGTCAGCTTCCGCTGTGGGAACGGTCTTGGGAGAGGCGATTGTGGTTGGCATAAAATTCCTTTCGGCCGCTCGGCCAGCGGCTTCGTTGTTCATTATCCCGCGTCGCAAATATAAATCGTCCCGCCGCCGTGGCAAGGCGCGTCGGACGATCTACTGGTCACGCCGCTGGGCTCGAACCTTCAGGCGCAGGGCGTTCAATCGAATAAACCCGGTGGCGTCACTTTGGTCGTATTTGGCCGCGCCGTCGCCCTCCATCGTGGCGATTTGCGGATCGTAGAGGCTTTTCGGGCTCTTCCGGCCGGCCACGATGATATTGCCCTTGTAAAGTTTGAGCCGGACGGTCCCCGTGACGTCGCGCTGCGTCTCCATCACCAACGCCTGCAGCGCTTCCCGCTCGGGCGAGAACCAGTAACCGTTGTAGACGACCGTGCTGTACTTCGGGATCAGGCTGTCGCGCAAATGCATGACCTCCCGATCCATCGTGAGCGTCTCGATTTGGCGATGCCCAAAGTAAAGAAGAGCGCCGCCCGGTGTTTCATAAACGCCGCGCCCTTTCATCCCGACCGAGCGATTCTCCACCATATCGACTCGGCCGATGCCATGTCGCCCGCCCACCTGGTTCAGCCGCTTCATCACTCCAAGGGGCGACAACGATTCTCCGTTCACCGCCCCGCAATTGCCATTTTCAAACTCGAGCTCGATAAATTCGGGCTCGTTCGGCGCATCCTCCGGCGCGACACTCAGTTTGTACATGTCCCGCATCTCGGCGGAACTGGCATCGAACCAAGGATCCTCCAATACGCCGCTTTCGAAGCTGATGTGGAGAAGATTCCGATCCATCGAGTACGACTTCGCCGCCGTTGCGGCCACGGCGATGCCATTCGCCTGGGCAAAAGCGATCATCTCGGCGCGACCGGGGAACTGCTTGCGGAAACGTTCTTCCCGCCAGGGCGCGATGACCTGTAATTCCGGGGCGAGCGCGGCCACCGTCAGTTCGAAGCGAACCTGGTCGTTCCCCTTCCCGGTGGCTCCGTGGGCGATGGCGATGGCGTTCTCGGCCCGCGCGATTTCCACCATCCGTTTGGCGATGAGCGGGCGCGCGATGCTGGTTCCGAGAAAATACTGATTCTCGTAAATGGCCCCGGCCTGAAACATCGGGAAAATAAAATCGCGGGCAAACTCCTCCTGCAAATCGTCGATGTAGCACTTGGAAGCGCCGGTTCGCAGCGCCTTCTCTTTCAGGCCGTCCAGTTCCTCTTCCTGACCGATGTCCGCGCAGAAGGCGATAATCTCGGCCGAGTAATTGTCCTTCAGCCAGCGGAGAATGACCGATGTGTCCAGGCCGCCGGAATATGCGAGAACGATTTTCACGATAATCGTTTTTTAATAATTACTCGCACAAAGGACACAAAGGGCACCACGGAGGAAGGAAGAGCTGAATGGTATTTTGCCGTCGTGTCCGTTGCGTCCGTTGTGCGAAAGTTTAATCACCGAAACAGATTTCCACGTCGCGGGCCGTTTGCACCATCTCCCCGTTAGGCGGCACGAGGCGCAATCGATTGACCGCGTCCGCAATCGGCACATGCAACATCTGATAATTCTGGTAGCTAACCATCGATCCGAAATGTCCTTCGTTGGCCAATTGGACCGCCTTGACGCCGAAACGCGTTCCCAGGATCCGATCGAGCGTGGTCGGCGCTCCGCCCCGCTGCAAATGGCCGAGCACGCAGCAGCGCGTCTCTTTCCCGGTCCGACGCGCGATCTCGCGCGCCACGATGTCGCCAATCCCGCCCAGGCGAAACTCTCCACCTGCCATGTCGCGCTTGACTTGCTGGCCGTCTTTCGCCTTGGCCCCTTCAGCCACCACCACGAGCGAACTGAGATCGCCCGCCGCATCCCGCGCTTTGATCGAGCTGGCGATACGTTCGTAATCGAAAGGAATTTCCGGAATCAGAATGACATCGGCGCCGCCCGCCAGTCCGCCGTGCAAAGCAATCCAGCCCGCATGCCGACCCATCACTTCCACGACCATGACGCGTTTGTGACTGGTGGCCGTGGTGTGTAAACGATCGAGCGCGTCCATCACAACCGCCACGGCCGAATCAAATCCGAACGTCATGGCAGTCGCTTCTAGGTCGTTATCGATCGTCTTCGGCACGCCAATGCAGTTGATGCCGTTCTCCTGCAACTGGAGCGCGGTGGTCATGGAACCGTCGCCGCCCACAATGATGAGCGCATTCACACCCAGTTCCTTCAAGAGCCCGCGCGCTTTTTCGATCACATCCGCCGCCACCACCGCGCGATCCCCCGCTCCGACCTTGGCAATGAAATGGCCGCGATTCGTGGTACCAATGATGGTGCCGCCCAGAGCCATGATCCCATCCGTCCGGTGCCGGTCGAGAATCACATGATCGCCCGGGGGCAGCAGACCCTCAAAGCCATCACGGAAGCCGATCACTTCCCAACCGAGTTTCTCGGCCGCGAGCACGACGCCGCGTAACACGGCATTCAGCCCCGGGCAATCACCACCACTCGTTAGAACGCCAATGCGCGTCTTCATTTTTGGAGATGTTGCGGCTAGAGGACCTTTAACGGATCGACCTGACGCCCGCCTGCGACCCATTGATCGTAGAGCTGCCAGCCCATGCGCACAAGCTGATCGCCTTCGCCAAAGCGATTGGTGCTGCCGAGGATCACAATGATGAGATGGCGCGGATAAACCGTCGTCATCTGGCCTTCCTTCACCACTTCCGCTTCGCGATTGGCTGATAGGACAAGGCATTGGCCGGCCCGCGCGGTTTGGCCGGTCTTGACTCCGTCAATCCCATCGCGCCCGAGCAGTTCGTTCGTATTGCGAAGCATGTAGTTCTTTTTGTGGCCCTGCTGGTCGAATGAAATCTGGCGCTCTTTTTGCGAGACGTAGAATCGGAAACTCGCCTTGTCCATGGCATAACGAGCGAGGCGCGCCATGTCTTCCGCCGTAGAAAACGGCATCGGACGCACCTTCTCATCGATTCCGTGCGGATTGACGAAACGGGTCTTTTCCATTTTCAATTGCTTGGCCAGCGCATTCATCTGCCCGACAAAGATATCGACCGGTGCCAGTTTCTTTGATCCTGCCGGAACGGGCACGACGGATTGAAGCTGGGCGCCCACGTGATCCGCCAGCGTGTAAGCCGCGATGTTGTCGGACTGCACGAGCGCGGCATAAAGAAGATCGCGCAGTTCAATGCGATCGCCCGGTCTAAAGCCAATGGGATTTTCGGTGACGCCCACGAAGGCCTGGGGCGGGACGGTGGTGACCTGGGTGACATTGCCAGACTTGTGCTCGGCCCAATCGAGCGCCACCACAGCCGTGGCCATCTTGGTCAGGCTTCCGACCTGCCGCTTCTGCTTCGGCTCCTGTTGCTGCAGGATGTAGCCGGTCTTGGAATCAGCGATGAGGTAGGCCTGCGCCGCGCAGGCGCGATGAGCCCCAGCGACCGTGCCCGACGCAATGAGAAGGAATAGAAATCGACGTAAAACGATCACGGGCGGCTTGGAACGGCAGCACCTTAATCGCCGCCTTCGGATTGGCAACCCGAATCAGCCCCGCCCCCGCGCCGCCATCAGATCGCGGCTGACCTTATTGCAAAGTCGCGTCTGAGCGCTGGGCGAACTTGTATGGATTCGTGCTCAAAGTCACGTAGATCCGCTCCGCCGCATTACGCAAATCGAAGTGGGTGGCTTTGCCGAGGCCGCTCGCTCGGAGCGTTCCGAACTTGCCCTGGTAACCACTCCCGCCAGCCATATCGAATTCATAAACAACCGATCCCCGGGTCACATCCGTCACGCGGACATGCAAGGCCAGGAAAGAGCGACCCACGCCTAGCACTCCGAAAAAGAACCGGCCAGCCGGGCTGCCGCCATCCACACGCTCAAATCTTCCTTCGACCAGCCAGCCCAACCGCGGGCTTTCGCCGTCCTTCAGGACTCGGGCCGGGGCGATCTTTTCCATCTCTTCCTTCAGATCCTGCGCAAATTCGACGGGCGTCAGCGCCTTGCGGATGGGCATTTCGCCATCCGAATTCGCCTCGTCACCTTCAAATACCGCCGTATCAATACAGAAAGGCCGGATGTAAATCGCTTTCGGGCTCGACGCTCCCACCCCGCAATTCGTCGTCATGCGGACTCCGGTGGAGCCCACGTCTTTCGCATCGATGGGCGCGCCCGACCCGCCACCTGGTGTGGCCACGTCGGTTTTCGTCACATGCATATCAGCACAGGAGCTAAGGAGCAGCCCGGAGAGAACGGCAAAGAAGGATTTCATATATATATAAGGCGCGACTCGGCCGACCCATTCTGGGCACAGACAAATCATCGGCGCTTCTCTGCTGCAACTCTTGTGCCGTTTCTCGCAGAAAAAGCGAGCAACCAAAGCTCCCCTCAGCCTCCCTTGGAACTGTTCCGGGAGCGGCTGACCAGCAGTCGCATCAGGAGGTAGGCGGCGATCGCGGCGGGAATGGCCAGGAAGAGAGAACCGATCAGCGCCGGCCAGATCCAGCGCGAAAAGAGGTGCCAGTTGACGTAGTCCCGAAATCCGATCCGGCCCAGGTGAATGTGCATGGGCGGCGGCCGATGCAAGACCCGGCATCCCAGCTTGTATTCCGCGAAATAAATCGCGGGCATCGCGAAGATCAAAACGTCGTGCAGAGTGACGGCAATGGCCGCCGCCACCTTGTTACATCGGCAGATCCACGCGACCACGATGGAGAGCAGCGTCTTCAACGGGTAAAGCGGCGTGAATCCGAAGAACATCCCGATGGCGGAACCCAGGGCGACCGAGTGGGGCGTATCGGCGATGGTCATGAGCGTCATATGATGCTCGCTCAGCCATTCCTTGAAATGGGCCACGGACCGCGGCAAACGCGGTCCGTAACGGGCCGGCGCGGGTGTCACTGGCTCGAAGGGCATCGCTGCCACGGTAATCTAAAACAACTCGAGTGTCTCTGGCGGTGTCGCTATCATCTGGCCGAGGGCCTGGCGCAGACGCACGGCCGCGCGCGGCGCATAGTCGAGCGCATTGTTATTGAACACTACATGGACCTTCCGGGCCTGCTTGGTCAGCCTCTCACTGCGGTCGGCCACCTCCTCAATTTCCGCGTCGGAATAATCGTAGTGGAAACGCGTGGCCACGGTCCTTCCCGTGATGAATGCCTTCGCGTTGCGGCCGTGCAAGCGCAAATAAGCGATCTCTGGATTCGTCACCTCATCGAGATCCGCCGGTATGATGGTGAAATGCTCCGCCGCCGGGGTATCCACATTAACAAAACTGACGCCATGCCGGCGCAGGAACTTCCTGGTCGTGTCCAGTTGCTCGCCCGTGGCCCAGGATCGATTGCGAAATTCAATCGCCACGGAATAATCGGTTAGCCTAACGAGCAACGGCTCGAGCTCGCTCAGCTCATGTTGGCGCGGGGAGAATGCGGGCGAGAGTTGCAGGAGGAGCGCGCCCAATTTTCCGGCTAACCGCAGGATCTCGACCGGTTCGAGGAAACGATCGAGCAGATGCTCGCGGAGGGAATCGGTTACCTGCACTCTCCCTTTCTCGTCCGTGCGGGCCTCCCGCTGCAGCATCGGCGGCAGCAGCTTGACGGGCGTGGCATGAAACGAAAAAAGCTGATGCAATTTCACATCGAAGAGGAACGGCGCCGGAGTCGTCGCGCACCAGCGTTGCACCGTGCGCGCGTCGGGCACCGCATAGAAGGTTGAGTTCACCTCCACCATGTCGAAGTGCTGCGCGTACCAAGCGAGACGTTCATGGGCTGGCATTCCCTTCGGATACCAGCGCTCGACGAAGCCGGGGTCCGACCAGCTGGCCGTGCCCACCAGGATGCGGGCGCCTGTTTCCTCAGGGCGCGACTCAATCGCCCATGATGGAAAGGCGGCCGTGCCGGCCGCAGCCTTGGAAGTTTTCGAATTTGCTTTCAACCTTTCCCTATACTACATGGAGGGGCGGGGTGGAGCAGCCTGGTAGCTCGTCAGGCTCATAACCTGAAGGCCGTGGGTTCAAATCCCACCCCCGCAACCAATTTTTTTCCTCGCTGCATGGCAACAGCGTATCGCGTCTACGTCCTTCAGAATCCGAAAGGATATTTCTATATCGGCTTCAGCGAAAACGTGATTTTGCGACTACAACAGCACAACTCTGGATTAACTCCCTCTACTCGGAGCAAAGGACCATGGACATTGGCGTGGCAGAGCGAAGATCTCCCATTGCCTGAGGCACGCAGCCTGGAATTCTCGCTAAAGCGACAAAAAGGTGGAAACGGGTTCTATCAAAAAACCGGCTTGAAGAGAATCTAGGAAGACCGTGCCCCGCCATGGCGGGGCCACCCCCGCAACCAATTTTTTGTGGCCGCTTCCGAGCGGCATTTTTTTGGCCCTTGCCGCCCCGGGAGGGTTGGGCAAAATATAGCCCGCTGGGCTGTTAATTCGCGTAAGGCGGATCGCAGGTTCGAATCAGGGTTCTGAGCGTTTTCCTCTCCGTCATACTAAAGACAGGGTCGATAGTAGGCTTTGCCCTTTCTCCCCAGACTGCTTTCGTCCCGCCGCTCTCGAGCCCCGGCCAAAGTAGCACTTGCCGCCGGGAACGGTGTGGGCAAGATATACCCGCTCAAATCGGGCGCCCCACGATCCAGAGTAGCTCAGTGGTAGAGCGGTCGGCTGTTAACCGATTGGTCGTAGGTTCGAATCCTACCTCTGGAGCCACTTTTTAAGCGCCTCACAACGAGGAGCTTCTCCAGCGGCAGGCACCGGTTTACAGCCAAATGCCAGCAGATTTGCCAGCAAAGCGACCACGGATGAAACAATTCGTGCGAACTCTCTCGCTACTCTCTGAGTACTCGGAATCTGCACCCCAACGCGACGGCGCGCGGCTCTCCCACCAAATCAAAATGCCGTTGCGGATCCGGATGGAACACGGATAAGCCTGGTTCGATATTCGTTCGCTTTGTCCGACCTTCCCCAATGGTCATAGAGTTCGACGAGACGTTGAAGCGCAAATTTCATTCGCGGACTCTTCGGCGCCTGGGATCTTTTCAAACTCTCATAGCTGCCAAGCAGGAACGGTTCGGCTTCGAGAAAACGCTTTTGCGCCGTCAGGAACTCGCCAAGTGCGCCGTTGGCCGTCGCGCGCAAAAAATGTGTTTCGGGGACATTTTCCGTCCGGATTCGCACCGCTTCGCGCAGCAGCTTCTCCGCGTCATTCGTTCTGCCGGTCTGGCTGTAAATCAAACCTTGCACCATCAAAGCCGTCGCATAATTGATGAATTGCTGGCTGGTGGCGGCTTGATAGATTTTCAGCGTTTCATTGATCCGGGCTTCCGCTTCGGAATGTTTGCCTTCCGAGAAAAGCGCCTGCGCCTGCAATCGGACGTTGTCGCCGAGTTGCAGATTCGCATCACTGTAAAGCTTGCGATAAATCGCTTCGGCCTCGTGCAGGTTTTCCAGCGATTCTCCAGTCTGGCCGTTCTCGAGGAGAAAGCTGCCGAGCCCCGTCAGGTTTGCCGCCAGCTCGGAGCTTGCCTCTTGTTTCTTTTGCCGGATGGCCGCGATTTTTTCACGGACAATGTTTATCGCTTCTTCAAAGTTCCCCTGATCGGCGAGAGTGAGAGCGAGAATGGCCTGAGCGACGCCGAGATTGTTTTGTTGTTCCGGCGAAACGTACGGAAGCAGGGTCAACTCCTCCCGCAAAAGGCTCTCGGCTTCCCTGGAATCGCCCTGGGCCCGGCGCAAAAGGGCGAAGCCATTCAGAGCGGCGACTAAATAATCGGTGTGGATCGTCCCCTTCTTTTGGGCCGCGCCCAGACGGGGAAGATTTGTCAGGTAGAATTTGTTCGCCTTCGCGTAATCGCCTTTGGCCCCGGCCCAGAGTGTGGCCATCGAGACGCCGGTCTTGAGCGTTGCAATCCCGTCCGCACCCGCAATTCGCGTTTGGCTTTGGAGAGCTGCCGTCAGGTTCTGTTCGGCCAAGTCGTATTGTCCGAGGGACAGGTAGCTTTCGCCGATGATTCGTTGCAGCTCCGCTTTTACTTCAGGCTGATCCGATAATTCTTCAGTGGCGAGTCGCTTCGATGCGTCGTCCAGGACGTCCTTGACGGTTGGCTGGCCGCTCGGGTTCCGGTCCGGGTTGGACGCATTCAGCGTCCTCCCCAGGAAAACGCTGATCGCTTCCGCTTTGGCCCTTTCGCGGCGAGCCGTCCGGACTTGAATGAGAGTCGCGATAATCCCACCGACCAAACTCAACAGGATCAGAACGGCAGCCGCGACGCCGATCCGGTGCCGGTTCACGAACTTGGAACTGCGATAGGTCACGGTGTCCTTCCGGGCCAAGACGGGCAAACCCGCGAGATGACGGCGGATGTCCTCCGAGAATTGCCCGACCGACGTGTAGCGACGCGCCGGCTCCTTGCGCATCGCCATCAGCACGATGTTGTCGAGATCGCCGCCCAAGGATGTGGCGCGACTTTTTAAGTTGCGATGGCTTGCAAGTTTCAAACTTGCGCCCCAGGCCGTGCTCGGCCGTTCCGGTTCCTGATCCGTGACGGCACGCGCAATCTCCTCAGCGGTGCGCGTCTTCAATCGATAAGGCCGCTGATCTGTGAGCAGCTCGTAAAGCAGGACGCCTAACGAGTAAACGTCGCTCGCGGTCGTAATCTTGTCGCCTTTGATCTGCTCCGGACTCGCATACTCCGCCGTCATCACGCGCAGGGCGGGAAGTGTTTGCGTGAACAATTCGTTTTCCGCGGTCAGAAGCTTTGCGATACCGAAGTCGAGAAGCTTTGGCGCTCCATCTGACGCGACGAGAATATTTGACGGTTTCAGGTCGCGATGAATGACAAGGTTCTGGTGCGCATAGGTGACCCCCGCGCACACCTTGCGAAAGAGGTTTAGCCGCTCGGCGATTGTGAGGCCGTTCGCGTCACAATAGGCGCCGATCGGTTCGCCGTTCACATACTCCATCACGAAATAAGGAAGCCCGTCCTCCGTCGTCCCGCCGTCGATCAGGCGCGCGATGTTCGGATGATCGAGCTGCGCCAGGATCTGCCGTTCATTGCGAAACCGCCGGAGGATGTCCTCGGTATCGAGCCCGCGCCTAACGAGCTTAATCGCAACTTCCTTGCGATATTCGTCGTCGGAACGCGCTGCCAGATAAACTGCGCCCAAACCGCCCCGACCGATTTCGCGGACGATCTGATATGCGCCGAACTGACGACCGACGAACGGTTCCTCTGGCGCCACTGGAAATAAATCGCGCGGCATTTTGAAAGCCGGCTGCTCGATAAAGCCATCGGCCTGATCGTCCGATGCGAGGAGGGATTCTATTTCGCGACGAAGAGATTCGTCGCCGGCGCATTCTTTTTTCAGCAGAGTCGCGCGCTCGTTCGGCTCGAGATCCACCGCGGCCTCGAACAATTCTTTAACGCGGCCCCATCGCTCGCCGGCGGGTGGCATCATTCTACCTCGGTCATGATTTCCCGCCGGAGCCATGCCTTCGCCATCCGCCATTCGCGTTTTACCGTGCGCGGGGAAACCTGGAGCACCTCGCCGATTTCTTCGTTAGTCAGGCCACCGA
>JBBRDU010000056.1:0-18515 GCA_038203615.1 Chthoniobacterales bacterium
GGCAACTTCCGGGACTGGTTTCCCCAAACCCACAAGCCCGACGGCTTGGGCTTTGAACTCTGCGGTGTATCGTTTTCTGGTCACTGATTTCATTGTCGCTTATTCCTCTATTTCGTGGTCCAGAATCTTCGCGCACCTCAAACTGACCCCATCGCCTATTGGTCCTGCGAAAGATACGCACGAAAGCGGGACGCCAGTGCTTTTGTGAATGCCGTCGCTCCGGCTTCATTCAAGTGGTCCGTGTCAAAACGCCAATCGATCTGATACAATTCCGGAAATTTCTGCGGGTCGTTAAAAGCGAAGGTGACATGAGGAATGGACTGGTCAGGAAGGAAATCGATTGCTCTGTACGCCGTGGGAGCGATCACAAAGATAAGAGTCAACCGATGCTTTTTGATCGTCTCGATGGTGCGGTCAAAAGCTTCGATGCTTGTGGTATCGTTGCGGTAAGAGTCCCCGGAGAAAGATTTCAACTCCTCGATCTCATGTGGATATTTCTCACGTTGTCGTGCGGATTTGAATTGCGTGCCAGCGAGCGCAATGAACCCGGCATTTTCCACCGCCGGGAAGTCACCGGTGCTTTCCATTGGCATCGGATCGAGTCCTCTACCAAGGTGCAGGTAGTTCAAGGAGAAGAGGCTCAAATGCTCCGTCATTTGCTCTAATTGCGGGAAGAGGGAATTTGCACGGATATTGCTTGCGGCCTCTCGCATTGCGAATTGTGTGTTTGTCCAGTCATGCCACCAAAGGGCGCGAACTGTTCCCTGATGATGGTAGTGAATATTCGGATTGATCGGTGTAAGTTCCATGAAGATCCATTTGAGTTTTGTGGATGGCTTTTGAAGAACCTCATCGAGCAGTGCAAAGCTTTCAGGAGGAAGCATTCCGTCGACACCGAAGTTGAAGGACCTCACTTCATAGCCGTCGGCGCGCATCGCCTTGTCAAATATTGCAGGTGATATGCCATGACAAATGCGGCTCGACCCGATAAAAATGGCGCTGAACGATTCCCTATTCGCGGCGAAGTACTCCAACTTTGACGTCACGGCGGGTACTACAGGCCGGGAAAGCAATTTATGAAGGATTAGGCAAGTAACAGAAAGGAAAACACAGCACACGAACACGTTGATCGAGTATAGCAGGAACTGAATGTGGCGGTGGACAACGGGCGGCATTTGGGTCAGAATTGAAAATAGATAAACGGTTTGTATTTCATCGGCAGGAAAAGCAGAGTGATGGGGATGCCCACGCCGAGCAAAGCGGCGCAAGCCCAATCCGGCAACCTGCGCCACAGTAAGGCGAACCTGCGCTGCGAGTTCAACCAATGCAGTAGGGCCAGCACCGCCAGGATGGCTACGCATTCCACGTCAAAACTATCATTTCCAAAACCTCCGGGGAACGTGAAGGCCTTCAGCGCCATCCACGCGTTCTGGAAGCCGGTCGCCACGAGTGTGTGGGACTTGGCACTGTAGGTCGGTGCGGCACGAAAGAAAATCCACGTGACGCAAACCCAGTAGAAGGTGAGCGGGACCGCGAGCAAGGCGAGCACGCGGCGAAAGACCAATCCGGCGTTTTCGGTGAGGTGCGTCCCCTCGCGATGGACGACCAAGGCGAGTCCGTGCAGGCCGCCCCGGATGACGAAGTTCCAGGAGGCGCCATGCCACAAGCCGCCGAGCAGCATCGTGAGCATCAGGTTGCGATAGGTGAAAATCTTCGAGCCGCGATTGCCGCCGAGCGAAATGTATAGGTAATCGCGCAGCCATGTGCTCAGCGAAATGTGCCAACGCCGCCAAAACTCGGTGATGTTGCGGGAGAAATACGGGAAATCGAAATTGAGCGTGAGCTCGTACCCCAGCAACCGCGCGGTGGCGATGGCCATGTCGGTATAGCCGCTGAAATCGCAGTAGATCTGCACGGCGTAGAAAGATACGCCGATCAGTGCGCCGACATGACTGTATTTCTGCGGCGCGGCGAAGAACTGATCGGCAAACGGCGCGACAAATTCCGACACGCACCCCTTCTTCACAAAGCCGACGAAGAACAGGGTCGCACAGCTCCGGACATCGACGCTCGCCCACACGCGCTTTTCGAAGACCTGCGGCAGAAACGTGGTCGCGCGCACAATCGGACCGGCGACCAACTGGGGGAAAAAGGAGATGAAGAACGCCAGATCGAGGAAACTGCGCACGGGTTCCAGCCGACGCCGGTAGACGTCGATCGAGTAGCTCATCGACTGAAAGGTGTAGAAACTCACCCCGTAGGGCAGAATGATGCTGAGCGTGTGCAGCGAGGCGTGCAGCCCGAACCAATCGAGAAAACCCGACGCGCTGCTAATGAAGAAATTGAAGTACTTGAAGAAACTGAGCACACCCAGATTCATGACCATGCTCGCGAGGAGCCACGCCTTGCGGCGCGTTTCCGACGAGGCCCCGGCGATGCCGAGACCGACCGTGTAATCCATGCACGTCGAGGCCCAGATGACGGCGGGGAACCACCAACCCGCGGGCAGCTTCGACCAGTCACCCTGGCGGACCTGATCAAAAAAAGCGGACGGCTCACCGATGAAAAAACACGCGTAGAAAAAATGGCTCGAGAGGAGCAACCACCATTTGCGCGCCGTGTTGCCCCGCAAGGCCCAATGCACGCCGAAGACCACGGCGAAGAAGACAAAAAAACGAAATTCAACAAAAAGCATGTGTGCGGGGAATAGGATGCCGCAAGGACTCAACCGCCTGCATGCCCTTCACAACGCTGGCTTTTCAACAACTCTGCAAATAGGGCCACCGTCAGCAGGCTCCCAGAAAAATTGGCCACTGATTGTCGGAACATTTGGCGATTGCGTAATGCCAAGTTGCTCGGGGCCGGCGAAAAACGCGCTCGCGTCGATACTGCGTGGCATCGACGATGAACTGCATTTGTTGCGTCGAGGGGCGACCGCTTGGGAAATATGAAAGAGGGGCGAGTATTCCTCAGTGGGCGTGACATCTCCCACGAATACGCTACAATAATGACCGAAGCTTCCAAAGCGGTGTGACGATAGTGTCATCCACAATGCCGGCACGTTGGGCTGTTATTGCGCCTTTTCTAAGTAGGCGACCACTTTTTGGGAACGGAGGACGTCGGACGCGATTGTGATGATGGGCCGGGCTATCGCCGCCTCGAGATCATCAGCCCGCACCCCCGCCGAAATCAATCTTTTCCGACTGGGGATGCGCTCAGCCAGGGTTGTGCCGCGAACCGGGCGAACTCCTGCTTCACGGGGCGGCGTGACCGGCAATTGTTTCCACAGTTGTTACTGATCTGATTTTCAGATCAGAGTGAGCCCGTCTTCTTCGCGCTCGGTCCCGTTGGTGTGATTCTTGGCGTCGTGACCAGGCACGCGTTCAACCGAGCACGCGCTAGTGTAGGCCGTCGTAAGTAATCATGATGATGCGGGCTTTTGGCGGGGAGGTGTTAGGCGGGAGGAATGCGAGTGGCCCTGCCGATATTACTGACCGACGAAGATCGCACGTGGTGGCAAGCGAGGATACAAAGTGCGCTGACGCCCCGTCGATTGACGGAAAGGTGCCGGATCGTTTTGCTGGCGGCTAAGGGCAAGAGGAATGAGTCGATCGCGATGAAGCTTGGCTATTCTGAAGATAAAGTCGGACGCTGGCGGACGCGCTTCGCAAAGTTGGGACGTGCTGGCATCGAACGTGATGCTGCGGGACGCGGACGCAAGCTGACCTATCCAGCCAAGGTGCGCCAGCAGTTGATCCGCAAGACAACGCGGAGCACGCCGCCCGGGCAGACGCATTGGAGTCGGACGACGATGGCCCAGGCGATGGAACTGAGTCCCAGCACCGTGGGAAGAGTTTGGCGCGAGCATGGTCTGAAGCCGCACCTCATACGGACCTTCAAAGTGTCTAATGATCCGCGCTTTGCGGAAAAGCTCGAAGATATTGTCGGTCTATATCTGGATGCACCGGACCATGCGATCGTCCTTTGCTGCGATGAAAAGAGCCAGGTCCAGGCGCTGGATCGAACCCAACCGGGGTTGCCTCTCAAGAAAGGGCGTGCCGGCACGATGACGCACGATTATGTTCGGCATGGGACGACGACGCTTTTTGCCGCCTTGAACGTCGCCGATGGACAGGTCATCGCGCAGTGCCAACCACGGCATCGACACCAGGAATGGCTAAAGTTCCTTCAGCAACTCGACCGGGAAACACCCGCTGATCGCGACCTGCATCTCATCCTCGACAACTACGCCACGCATAAACATCCCAAGGTCAAAGCCTGGCTAGCCAAACACCCGCGCTTTCATCTGCGCTTCACCCCGACCAGCGCCTCCTGGTTGAATATGGTTGAGTGATTCTTTCGCGATTTGACCGAGAAACGGTTGCGTCGTGGAGTCTTTCACAGCGTTCCGCACTTGATTGCCGCATTGGGGGAATACTTGATTCATTACAACCGCGAACCCACACCCTTCGTCTGGACCGCCAAGGCGAGCGATATTCTTATGAAGGTGAAACGCGCTCGGAAAAAGGTCCCTTCCGACATTATTCCGCGTTAATTGCGACGGACACCACTAGCTAACTCAACAACCCGAAGCGAAAACGGCCTGTCTGCCCTCACCGGTGGACGGGCCGTTTCGCTTTCATCCCAAGAAAGGAAAACCCATGAGCCCATTCGCTCTTCCCATCGCGGAACTCAAACCCGCCCTCGCCGGACTCGGCAAAGTCATCGCCAAACGATGCACCCTGCCCGTGCTCGGCAACATCCGCATCGAACGCACCAAGGACGGTTGGACCGCCCTCACCGGCACCGACCTCGATCATCACGTCACCGTCCGCCTGGAACAACCGGGCGCGGGTGAACCCGCCGCCCTCCTCATTCCCTTCGAGGAATTGCAGAAGACCATCAAAGCCTGCGCTAAGGGCGAGGAAATCCTCGTCGAGTCCCGCGACAAAGGCTTCGCCTCGATCCGCTACGCGATCGGGCCGCAGTTCGTGGAAACCAAAGTCGAATCGCTGCCGATCGAAGAATTCCCGGAGATCCCCAGGATCAAAGGGGACGCCGTGGCGTTGCCCGAACCCATCAGCGGCCCCAAGAACGCGGCCACGCCGACAACGAATGTTGTGGAAAAGCCCGCCCTCGAAACTGCCCTGGCACAGGTCGAAGTCGTCCGCGGCGATTTCCGCAGCGCCATCGCTGGACTCAACAAACTCGCCGACGCGCTCAAGCAGGCGCAACGCGAGAGCAAGACCAACGACAAAGAGATTCAGTCCGTGCGGCAGACCCTCCGCTCGCTCCAGAGCGTCCGCATCTAACCCACCACCTTGGCGACGGAAACACCGGGGCCATGGACCGCTGGCATCATCAGGACACCCGGCTCTCGATCTACAAACTCACCGGGATTGAGGATCGCACCGCCCACGATCTCATCGTGCGTGCCACCGATGTCGGCGTCTGTCCGAACAAGCTGATTCCGCGGGTGCTTCATGAATGGCGTGAACCGCGGCACGAGCCGTTCCAGGCCCGGAACGTCTGGAGTCTGTTCAACGCCTTCACTGAGGCGCTGAAGGGGAATCTGATCGAACTGCCCCGGAGGACGGAGGCCCTCCACGGTTTGCTCGATACTCACGTCGGCCTCGACGCTCCTTCGCTGAACTGATCCGCTTCGGGTGGATTGGTTTGGCGGGGAGTGTCGGGCTGACAGAAAAAGATCCGTCGCCTACGGACGGGTCTTTTTTTTAGACATCGGGTGAACTCGGCGGCGGACCGAATCTCGCTTCCGGCAAAATCGCCGGGAGGGATCGAGCCGTTGATGATACCGGCACCTCGCTTTAATGGCGGAGGCGTCCTTGGGCAGCGGAAAGCCGAGGGAGCACTTCGCATGACATCGCCGCGGAGTGACCTCCAGGGCGATACGAGCGGGGTCCGCCGGCCCTCGGCGATGACCTTCGCGGGAAGCCCGCGCTCAGCACAAGCGCCGCCGCCACACCGATGGACGCCGCCTGGTTCCGCTTCACAAAAAACGTGAACTGCTTCCACGCGTCCGCCTTCTCAGCGCTGGTCGCGAAGCCGTTTTGATACGCGGCGATATCCGCCTGGAGGTCGGCCACAATTTGGTAGCGCGCCGATGGCTCAAGTGCCATGGCCTTGCGCACCACCGCGGCCAGCGAGTCGGGGATGCAGTCTCCGGGCAAATGCGCGCGCTTCTTCGCAAAGTCCAGTGGATCGGTGCGGCCCTCGGCGACGCGCCAGACGACTTCCATTGCGTCCGCGCCTTCGATGGGCGGACGCAGCTCGAGGATTTGGTATAGGATCGCCCCGAGCGGGTAGATTTCGCTGCGCGCGTCGAGCGTCTCGACTTCGCTCCGCGCCTGTTCGGGCCATTTCCTGCGCCGTATGACAATTACGTGATCTCTTGTTCACCACATTCCGTCTTGGTAGAGGCGAATTGATTCCAAGACGATGATCACCACGATTGTCGCCAGGCCGATCCACCATAGGGCGTTTGCACAGCGCTCATACATCACTTAACTCTAGGCGTCGCGGATGACAGGCGTCACGAACGAACTTCTCCCGGCGCTGCCCACTGGGCGAATTGCTCCGAATTCAGGCTAACGGCCCGACATTTTCTCAGGCGAAGAGCCTCACGCTTGGCGGGTGATTTCCTCAGGATTGGCAATCACCGAGGTGGCCGCAAACACACATGATGGCGCTCGTTGACAGGCAGAACCGCGCTGGGCAGCACGTCACGTCCGAAAAGTCCCGGTCCGTTCTGCGAAACGTACGGTGTCATCAGGCGGATTCCCGTCGTGACACGTTTGTCATCGGGTAATTCCAATCGCGTCATCTGATGGATGTATGGTCGACGTCGAATCCAGCGTGAATTTCAGCCAATCCAACGTTCCAGCACTCAGTATGTTCACGAATTACGCTGCAGCTAACGTAACCCCTTCCATTGCTCTGCGGGGATTATCAGCTTCCGCCCGCGAGTGGAGAGAACCCCACGCAGCGCGTTCCATGGTGGCACCATCGGGGACGGCAACTTGGAACGCATGAACGGCCGTTTTCTGTGGGCCTTCGACATTGCGATGCCACAGAGGGAGCGCGTCACTGAGCCGCAGGTCGATGCCGCCATCGGGAAAATTGTGCGCTGGCGAATTGAAGCGCCGCGAGAACAAGCACGTGGGCGCACCCAACAGCCGACGCGCAAACCGTGACCGCCCGACTTCTCAAAACAGTCAGGAGCGACGTTGCCGGAATGCGCATCGCCATCTGGGCTGGCGCAACGAGCAGCCTGCTGCTGCTCGGGCTACGATGGTGCTACGCGCATAGCTATCGCTGGAATTCCGATGAGCCCCAGCACCTTCACGTGGTTTGGGCCTGGGCGAATGGGTTCCTGCCTTATCGCGACGTCTTCGACAATCATACTCCTCTCTTCCACATTCTCTCAGCACCGCTTTTCGCATTCCTCGGAGAGCGGCCGGACATTGTCATCCCGATGCGGCTGGCGATGGTGCCCCTCTTTGGACTCGGCCTTTGGTGTGTTTACCGAATCGGTGCCAAAGTCTTCTCCCCTCGTTCCGGAATTTGGTCCGCGATATTGCTTGGTTTTTTTCCTCCTTACTTCTTCCTGATGGGCCAGTTTCGCACGGATGTACTTTGGACGGTGCTTTGGTTGGGACTGCTGGCCATCCTCACCGGTGATCGCCTTGGCAAAGTCCGCTCATTCGTTGCCGGACTGATCATGGGAGCTGCGTTCGGCGTTTCGATGAAATCCACTCTGCTCCTGCTGATAACGCTAACGGCGGGCGGGCTCACATGGCTTTGGCGGCGGCGCTTCGCTCCGTCCAGTGAAGGGGCACCTTCGCCTCAAGAGCCGCAACCGCGCCTCTCCTTCACCGCGGCCCTCGGCGGTTTCTTCCTGATGCCGCTCTTGATTCTTGGGTATTTCACGATCCATGGGGCGTTTGGAGAATTGTATTATTGCGTCATCATTCACAACACGCTTCCAGGGGAGCACACACCGCTACTCCTATTGCAGCGATTGGCGTCGTGGGGATGGCTCACTCTCCTCCCTGCGGCGGCTCTTTCAATTACGACGCGCTCATTGTTCATGACCGATGCATCCCGCGCTGCCCGGCGAGTGTTCCTGATTCTCAGTGCTGGAATCTTTTATCCGGTACTCCACGGGCTTTGGAGGATGATCACTCCACAAGACTACGCGCCGTGGCTGCCTCTCCTTGCGTTGGTCGCAGTGCCACACGTCATCCAACTCGAAAGGTTCGCTGGGCATTGGGGACAACTGGTCAGCACCGGCTTGTTCGTGATTCTGGCCGGCACCGAACTCTGCGTCGTGCTGAACGAATCCCCGGTCTTCGGACCCGGTAGCGTTCATCACGTCGCAGCCATCGCTCAGACCCTTCGCCTTACGAACCGCGACGAGTATGTGATGGATGGCAAGGGCGAAATGATCTTTCGCCAGCGACCTTACTACTTCGCGCTTGAAACGCTGACCCGGGAACGGTTATCGGCCGGGCTTCTCAAGGACGATTTACCTGAGCGCCTGATCGAAACCCGCACGGCAGTCGTGCGAATTCCCCATGTGGGCATGACGGAACGGTCTCTCGCTTTTGTTCGTTCAAATTACGTGCCAGCCGGGTTCGTCTCCGTCCTTGGAAAAATTCTGCCGCGCGCGGAAAGCGGAACGATCGTTTTTGACGTTACGATCCCCGAACGCTATAGTATCGTGACCAAGCGCGGCCCGGTTGAGGGTAACCTCGACGGGAGCCCATTGATCGGCGGATGCTGGCTGGCAGCCGGGAACCACAAACTCCAGCTCGCCAATCCGGCGGATGCCAGCGGCGCAATCCTCGTGTGGACGCGCGCCCTCGAACGCGGATGCTCCCCCTCCTTCGATACCGGTCCGACGTGCGCCCCGGAGCGCCGACATGCTCGGCCGCCGCAGTCGGCGGCCGGCACATCGGAAGAACTCTCGCAATGATCACCCCGATCCCACCAGATCCGCGGCGCATCGTTGAGCAGCCGTGCACCGCTTCGCGTTTCCTCCGCGGGCATTTCCTGCCCGTCGTTTTCCTTCTCGCCCTTTCTTCGACGGGAAATGCAGCAATTCGAAATCACGTCCACCCGCGTGCCCGCGTCGATTGGGCGGTCACGAGACTGATCCAATCTTTGCAGAAGGTAGGCGTCTCCGAGCGCGAAGCGGACGTCCTCATCGAGCGGGATCGAGATCCGTCGAATCCTGAAAGCTTCACGATCGCAATCGATGGAAGCCAGATTCTTGTCTCCGGCACCGACAGCACCGGCGTCATGTATGGGGTCCTCGAACTCGCCGAGCAAATCGAGAACAGCGGCAAGTGGGATTCGTGGAACGCACTGGCGCCGCACCTCACACCGACGAGCCAAAGCCCGTACCTCCAGGTGCGGGCCGACAACTCGTTCCTGCACGACGCGCCCACGAACTACACTCGCTGGTGCGAGCGGCTCCATCTCAAATTCACCCCGCGTGTGATCGACGACACCGGCATGTGGAAGCAATACATCGACATGCTCGCGGGGAATCGGTTCAACTTCCTGGACTTGCACGGCGGATACAACCCGCGCACCACCAAATTCTTTAATTTGTTGCCAGCGCTCGTCGCCGTCCCCGGCTACGAAAAGGTGGGGAATCGTGCAATTCAGCGAAAGAACCTCGCCGCACTTCGAGAGGTCGTTCACTACGCCAAACGGCGGGGCGTGTCCGTCGCCCTGATGAATTACTCGGCCAAGGTGGAAGGGCTCTCCGGCAAGCAACTCACCGACTATACAAAGAAAGCCGTTCTCGTCCTAAAGAAAGAGCTTCCGGATCTCGGGCGTTTCGGCTTCCGCGTCGGAGAGAGCGGTGAAGAACTCGATTTCTTCCGCGACACATACAGTCCCGTGCGTCGGTCTAACGGGCAGCCAGACATTCGCATGTATACCCGAAGCTGGAGAACCAGCGAGGATGACATGGAGCGACTCGCCAAGTCGGCACCGGGCGGTATGGACGTGGAGGTGAAATACAACGGAGAGCACCTGGGTCTGCCCTACCAAGGAATTCTCGGGCCGGCTCACAATCGTTATGGGTACGGCGACTTTCTCCACCCGGGCTCCCATTACCGTGTGATCTGGCAGGTGCGGGCCAACGGCACCCACCGCTATTGGACCTGGGCACAGAGCGAATTCATCCGCCGCGCCGTTCGCTCATTCAAGCTAGGCGACGCCTGCGGCTTCACTCTCGAGCCGCCTACGGCTTACTATCCGGCTGCAGCCGCGGCCTATTATCGGGACCCGGACGACCAAGCAGTCTTTCGCTACATTTGGCAGAAGCATTGGCCTTGGTACTTCGCATGGGGACGGCTCGCTTACAATCCGTCCCTTCCCGAGGCAACGCTCGTTGCAGGCTACACTGCGCGTTTCGGCGAACCAGGCGCCGCAATCTACGACGCCTTGCAACAGAGCGGCCGAATCGTCCCGCTCGCCATGTCTTACCGCTTTGTCGGCCCGGATCAACGGAACACTTCGCCTGAAACCCAGACCACTGCTTTCGACCCCGAGAAGAAAGAGCCTGTGGATATCCTGACGTATGCCCGGAATACGCCGATGGATTCCCGCTCGTTCGTCGGCATCGACGCATTTGTGAAGGAGAAGATCATCGGCACTTCGGACGGCCGCATCGGTCCGGGGTGCGTTGCGCGTCTCCTCTCGACATCTGCCGCCGCCGCGCGGCTCCGGGTCGCAGGCGTACCCGATCTCTCCGGCCGCCGCACGGACGAGTGGCGACTTTTGCGCACGGATATCCTCGCGGCTTGCTACCTCGGCGAATACCACGCAGCCCGCATTCTCGGTACGATGGAACTGGACTCCGCGCTGAGGACGGGCAACCGTGCAGATTACAAGCAAGCGCAGGAACACCTGAGCCTCTCCCGCCTCGCATGGGGACAACTTACGCAGGCCTGCGATTCCGTTTACAAGCCGCTCGAGGATCCAATGGTCGGTCAAACGGCGTATACCTGGGGCACTGAGATCGAGCGGCTTCGTGCGCTCGATGCCACCGCAGCAAACCTGTGGGCCGCGCGCCTCCTGGCTCCCGAGGGCTTGCCGTTGATTCTCTCTCCGCTTGAACCGGGAGAAGGACCATCCATCTCCGTTGCCGGGCTCACAACGGCACCTGGCCCGAATGGAGAAATCCGATTGAGTTGTCAGCCGACTCCCTCGCCAGATATCCGCAAGGTAACCCTCTGGCTGAAGCGGACCGGCGGCGCCGAGAAATGGAGTAGCCAGGAGATGACCTCCAGCAAAGGCGGCACCTTCATTGCCACTGCCCCGCCCTCACCGGACGGCTACCTTGGCCTCGTCGAAATCACCAACGCTCAGAACGAATCCGCCCAGTTCCCATCCGTCCTGCAGGCAACACCCTACTGGTGGATTCGATCTCCGTAGCACGGTTACGCCCGCCTCATTGATTCATGACCAGATCCAACCACTTCCGCAACGTCCGAAACTACCTTTGTGCCCAGTGGGCGCTTCACCGGGCGAAGTGCAAAGAGTTATTCATTTTCTGCGCACCCGCACTTCTCGTCGGCCTATTTGTCCGCACCCTCATGACGTGGCGAATGCCGTATGGATACATGCAGTTCGATAGTGCCGATTTTCTTCTCACGGCGGAACATCTGTTTAGTGGCGGCTCGATCATCATCCAGAATAAGCGTACCTATCTCGTCCCCCTGCTCTATACGCTGGCCTGTCTCTTCAAGGTCCCTGCCCTCGTCTTGATCCCACTCGCGCAGCACCTGTTGGGTATGGGGGTAATCTTGATGACCGGCCTGTTGACGAGGCTTTGGATTCCGACGTGGCGATGGGTTATCGTCCCCGTCACACTTTTGATCGCCGCGAATCCCAATCTCCTCTGGTTCGAACACGCCCTCATGTCGGAGTGCGTCTATTTTTTCTGCCTCACCGCGCTCGCCCTCTCGGCAACCCTCTACGCGCGGTGGCGCTCTCGCGTGTGCTTCGCGCTGCTCCTGCTCGCCTTGTTTCTCACCGCCGGAGCCCGTCCGGAGGGGAGGCTACTTTTGGGCTTTGGCTTCCTCCTTGTCGGGCTTGTCGAATGGACAGGCAAAAAGACATTGCTAATTCGGCTCGCGGTGCTGGCTGTTCTTAGCGCGGTCACTCTCGCGATCACCAGGACCGGGCAAGCCGGGCAATTGCTCTACGCCACGGTCCTACCGTTGGCGCCGGACGAATCGAAGGTCGATCCCGGATTCGGACGAATCGTCAGGTCTTTACGCGATGAGGTGCGAGCCCACGAAGGTTCGCTTTCGCATCTGCAAGGTCTCGAGCAAAAACTCACCGATATGTCCGGCGATTACCTGAAAAGCCAGGGAGTGACGAACCCGGATACGAATGCCTTCTGCCAAAAGCTGGCGTTCGAAGCCTGCCTTCGCCACCCATGGGCCTTGCCTGAACTCGCCGCACGCAAATTCCTCCTCGCCACGCCCGGTCCGGTGAGCATCGGCTACGACGAACCGCGGCTGCAGGAAAAGCTGAACATTGGCTTCAATCGCAAGGGCCGGCTCGAGATTCTCTCTCGCGACTTGACCGGCTTGCAGCTGCGGGACGAGCAGGAAGTCTCGGCTTTTGTAGCGGCGCATTACCATTCCATGCCGTGGTTCTCGTACCTTGACGAAAGATGGCAATCGCTTACGACCTCCGAGAAGCCTCAAGCAAGCCCCGGCGCCACTGCGATTCCACGGCTCCCTCTCTTCTTCGTCCTGGGCCTTTCCGGAATGGGCATGCTTGGGTCCATGTGTCGGCATCTGAAGAGCTTTCATATCGCGTGGGTTCTGTCATTGGCCGGTCTCTGGTTCGCCGTTCACCTGACGGGAGTGGTCAATCCGCGGTACCGTTTCGCATTTGAACCATTCTGTCTGATCTATGCGATCCTCGGATTCACGATTGCATTCGCCCGCGCCCGCGCGGCCTTCCATCCCCGAAACGATGACACCGACGACACAAAGCGGGCCGCACCGCGCTCTCCTCAATCACCCGGTCAGTCGCATCAAAAGGACCGGTCTGAAAAAAGAACCGTGGCGACCGCCGGCTCGGTTTGAAACGCCGCCCACTGGTCCACGCTGGGTTCCGTTCCACTACCACCTCACAGTGCGGCAGTCACTGAATGCTAAACGAATCGTCATCCGCGGCCGCAGTTCTTGTCATCATGCCCTGCTACTTCTCCAACAGACACACCCCGAATCATTATTCGCCCCCCCCCCCAAAAAAAAACCAGATCCCAATGAAACCAAAGACCTCGTCCTGTTCCCTGCTATTTGTCCTAGCATTCTTTGCGGTTTGTTGCCTCGCCTCGCCATGCCTCGCTGCCAGCCACAAGCCGGCGAATGGCACCCCGGCACGCGTCTACTCGACACGGGAGACATCGGGATTTGAAACTCTCGCGAAGGAGACGATTGCGGCGTTGGATGGAGGCAAGCGCACGGAAATGGTCGCCAAGCGCACCGATTTGGAAACGGCTTGGGATGCGAAGGAGAATGTTTTGAAGCCCAAGGACGTCTCCAGCTGGACACTGCTCGACAAGTCCCTCGATCGGGCCATCTCCGCCCTTCGTGGGAGTAACGTCAAATTGCCCGCTGGAAAGGCCGCTCTCGAAGACTTCCTTCAAAAACTGGCGTCTTCGACCAAGCAATAGTCAACCGGGACGATTCCTATGCTTCACCGCCAGCGCTGCGGCCGCAGTGCTCGGGCATCGCTCAACCTCTGAAGGATCGGTAGGCGGCAAAAGTGATCGAACGCGAAAACAAGACCGGCAAGAAGGACTAACGAGTCTCTCCACGCGACGGCTCCGGGACGGCGATCGCGGTCCCGGAGCCAATGCCGACAGAAGAATCCCTTTCCCCAATGCAGATGACCGACGCACAGCAACGGCAGTTGAGCAAAGTTCCGGAAGTCACCCTCGTCTTTTGGACCATCAAGATTTTAGCGACTACCCTCGGCGAAACTGCGGGCGACGCCGCATCCATGTCTTTAAACCTCGGGTATCTCGACAGCACAATTATCTTTGCCGTCGTCTTTCTTGCGGCGGTGGTCGTCCAAATTGCGTCCGAAAAGTTTCACCCGGTGATCTATTGGATCACCATCGTCGCTACCACCACAGTTGGAACCACGCTGGCAGATTTTGCGGATCGGTCCGTGGGTATCGGGTATGCTGGCGGATCAACGCTTCTGTTGAGTCTTTTGATCGCTTCGCTCCTCGTGTGGCGCCGTTGCACGGGCTCGGTCTCCGTCAACAGTGTTTACTCATCTAAATCGGAGGTGTTTTACTGGGTCACCATCATGTTTTCACAAACTCTCGGCACCGCGTTGGGAGATTGGATGTCGGATTCCATGGAGGTTGGATACATCGGGAGCGTGGCCGTATTCGGCGGCACCTTGATTCTGGTCGCCTTGGCTCACTACTTCACGAAAACTCCACGAACGATCCTTTTCTGGGCCGCCTTCATCCTCACCCGCCCGTTGGGTGCTGTCGTTGGCGATTTTTTGGATAAACCCGTGGACCACGGCGGACTTGATCTCAGTCGCTTCACCGCTTCCGGCATATTGATGGCCCTCATTGGACTCGTCATATTCGTGTTCCCACAACGGCCCGCTCAACGGTCGCATTGAGCGGAGAAATTCGCACGTCGAAGGTGCCCTGTCCGCCGCGAAGTAACCTCAAGCGCGTCCTTGTTGTCGAAGATTTCCCGCGATTGTAGCGCTCCCTGAGGACAGGTCTTCGCAGGTCGGCTTACGCCGTGGATATTGCTGGTGACGGCGAAGAGGGACTTTGGCTGACTGAAACAAACAACTACGACGCGGTTGTCCTCGATATCGTGCTCGCGAAGCTGGACGGTCTCACAATAATCCGCCAGTGGCGCGCCAAAGGCCGGAACACACACATCCTCCTGTTGACAGCGAAGGACACAGTGGGGGATCGTGTGCGCAGTCTCGCGAGCGGAGCCGACGATTGACCTCGTCAAACCATTCGCCTTGGAAAAACTCCTCGCCCGAGGCATGCACTTTGTCGACGCAGCTAGCCGCCCCATCTCACCAGCAGCGCGCTCTGCCAGGTGGGCGCGGTGCTGCTACGGCATTACGCGGGTCGTTGATAATGTTGAACCCATTCATACGAACCACCAACGCTAGTCTTGCGGCGTGATCGAGTCTTCCTTGATTTTGGCGAAGGGCGAATACCCCCGTTCGACGGCATTGGCCCAAATGACGACTACGGGGCCACTACTGTCGACAGGCTGAAATACATGTCGGCCTGCTCCGAGTTCGCGCGGGCCATCAAAAGTCGTGCCGTCAAGACTTCCTGATGACTGACCTGACGGTGTCACAATCGTATATCGATGTGGCACAGCGATATCAAAGACGCACGGACCTTCCAAATGATCCTCTGCTGTTCGCAATACCTTTCCCAGCACGCGCAACCGGAAAGCGATTGGCAAGTAATTAATCTTAATGA
This sequence comes from Chthoniobacterales bacterium, assembly GCA_038203615.1. Classification (GTDB taxonomy): domain Bacteria; phylum Verrucomicrobiota; class Verrucomicrobiia; order Chthoniobacterales; family UBA10450; genus JBBRDU01. The sequence goes on from JBBRDU010000056.1 coordinate 15,554, forward strand.
ACTCCCGTGCCTCCTTGGGCATCCTCCGCGTCGTTGCGAGCGGTGTCCGTGTAGCGACGAGCGTTGCGGCGATATCGTCGATGATCAACCCGCGATGCAAACGCCGAAACGTCAGTCCCTCAAGAACGTACCGAAATGGGCGGCGGCGATAAATTGTCTCCCCCTTGCTATCCATGACGAAATCGGTGGACTCCGTGAGTCGAAGGGCATCGGCGACGATACCGACTTTGTCGGCAGTCTGGTTCTCAAACGGGGACTGGCTGGTGACAATGCACACTAACTCCACCGCAACACATAATGGGGAGAAAACCAGGCTCGGGAGTCGAATCCGCCGGGCAAGCCAATTCCCGAGCCAGAGCACTGAAGGAGCGGCCGTAATCATGATCGTCGGGAAGAACGGGAGGAAGTCCTCTGCCGTTACAATCGGCCAGAAGCAGACAAGCGTCGCGTAGTAAATGCTCGCGGCCAGGAAAATGAAGGTGATCCGGATGCGGGTGGATATTGGTTTTGGCACATTGGCGACAATGGTCACGCCCACGGTAACGAAGACGAGCCTCACCAACCAGCGAATTATCGGTCCCACGAACTTACGTTCGCCGTCGGTTTGCGGCAATACGTTGTGCTCGATGACGCAGTAATACAGGTCTCGAGTGGCACCATGGACGGCGAAATACCCCACCACGAATATCGGCACGACTATCATTCCGGCGACGCCTGCGCCTACGCACCGAAGCAGAAGGCGCGCATCAGGCATCCCTGCGCCCGTGGCCCATCGAATCACCAGCGCACCGGTGATTGCCAATGCGAGTGCGGCCAGTAGAAGTGTCGTTTTCATCGAGACGCAAAATGCCAATCCTAACAGCACCCCGCCGCCAAACGCACAAAGTGGTCTAACGCGACCACAGACAAACAAGGCCAGTATGGCCAACCACAGCAGCGTCCATAATTCGTCAGGCCGAAACTCGATCGAGGTAAAAAAGAAGGGAGGATATAACGCCGCGAGCACTGCCGTCCAGAGTGCGGTTCGGGGCGTGAAGAGTGTCATTGCGATCTTCCAAACGCACCAAACTGTGAGAATAAAGAGCGGCAGCATGGCGAGCCGCATTGGTAGCAAAATGTCCGCGCGAACAGCGAACAAATGAAAGAGCGGCGCGCACAATGCCTGGAAGACAGGTGCGTGATTATCGAAAATGTCACGATAGGGAATCAGACCATTGGCCCAGCCCCAGACTACATGCAGGTGCTGCGGTTCGTCTGAGTCGATTCGAAAATGGTAGATGTAAAACAGACGTAGTATAAACCCGACACCCCAAAAAATAGCCGCTAGCGACCGATCGCGGGGTGGGATCGCCGCGTTCATAGCTGCTCCAGTGCGGCAAATCATGACCTTTAAGGGCGCAATCCTGATCGCATGGGGACGGGAGCGGGTTTCAGCGTGTCTAAATTCCTTGGGATCGCGAGAATCATTCAGAAAAGGCCACTCACCTGTCGGTTCCGCATCGGGATGGACCGGAGTGATGTTGTTTCGTGTACCATGCGCAAATGGTTCATAGAAATGACGATACTCGCGCCTGAGGGAGCGCATCCAAACGAGGAGGAAGCCGGGTTGTCGATGGTTGCCGAGGCGTTGCCGTGCGCACCGCATAACGCCCGGTCATCAGCGCGGCGTGCGATGGCGTGCATTGTGCCTCCACTTTGAAGTTGTTGAGGCGCAGACATTGAGCCCCCAGTCGATGAATCCGCAGGGTCGGCGCGCCGCGGATGACCCCGCCGCCGTAGCAGCCGCGTTCGCTGTCGCCGAAGATGTCCATATTGATGAGCAGGACGTGGGGCTGCATGCCATCGGCCGCGTGGGCCGGAGTCGGCGCCGAGGATCGCCGCGCTCGCCGCCAGCAGGGACAAGCCATAACGGTGTAGGTGGTTTTTCATGGTGTGAATTTGCTAATGAGGAAGCGGCCTCCGCCGCAAGCGCTAAGAAGCTGTGAAAAAAGTCGATTTTGTGCTGGTACGAATGTGGAACAAGGTGTGGAACGCTTGGGATGGCCAAACAAGAACCCTACCCGAGCACCCTCACCGACCGAGAATGGAAAGTCATCGAACCGTGGTTGCGGCCTGCGGCCAAGCTGGGACGACCACCGCGCTATGGTCGCCGGTTAATGATCGATGCCATCCTCTATGTTGTCCGCAGCGGCTGCACCTGGCGGATGTTGCCGCACGAGTTCCCGCACTGGCGGTTAGTCTATTACTACTTCGCCAAGTGGCAAAAGGCAGGACTCTGGGAGCGCTTGCAGCGGGTGTTGGTGGAGAAGGTCCGGGTGGCGCGCGGAAAAAAAAAGCCCCGAGCGCTGCGATCATCGACAGTCAAAGCGTTAAGATGGCTAGCCAGCCCGGAGAGCGTGGCTTCGATGCTGGCAAGAAGATCATGGGACGCAAACGACACCTGCTGGTGGATACCTTGGGCTTGATCCTCGGCGTGGTCGTCCATCCCGCCAGCGTACAGGATCGCGATGGGGCCAAGCTCTTGGAGCCTTTCCTGCTGCTTTACGGCTGGCTCAAGACCGTCTTTGTCGATGGGGGTTATGCCGGTCAACTCGCCCAATGGATGGCGCAGTTACCCCGCCATCGGCACTTGCGGATGGAAGTCGTCAAGCGACCGCGGGACGCCCAGGGCTTTGTCCTGCTGCCCATCCAGGTGCTCTGCCCGATGAACCGGGGAACCCTTGGTGCCCGGGAAATGAACATGCGGTTGCAGGAGCAGCTCAACCCGAGACGCGGCGAGGAGCCGTTCGTGGAGAAGTTTGGCTGGCAGTTTCGCCCGCGTGACAAGGTCATCCAGACCGAGAACGACTACGACAAGGAGGTCTTCAACGGCGACATCGGGCAGGTGACGAAGATCGACCCTGAGGAACGGGAACTGGTCATCACCTTTGACGGGCGCGGCGTGGTCTACGATTTCAACGAA
>JBBRDU010000057.1:0-18303 GCA_038203615.1 Chthoniobacterales bacterium
CTGTCGAGCCGTCGAACTCAGAGGAGAGAGCGATAAAGTCGGCTCGACAGAGTCTCGCCCCACCGGTTTTTGACACTCAGACGAACCGCCCGCTCGAGACCGGATCGGAGCGTAGCGGCCGCTGCGTGAACCAGAGCGCGATGAGCGAGCCCAGAATCGCGAAATCGAGCACGAGATGCCAGGTAAAGCTCAGATCCTTGCTGACGTGGCCGAAGCAGCCGCAGGTGATATCGAGTCCACGCGCTTTCGCCACGATGCTGGCGATGATAAACACCGAAGTGAGACCGGCTAAAAGAAAGACGCCGCCAAGGTAAAAACGTCGCCCGATCAAAGCCAATCCGCACAGGATCTCCAGCCAAGGCAGGTAGAAGGCGAGACGCACACTGATAACCCACGGGAGAGTTTTATAGTTATCGATATCGTTGGCGAACCCGATCGGATCGAGGGTCTTGATCACGCCAGCGTAAATGAAGAGGCCTCCAACGATCAGGTCGAGGATGCGCCAAACGAACCAAAGTCTCTGACGTTGAGCGTTGGACGTTGAGCGTTGGACGTTGGGCGTTTCCGCTGTCACCTCGTTTTGAGCCACTCCTCCCACCCGCCTTCGAGCACAAAAACATCCTTGAGCTGCGCTTCATTGCGCAACCGGCGCGCCACGTCCCGGCTCAGGTTGCAGCTCTGACTACTGCAATAGACGACTATTTTTTTGCCCGGCGCCTGCGACCAAGCCTGCAAAAACAATGGAAGTAATTCGTTCCATCGATCTTCGTTGAGCGCTTGGGCGCCCGGCACATGGTCGCGGGCAAATTCTTCATCCAACCGCGCATCCACCCAGATCACGTTGTCTCCCCAGGCGCGGGCCCGTGCCGCCGTCACCATATCGGAAGCCGCCACGGGCGATTGCCACGAAACTTTGTCGCGGAAATAGATGGCCTGCCCGATGCCAGGCAAAAGCGCGAGCGCGAGCAGAAGCAAAACCTGTCGCGCCACGCGGGATTTCACCGTTTACTTCGCGACCGGCGGCGTCATGGAGGTCGCCGGTGGCACCACGGGCGCGCCGGTCACACTCGCGTTTGCGTAAAACGTCCTGGGCGCATCCTTGGGAAAGTCGGGCCGGATCGTTAACGAAGTGGCCATCGCCCGCGCAGTCTGCTTGGGCTGGATATTAATCTTCCATTCACCGGCCTTGTCCGACGGCTCCACCTTGGTCAGGAAATCCGCGCTGGAAGAAGTGACCGTCAGATTTTTGGCGGCGAAATTCTTACCCGCTTTGGCCATGATTGTTTTCGGCTTCGCTTCTTCGTTCGCTGTCCAATAAACGAAAGTCGGAACTAGGGTCATCATCTCGGGCAAGACTGCTTTCAAGGTCAGGATGGTGGGGGCATTGGGCACTTGGTCCGTCTCGACCGTCACGGTCTTAATCTGCGTGCCGGTGCGATCCCCGATTTTGAAGGTGGCTGTGACTTCCCCTTTTTCGCCCGGCTTCACTTCTTCCTTCTGGGACTGGGCAGCGGTGCAGCCGCACGATGTCTTAACGGACTTGAAACGCACGGGCGTCTGGCCGGTATTCTGATATTTGAAGTGACCGACGGCTTCCTTGTCGGCCAGGCCGGGATGCAATTCGAGGACAGTTTGGTCCCATTTCAGTTCAGCCCGCAGGCTGGTGCAGAGACAGATCGACAGGATTCCAACGAGGAAGTGAGTTTTCATTTTTTCGAGTAGCAATCTTTAACATACTCAGCCACCGCGTCACGCCAAGAACGCGGAGCCTGGCCAGCGAGCGCGGTAAAGCGGTCCGTGGAAAGCACCGTGTAAGCGGGGCGCGCTGCCACGAAACTCTGCATATCGACCAAGCGCAACGGCTCCACTGTAAGCGCCTTCATGGGCACGCCCGCCGCCTGGCAGCAGTCAAGCGCGTGTTGCGCGTATTGCTGCCAGCTGCATCCGCCCGCGTTGGCAAAGTGCAAAATCCCGCCGACGTCCGCTTCGAAAAAGTGCGGCAGCATCGCCGCGATGTCCTTCGTGTAGGTGGGCGTCGAAAACTTGTCCATGACCGCCTCCACCCTGTCGTGGGTGCGCGCGCGCTGGATCATATTATCGACAAAGCTTGAGCGCTCCGGCCCGAACACCCAGGAAACGCGCACGACCAGGCTGCGCTCGTTCGAGTTGAGAACATTCTCTTCCCCTTCCCGTTTCGACTCGCCATAGACGCTGAGCGGAGCGGCTTCGTCTTCTTCGTCGTACGGCTCCCGTTTCTGGCCGTCAAAGACGTAGTCCGTGCTGAAGTGAATGAAGCGACTCCCTTTATCCTCGGCGATCTGGGCCAGCAACTCGGGGGCACTGGCGTTGATGCGAAAGGCCTCGTCCCGCTGCTCTTCGCAAAGATCGACATTGGTCATGGCGGCGCAGTTGATCATGACGTCGAAGGACAAGGGGGTGAGCATCTGCTCGACTTCATCGAAATCGCCCAGGTCGATCTGCGCATGGCTGAAGCCCCTCACTTGGTGGGCTTCCTGGTAGTCGCGCATGAGCGCCGTGCCCAGGCGTCCACCCGAACCAATAATTAAAATTTTCATTTCTGAGGCGGCCCTTAGGGGTCTGGACCGCCGCTACCATTCGGCAAGGAACGGTAATCTGCCAAGACTGTATTTCGGGCGCGGAGATCGGCCGCGTAAAGAGCATCGACGGCTCCACAGAGCGCCGCCCCACCGGCCAGGCGGCAAGCGGAGCGCTCGCCCTATAACGGCTGCAATGTCCTGGGCGACACAGGGCGTTGCAAGGTGGGCACGCTAGATGCCGCGCAACCCTGCTGGGTAGGGCGAGAACCTCCGACTAATCCATCACTGATCGTCACAGCTCACCGAAACGACCGTGCCGGTGCCAGCGTGACCTGGATTGGAGTCGTAACCCGGGTCGGGCTGGACGACAGCCATCATTGGAATATCACCGGAGAGCACACCGCCTGACTGATTGATCGAACTCGCCACGATGACATCTATTGTGTCAGCCAGGCCGGCCGGCATTCCCGAGCCGTTGCCCGGATCGCTTTTCCAGGTAGCACCACAGGCCGCCGGACTGGTGCTTGTCGAATTGGCAAAGCCTTTGAAACTCGCGGGCGCAGGACCGCCGCTCAACGAATTCGATTTCGTCCATTGGGCACCCCAGAAAACCACGCGCTGGCCCACGACCGCATTGCGATCTCCGATCACGAAGCTCCCGGGAAAGAACGTGTTCTGCCTTGTTCCCAGAATGCTTTCCGAGCCGTTGTTGTCGCCGCTGCGATAAAAACCGCGGGCCCGGATGAAGAATTTCTTTTCGGATGGCAAAGTCAAACCGGTCAGGGTCCAGTTTCTGCCCGCTGGTGTGGCGTCGCCCAGGAAAGTGAAGGTCACGTTATCGTCCGAAATCTCAAAGGTAACGCGCGCGAATTGCGGACTGGCGCCCTCGCGCGTCAGAGTCACGGTGGTTGGCGTGACAATAAGTTGCTGCCGTGCAGCGGTATCATTGGTCAAGCGAGCGAAACAGTTGCGCGGCTGTCCACCAATGCTTGTGAAAATGCCACCCGCCAAGACCTTGCCGTCCGCCTGCAACGCCAATACGACAGGCTGCGCAAACATAACGAGCGCTCCCATCGCGTTCGGGTCAAATGAATCGGCCGAGCCGAGCGACGGTTCGAGCCGGGCAATTTGGTGACGCGCCTGCCCGCCGATTCTGTCGAAGACGCCGCTCACTAGAATCTTGCCGTCCGCCTGCAAAACTATTGAGCTAACGTCAACAGCGATGCCGCTACCGCCGAGAAAACTGGCGTTCGGATCGAACGACGGATCAGCCAAGCCGGCCGACGGCTCCAGCCGGGCCATGTGGTGGCGCGTAAATGCGCCGATGTTCGAGAATTGGCCGCCCACTAAAATCTGCTTGGTCTCCGGCAGCACAACGATGGCACTCACACAATCGTCAGCATCCGGGTGGAACGTATCAACCAAACCGAACCTCGGCTCGACCCGCGCCATGTGGAGGCGGATAAACTGCGCTCCGCCCGTAGCGGTAGGGAAAAGCCTCGTAAAACAGCCTCCGATAAGAATCCTTTTGTCCGCCTGCACCGCGATGGCGGTGACCCCACCGTTCGGACTCGGGTCGAATGCATCGGCGGCCCCGGAGATGGGATCGAGTTTGGCGATGAAATTACGCTTCTGTGCACCGATGCTGTTCGCCTGTTGAAACGCGCCACCCACTAGAATTTTGCCATCCGCCTGCACCGCGATGGCAAAGACCTGATTGTTCGCGTTCGGGTTAAACGAATCTGCCAGGCCGGTGGTGGGATCGAGCCGGGCGATATGGTTGCGCGGCTGTCCGCCAATGCTCGTGAAACCGCCGCCCACCAGGATCCTGCCGTCCGCCTGCACCGCGATTGAATGAACAGCACCAATTATGTTCGCGTTCGGGTTGAAGAGGTTGTCAAGCGTGCCGTCCGTGTTCAATCGCGCAATGTTGCTGCGCGGGACGCCCAAAACCGTGCTAAAAAAACCGCCGATGAGAATCTTGCCGTCCGTTTGAACGGCGATGGTAAAAACACCGGTGCCGACGTTGGGGTTGCCGACGATCGAGAGATTGAGCGTCCGATCCATCTGGCCATCGATCTCGAGCCGGGCGATAAAGTTGCGCGTCAGGCCGCCGATGCTGCTCGCTCCGTTAAACGCGCCGCCTAACAAGATCTTGCCGTCCTCCTGCACCACGATCGACAACACAGAGTTGTTAGGGTTCGGCTTGCCAAAACTCGGATCTACCTGGCCGGTCGCCGGATCGAGCCGGATAAAATGTCTGCGGCCCTCACCGGCGATGATCGTGAAATCACCGCCCGCCAGAATATTCCCGTCCGCTTGCACCTGGATGGCCAGGACCGGCGCGTTCGCGTTCGGGTTGAAAGAGTCAGCCCGGCCCAGCACCGGCTCGAGCCGGGCGACGCGGTTGCGCTGCGCTGCGCCGATGGTGGTGAAACCCCCGCCGACCAGAACGTTCCCGTCCGCTTGCACGGCGATGGCGGCGACCGTGCCGTTCGCGTTCGGATTAAACGAATCAAGCACGCCGGTCGAACTTAACCTCGCCAGGCGGTTGCGGCCCGATCCGCCGATACTCGCAAAATCACCGCCCACCAAAACCTTGCCATCGGTCTGCAACACGATGGAAAAGACGACTTTATCCGGCTTGGGGTTGAAAGTGTCAGCCGCGCCGTCCGGATTCACCCGGACCAGGTGGGGCCGGTCGATCGTCGCTCCGCCATTGGGCGAGACCGTGCTGAAATCGCCACCCGCCAAAACCTTTCCATCCGCCTGCAAGGCGATGGTGCGCACTATATTATCCGCGCTCGGATCAAAGGAATCGGGCAATCCGGTTGCGGGATCGAGCCGGGCAATGCGACCCCGCAAAAACCTCGGCACTTCGCCGACCAGGGTAAAATCGCCGCCGATCAGAATCTTGCCGTCCGCCGGCTGAACCACGATGGTTCGGACCGTAGCATTGGCATGCGGATCAAAGGTGGCATCGAGCGTCCCGTCCGCGTTCAGTCGCGCGATATGGCTGCGAGAAACCGACGGACCCCCGTTGGGCGCGAGCGCCGTGAAATCGCCGCCGATCAGAATCTTGCCGTCTTTCTGCAGAGCGACCGCTCGAATCGTGCCGTTAGCGTTCGGATCGAATCCATCCAGGGCGGATTGCCCGCGCACCGTGGCCAGGCCGCCCGCCAGCAGCACCGCAGAGGAAAACAAGAAGAGCGTCACTTTCCGGGCCGCTCCCATAACAAAATAAAATATGGGGGAACTCATAGGTAGCTGTCGTTGCCCTTATCAACAAACAGCGTGCCTAACAAGCACAATCTGGCCAGGATCGGGACGAGGCCCGTCGCGCAGAAACAAATCGACGGCTCCGCGGAGCGTCGCCCCACCGGATAAGAACGGCTCGCCGCGGCGAGCCCTGCAACGGCTGCAATGTCTTGCGCGAATCAGGACGTTGTAGGGCGGGCGCTCCGCCTGCCGTCCAAGTCGGAGCAGCGCGGCTGCTCAAACTTAATATCTCCCCGCCCGCTCGAGCAGCGGCTGCCACCACGACTCGTTAGCCAGATACCAATCGATGGTCTTGGCCAGGCCTTGTTCGCATTTCCGCTGCGGCTTCCATTTTAATTCGCGCTCGGCGAAGGAGGAATCAATAGCGTAACGTCGGTCGTGGCCTAACCGATCGGCTCACGCTCCCTCAACCGCGAAGTTGACGCTGCGCGCGGCCAGCGCCAGCTCGCCATCGTGAGTTAAAAACGTCAAATCGGTTTGACCAACTTCCACCAGGCGCAGTGCCGTAGCCAGGTGTAAAGCGTCCAGCGTCCCGAGTGGCGTCAAAAATGACTGCGATGCTCGGTCGAGAATTGACGGGGTCAGCGCGACGAATTCAACCACGTCAAAGATTGCCTGCGCTTTCGTGACCAGCTCCGCCACCTCGTTGTCGCTGATCGCGCCTTTTAGCCGATTGCGATCGATCGAGCGTAAGACCTCTACCCGCAGCAATACACTGGTGTAGGCATGTTCCCACTCTGCCCACCTTGGCAGCGGTGAAGTTTCCTGTTGCAGCCTTCGCAGCACCACAGAGGAATCCAGATAAACGTTCATCATCGCCGTCGTCGGTCGTTCAGGAGCTCAGCCACGAGATCGACTTTCAGTTTGACCCCTTTGAGATTTTTCACGGACGAAATGGGTTTCCGGGCGGGAGTGATTTTTAATTCCGGGGCTGCGTTCTCCATCGGAACGATCCGCGCGATCGAATGTCGATGCGAAGTAACGATGATTTCCTTGCCATTTTTTACAGCCGCGAGGTACTGACTGAGCTTACTTTTCAGCTGCGCTACGCTTACGGATTTCATGGCCACAATATAGTCACATTGTGACCACTATGTCAACCTGCGCATTCCGGGGAGCGCACGCGCCCTCGCGATCGGGAACTTTCCTTCAACCGCAGGACCCGAGTCAGCAAAACTATTTTAGAGAGATTGTCTGAAGAAACTTTCGGCGAGGCGCCGAAAGCAGCACGCGAGGGCGCGTGCGCTCCCCAGATCAATAACGCCCGGCCCGTTCGAGCAGCGGTTGCCACCACGACTCGTTATTTAGATACCAGTCGATCGTCCCGGCCAAACCTTGTTCAAATTGATGCTGCGGTTTCCATTTCAGTTCGCGCTCCGCGAAAGATGAATCGATGGCGTAACGTCGGTCGTGGCCTAACCGGTCGGTCACATAAGCGATCAGATTCTCCGGTTTGTTCAATCGCCGAAGAATCAGTTTCACCACGTCGATGTTCGCCATCTCATTGCCGCCGCCGAAATTGTAGATCGTGCCCGGCTTGCCTTCGAACAATGCTGCCACGACGCCGGCGCAATGGTCTTCCACGTGGATCCAGTCGCGCACGTTCTGGCCGTCGCCGTAAACCGGGAGGGGTTCGCCCCGCAGCGCCTTGATGATCATGAGCGGGATCAGTTTCTCCGGGAATTGATACGGCCCGTAGTTGTTCGAGCACCGCGTCACGATCACCTCTTGTCCAAACGTTTTATGGCAGGCCAGGGCCAGTAAATCCGCGCCGGTCTTGCTGGCCGAATAAGGCGAGCTCGGGTCGAGCGGCGATTGTTCCGTAAATTTTCCGGAGGGCCCGAGCGAGCCGTAAACCTCGTCCGTCGAGATTTGCACGAAGCGCTGCACCCCGTGCCGGCGCGCGCAATCGAGCAGCACGCTCGTCCCGATCACATTCGTATGAATGAAGTTCTGGGGCGAGTTAATGCTGCGGTCGACGTGCGATTCAGCCGCGAAATTGACGATCGCAAAAAACTGGTGCTCGGTCATGACCGCGTCCATCTGATCGGCATTGGCGATGTCCGCTTTGAAAAATTCGTAACGCTCGCCATGTTCCTCGACCACGCCGTCTAAATTGGCCAGATTCCCGGCATACGTGAGCACGTCCACATTAGTGACCGCGGCGGGCTTGTAATATTGCAGAATGTAGCGAATAAAGTTGCTCCCGATGAATCCGCAGCCACCGGTTACGAGAATACGCACAGCGCCAGATAGCAGGACGAATGCAGGCGCGCTAGCGGAATTTCCGGCGCTCCGGGATCAATGGGAAAACTGGAAAGCGCGCCTGGCCGGAACCGACTGGACCCCCTGGCTGATCGTGGCCCTGGCGGCCGTCCTGCGCCTTTTCCTGCTCGGGATTAAGCCGCCCCATTTCGACGAAGGAATTAACGGCTGGTTCGTCGATCAGATGGTCAAGAACGGATATTACCGCTACGACCCGACCAACTACCACGGGCCGCTCCATTTCTACGTCCTGTTCATTTGGCAGACCTTGTTTGGCCGGAATCTCTGGGCCCTGCGCCTGCCGGTCGTGATCATGAGCATCGCCTCTGTCTGGTTGGCCATGAAATATGAGCCACTCGTCGGCCGAGCGGTGGCGCGCTGGGCGGCTCTGGCCATGGCGGTCTCAACCGGGTTCGTCTTCTACGGCCGTTACTCCATTCACGAAGTCTGGCTGGTTTTCTTCTCCATGCTTTTCATTCTCGGGCTGCTCGGCCTCTGGCGCTTCGGGACCCCGCGCTACCTCTGGTGCGCCGGCCTGGGCCTGGCCGGCATGATCCTGACCAAGGAAACGTACATCATTCATGTCGGCTGCGTGGTGGTGGCAGCCGGCGTTTGTTTCGTTTCTAACTGGCTCGCCCCCGCCCCGGATGCGCGGCGCGCCCCACAAAGCTGGGACTGGTTCGATCTCGCCGCCGTCATCGCCACCGGCGCCGCCTTCATTATCTTCTTTTATTCCGGTACCTTTTTCCACTGGAGCGGCCTGAAAGGTCTTTACCAGGCTTACAGCGCGTGGTTCGCCACGGGCACGCAGGGACATGGACATGAAAAGCCGCCGGATTATTGGATCCGCCTGATCGGTCGATACGAGCTTCCTATTCTGCTCGGGCTCGTCTCCTGCGTGTTCTGCCAGCAGCTCAAGAATATTTCCCTGCGTTATCTCGCCATCTACGGCGTGGGGACGCTGATTGCCTACAGCATCGTCAAATACAAAACGCCGTGGTGCATCGTCAGCATTGTCTGGCCCTTCCTCTTCGTCTTTGGCGCGGGTGCGTCGCTCACTCCGCTACGCCTGCGGGCCAAAGACGCGCAGATTTTAATTGGGGCGTTAATCGGGGCGGCCGGCCTCGCCATCTGGTACGCTGTCTCCAAGCATTACGAGTTTACCTGGCCGTTCCTGCTCCTCGGCGCGTTTCCGATCTGCGTCATGGCGCTGCGCGATCGGCGGGCTTTCCTCGCCGTGCAATCCATCGCGGTCGCCGTCTCTCTGGTCTGGGCCATCTGGCTGAATTATTTTCAATGCACCACCGATACGGAGCCTTACGTCTACGTGCAGACCTACAACGACATCTTCAAACTCACCCGGCCCGTCCTCGCCCTGGTCAGGCGCGATCCTGTCTTCTACCAGATGACCGGGCATCTCATCCGCAACAGTTCCTATCCTTTTCCGTGGATCCTGGGCGACTTCCCCCGCGTCGGCTATTACGAACACGAAACTTTACCCACACCGATCGACGGTGATTTCCTTCTCGTCGAGGCCGATCACATTAAAGAGGTGGAAGCGAAATTGCAGAAATCGTACTACACGGAACCGCTGACCATTCGCCCCTACCAGGACACTTCCAAGGCTTACTTCGAGGCGAACCGCTTCAAGGATTTTTTCCCGGGCCGGGTCCCGGACTTCACGGGCAAAGGACTTCGTTAGGCAGAGGCGGTGGCCATGAAAGGACTTTCCGCCGGTCTCACTTTTTTTAATCTCGCGACGGTCTGCGCCCTCGTCCTGGGCATACTGGCCGGCGGGCTGGGCGCCGGCACCGCCTGGATCTCGCTCATGATCGGCCTGATCGCGGGAGTCGCGGCTTATCTCGGAACATACGATCCAGGCGATTCGGTAACCGCGGAAGCCACCAGCCCTCTTCCAGCGGAGAACGGGCCAGCCGGTTCGGCCGCCGCCGCTCCTCTTCCGCGCGGGCGTTACGGGCGGGTCTTCTTATGGATCATGGTCGCAATCTTCACCATGTTCGCCGTGCGCAGCTTCTGCTGGTTGCTCTACATCAATGGCGATCAGTTGATGATCCAGTCGCCTAACAACCTCGGCGATCTCGCCCTGCACATCACTTACATCAAAGACTTCGCCAACGGGACACCGCTGTGGCCGGAGAATCCGATCTACCCGATCGGCAACCTGCGTTATCCCGTCGGCGCCGATTTATTCAACGGCCTTCTCCTCCTCGCCCACTTCGACCTGATCCGCGGCCTCGTCTGGGTGGGTTTGCTCGCTTCGGCCGCGACTTGTTACGCCTTGTTCCGTTGGGGCGGAAGTTTCACGATCGCCGGATTCCTGTTCAACGGCGGCATCGCCGGGTTTCAGTTTCTCAACGGCGGGAGCCTGATCGATTATCAGGGCGACAAATCGATCGCGTGGAAGAGCCTGCCGCTCTCCATGTTCGTGACCCAGCGTGGATTGCTCTATGCCATTCCGGCCGGGCTGCTGCTCCTCTGGCAATGGCGTGAACGCTATTTCAGGAACGGGCGGCAGCGCGCTCCGCTCCCTTTCTGGGTGGAACTTTCCCTCTACGCGTGCCTGCCGCTTTTTCACGTGCACACGTTTCTCGCGCTCTCCCTCGTCCTCGCATTTTTATTTGTTGGTGGAGATCCCCCCATGCGCGGCCAACTCGTTACGCTGGTCGCTGCGGCGCTCATCCCGGCCGCCTTCCTCATGTGGTTAATCACCGATCATTTCCACGCCGGCTCCATCGTGGCCTGGCATCCCGGCTGGGTCATGAGCGACCGCGAGTTCGGGCGCCCGGGCTTCCTTCAGTTTTGGTGGGACAATTTCGGAATTTTTGTTCCACTCGCGCTCGCCCTGCTCGGCTTCTGCGGCTGGCACGCCTGGAAAAATAATCTAAGCCAGGGAAAGGCCGTCCCGGAAGAAATCGCCTTCCTCCTGCCGGCGGCGGCCATCATCGTGATCGCTTTACTCGTCAAACTCGCGCCTTGGGAATGGGACAATCTTAAGGTCATGATCTGGGCTTACTTCATTATTTTGCCCTTCCTCTGGACGCAGTTCATCCGCGGTGCATCCCTCCCGATCCGCATCGCGCTCTGCCTGGCCCTGTTTGGATCCGGGTTCATCACGCTCTTCGGCGGTCTGGCGGTGGGCCGTCCGGGTTTCGGCTTTGCCAGCCGCGCCGAAATCGACGCCGTCGCCGTGGCCACCAGGAACCTGCCGGTGGACGCACGGTTCGCCGCTTACCCAACTTACAATCATCCTCTCTTGCTCAACGGGAGAAACGTCGTCCTCGGTTACGCGGGCCATCTCTGGACCCAGGGTTTCGGCGATTATTCCTATATCAACAACCGGCTCACTGACCTGATGCTGGGCCAGGGAGATTGGGCGCGTCAGGCGCGGAATCTCGGGGTGCGCTATATCTTTTGGGGACGCGAGGAAAAAGAGAACTACGAAAACAAAGCGGACGCTCCCAAAAGCGCGAAGCCGTGGGAGCGCGCTTTAAAACCAATCGCGGCCGGAGACTGGGGCGCGATTTACGATATCGAACAAACTCCGCCCGGCGGATAAGCGGCGCGGCCGCTCATCTTGAAGCGGCAGAGCGGCTCACTATTGATCGGCTCCACCGCTCACTGAAATCGCATTGAGCACGATTTGCCCGGCGGCCACTTGTCGGTCGCCCACCAACGCCTCCACCCGAAACTGCAGGAGATCGTCCACCTGACCCAGCCGCTCGGCTCGCAGCATGATGCGTTCGCCCGGACGAACGGCCGCGAAGAATTTCATCTGCCGAATGGCCGAGAGCAAAAAGCTGGGACGTGCTCCTTCCGGGCCCGCCCCGGCTGCCGCCGCGATCCCGGCCGTCTGCGCCAGCGCCTCGGTCAGAATCACCCCGGGAACCAGCGGATTCCCCGGAAAATGACCGGCAAACATCGGGTCGTTAGGCCCAAAAGTCATAGCACACTCCGCCGCCACGCCCGGATCGCAGGTAATCAATTCCTGGACAAAGACAAAAGGCGGCCGGTGGGGCAGACCGAGAGCGGACAGGTCGCTTGATCTCTCCGCCATGTGCACCGGCAAACGTCCAACGCTCAACGTCCAACCCTCAACTCAGAGGCGATAGAAACCGGCCTCGTTTCAGCATTTCAGTTTTCAGCTTTTCGAAATTACCCGTTCACGAAATAGGCGAACTTCCAGCTGCCGTTGACGCGCCGGATCCCGGCCCGGTAGCCATCGTAGTTCAGCGACTCATCGGCAAACTGCGGCGGCGACACCATAAAATCACCTTTCTTCACGAATTTTTCCGTGAAAATGCCTTCCAGCTCCGGCCACAGATTCTGATCGTCCCAATATTTAAAGACGCCTTCCCCCGATTTCTCCGGCTTCAAACTGTAACCAAAGTCGGTCGTCATCATGCCAGCCAACGTGTTCACGTCATGCGCGGCGATCGCCTTTTTCAAGCGCCCCGCGAACGCCTCAAAGTCCACGTCTGTGTCTTCGCGCAGGTTCGGTTTGATCTTCTTGGTGAGCGCAGCCTTCTTCTCCTTGTCCGCCTTGGAAGAGGTCGACTTACACCCGGTCAAGCCGATAGCCAGCAACAACAAAATAGACGCCAGAATCCTCATCGCCTGTAGGTGTGTCATGTTTAGCTGACGAATTCAAGCCCGCCCGTCGGACGGGCTCGTCCCGTGGCGGGACCGACGCGTATCGGCCGAAACCCCGTTTGCCTCTTCCATCCCGTGTCCGCACCGGTGTCTGCGCAGCCGGGCGGGGTGAGAAAGAAAGATAAAGTAAATCGCGCTGACCAGGTCCTGCATGGTGCAGGGCGGGCTTGTTAGTTGAAGAGGGCCGGCCCGCAAACTGGCAAAGACGCTCTCGCACGTAAGCTCAGCCGGGCGCGGCACGCTCGTGAAATGACGACCGAAAGCGGGGAGCCGGTGCGCGTCGGACGTGGCAATGAGCGGCTTGCCAAAACGTTTGGCCACGCGGGCAGCCCGCCGGTTCGGATTGAGAGGGCCCTTGTGAAAATGACAAAACTCAATCGCGTCAAAACAGTCGATCTCAGCCAGCAGGCGCGATCCGATCGATCCACCCAGCACGTAGAATGGATGCGGCGCGATCGTGAAGATGGATGGTCCGCGCCGGGCCCGCAGGGCCCGGACGTCGGCAAAGGTTTTCAGCTCCGCCGCTTCGGCTGCCGTCACATTAAGAAGAATAATGTCGGCACCCTCGATCCGCATCTCCGCAGCCGGGATCAACAGGATGCCCATGGCCGCGGCGTCCGCGTAAACTTCCGGCCGATCAAAGACGGCGTCATGCAAGGTAATGGCGAGAACGCCAAACCCGAGCTGGCGCGCCCGTTCCAGCAACTGATGCGCCGAATAATCGATGACATCCTTCGGGTCATCCACCGTATGGATGTGCAAATCGATTTTTATCCACTCTTTTTCCATACTTAATTCGGTGCTCGCATGCCGCGCCGTAGCCATTGGCGAAGGCGGGTGCTCATACTCGTACTCGTAATCGTAATCGGCTTTCGCAATTTAGCCGCAGGTGACGCGGATTTCACGGACTTGCTCAGCACGCGGAAGGCCATCACCCGCAGCTTCCTATTCCTATTCATACTCAACCTCCAGTCCCTCGCGATCAGGACTGAGTGGAATGAATCAGGCAAGCAGGAACAGAGGAATCTGAGTCTCGGATTTTTCCTGCTTTCCTGCCTTCCTAATTTGTTTCCTGCTTGGGTCAGGAAACCCACGAATCCAAGTCTTCTGAATTTTTTCATGGCTTCCTGGTTTCCTGATCCGTTTCGCTCCGCCACCGAGACAAAGCGCTTGCAGGTCCTCTTGCTCTATCTACCATTCACTTCTCACGATTCACCCTTTCAGAAGCTCGGGTGGTGAAATGGCAGACACGTACGTTTGAGGGGCGTATGCCGCAAGGCATGGGGGTTCAAGTCCCCCCCCGAGCACCATCTTCACTCAGAGGACAGGGGTCGGCGACCCGATGTCGGCGGTCACGGCCAAGGGCGAAAAGGATTGCTTTTTCCGCTTTGGACCGCGCCACTTGACCCGTAAATTGCATGGACCTAAAACCCTGTGCGCTCTCCCCCGGAAGAGGGGGAGCAAGCGGGGTTGGCGGGGGGCACAATCGACCTAAAAAACTTGAAATTTACGCTTCGCGCCACCCGGGCGTCATGATAGTTTGCGGCGTCCAAAAAACCAACACGCCATGCCCACTTATATAAACAGCAAAATTTCCATAAAAATCAGCAATTCCCCTTGCTCTTCCCTACGGAATTTTCTACCATCCCCCTCAGCCCGACCGTTCCCCCACATGCGACGCTCCATTTCATTGTTCTGTCTCGCCGCCCTTCTGGCTGGCCTTTCCTCCCTCTCCGCCCAATCCGTCGTCACTGACCCCGTCGGGTTTACGAGCGCCGCCTGCCCAGCGAACTCGGACACGTATCTGTCGGTTTCATTTACCCGCCCGCCCGAATTTACGGGGGCTATTGCGTCCGTGGCTGGGAATACCCTGACCATTTCAGGCACGCCCGGCTGGACGAGTAACCAGTTTGTGTATGCGGCAAGCACGCAGCCAAAGACTTATTACGCGCTGGTTGGGCCTCATGCCTCCACCAACCCCAACGAGGGAAGAGGTTACCAGATCACTGCCAACGGCGCCAATAGCCTGACCTTAAATCTCAATGGCGACGACATCAGCGGCATACAGTCGACCACGCAAGTTCTGATCATCCCTTATGCCACCCTGGCGAGTGTCTTCCCAGCCAGCGACCAGAATGTGTCGTTCGTTCCTTCCCAGAGCCAGTTCAATCGGCTTACGCAGATTCTGATTCCTGATTTCGCGGGGCCCGGCATCAATCTGTCGGCTTCGGCGACCTATTTCTTTTTGAATGGCGCCTGGCGCAAGTTCGGTCAGCCGACTACCGACGACCATGGCGATGATATTCTCGCGACCACGGGCTACTTTATTCTGAGAAACACCGCGACGCCTACGACGCTTACCACACTTGGCAGCGTGCTCGTGAAGAAAGAGACTGTCCCGCTGTTCACGAGCAGCTCTACGCAACAAGACAACTTCGTTGGTATCACCCGACCGGTGCCAGTGAGCCTCGATAACCTCGGGCTCATCACCAGTGGCGCCTTTGCTTCCAGTTCGAGCCAGTTTAATCGAATCGATCAGCTCTTCCTTTTCGATAACGCCGCCGCTGCCATCAATAAGTCGGCCAGCGCCACCTACTATTACCTCAACAGTCACTGGCGGAAATTTGGCCAGGACCCCACGGTAGATTTCGGAACCGATCTCATCCCCGCCGGGGTTGGTTTCGTCATCCGAAAAGGTGCCACCAATGGCACCACCCAATTCTGGCAAAACGCCCCAACCTATTAATCACAACCGAACAGAATCAGTCCGCTGAAATATGAAGCTACGTCTCGCCGTTCTCGCACTCCTCGTTACCTCGATCAGTGCTCATGCCACGATTACGATCAATCTTGGCGTTGATAAATTATTCCAAAGCAACGGCACGACTCCAATTCCGACGGGCTCATTGCTGCAGTTGGTCGTCAGTACGACCGATAATGTTTTCACCCTACCCACGGCGGGCAGTTTCGTGGGCGGATCTGCCGACGATATCGTTCTGGCCAGCTTCGCCTGTCAAAGTAATGGTAGCTTTGGCGGCCCGATCGTTTTTAGCCTTTCCGGAAATCTGAATGCGGGCGACCAAATTATGCTTCGCTGGTTTCCGACCCTGACGATATCTTCGTCGTCGCCTGGCGCGGGCACATCCTTCGGCCAGTTTCGCACGGACAATATCGAAAGTGCCTCGAACATCGCTTGGGTCGTGCCGGCAGACGGTTCCACCGTGAGCTTGAATTTCCTCGATATAGCAGGCGGTGGGACTGAGCCCAATTCCGCGGGCACTGCGTCGCTGGTAACAGCGGCCATCCCCGAACCATCGAGCGTCGCTCTGGCGATCTTCGGTGGGGGCGCTTTATTCGCTGCTCTCCGTCGCTGCGTTAAAGTCTAACCGAACATTTTCTTTCATTGCGCCATCTTAAGCTGACTTTCGGCATTGCCGGATTATTGCTGAGCGCCACGGCGGCGTTTGGCACGATCACGATTAATTTGGGCGCCGATAAGTTGTTTCAGAGCAACGGCACCACGCCCATCCCGGCGGGCAGTTTGCTGCAACTTGTAGCAAGCACGACAGATAGTGTGTTTACGGCCCCGACTGGCAGCAGTTTTGTGGGCGGTTCTGCCGACGATATCGTTTTGGCCAGCTTCGCCTGTGGCAGCAATGGCAGCTTTGGCGGTCCGATTGTGTTCACTCTTTCCGGCGCCCTCACCGCTGGAGATCCACTGATGCTTCGGTGGTGGCCAACTTTGACCACCGGGTCTCTCACGCCGGGATTCGGGACATCTTTCGGTCAGTTTCGCACCGACGCCGTTGAGAATTTTTCCAATACCGGATGGATCGTGCCGGCAGATGGAACCACCATCTCGTTAAATTTCCTCGATACAGCGGGATTTGGCACTGAGTTCAATTCTGCCGGCACTGCGAGCTTTTCCACGGTCCCGGAGCCCGGGACGTGGCTGGCTGGTATCTTGAGCAGCGGCACGATTGCGCTGGTCACACTGCGTCGGCGCCTCCGCTCCTAAACCCGGATCTGCGCCGGCGGCTTCGGGGTCGACGGAGGGGCCAGGATCATTTAGGATCCGCGCAATGCGCCGAACCGATTTTGCCCGACCAGAATTTTCGCGCATGGCGCTGAGTTATCTCGCGCTCATCGCCTTCGCCATCTTTGCGCTTTATCCGATCACGCAGATCATCACGATCGCGCTTCGGCCGAGCGACCAGCTTCTCTCCACTTCGCTGGCGCCCATCCCGAAGGGCGCCACCCTGGCCAACTTTCGCGTTCTCCTGACCGAGACGCCGTTCCTTCGCTGGATCGGCAATTCCGCCATGATCGCCCTGGCCGTCACGCTCACCGGCGTGGCGCTCGCTTCCACCGCCGGTTACGCCTTGTCCCGCTTCAAATTCATCGGCCGCAGCACCATGCTCAATGGCCTGCTCGTTACGCAAATGTTCCCAGCTACCATGCTTCTGCTGCCGCTTTATCTCATCCTCATCAAACTGCATCTGATCAACTCTTATCTCGGCGTCATTATCATCTACGCCGCGACCGCCCTGCCCTTTTGTATCTGGCAGTTAAAAGGTTACTACGACACGATTCCTCTTTCCCTCGAGGAAGCCGCCGGCATCGACGGCTGTTCCCGCTGGCAATCGTTTTACATCGTCGTTCTCCCCCTGGCCGCCCCCGCTCTCGTCATCACCGCCCTCTTTTCCTTCATGACCGCCTGGAACGAGTACGTGGTGGCCG
The DNA here is from genome assembly GCA_038203615.1 of Chthoniobacterales bacterium. GTDB lineage: Bacteria > Verrucomicrobiota > Verrucomicrobiia > Chthoniobacterales > UBA10450 > JBBRDU01. The sequence continues at coordinate 17,514 of JBBRDU010000057.1, forward strand.
CGCTCATATTGCAGGACACCAAAATCTTTACCCTGCCGCTCGGCCTGAAAATGTTCCAGGGCAACATGAGCACGCAATGGGGCCTTTACGCGGCGGGCGCACTCATCGTCTCGATTCCCGTCGTGCTCCTCTTCCTCGTCCTGAGCCGCTACCTCGTTTCCGGTCTCAGCTCCGGCGCGGTCAAAGGTTAAGGGCCGCAGGACTCTCATTACGAGCGGCTCCGCCGCTTTTGCTTTACCAATGCCCTCGGAGCGGTCGTTCCACCAGCTGGCGCCCTTGAAAATGCGTGAAGGTGGATCGCGAGCTCCGAGCGCGATGCTAGCCGATAGCGCCCATCGGGCGCTCATCATGAGTGTTCTAGACCTTTATTGCTCCCCATTTTCTGTTAATTTGTGTCATCCGCTAAATCGGCGGTGAACCCTTCATTCCTATGAAACCGATCTTCTTCGCCATTGCCATTTCTCTCGCCGTCACGCCCAGCCTTAGCGCCGAATCCACCGTCATCGCCGAGGATGATGCCAGCCAATCCGCTTACGGCGGTTCCTGGGACAACAGCAAGAACGGCGGCAGCGGTTTCAGCAACTGGTCGCTCACCACCGAAGGCAACGACAATGATCGGCACTCCGGATTCTTCATCGCCGACACCAAAAGCAACCCGGACCTCAACGGGATCGCGAAAGACGACAAAGCCTTCGGCCTCTTCGCCAATGGCCCTGGCTTTGAGCAAGCCGTGGCCTATCGCGGTTTCGAAAAGCCGCTGCAAACAGGCGACTCCTTTTCCTTCATGATG
>JBBRDU010000058.1:0-18057 GCA_038203615.1 Chthoniobacterales bacterium
TCCCCCGCCGCTACAGAAGAGAAGGAACCCTACCAGTTTTTGACCCACTGGGTCTGATCCGGCGGACTCGTCGTGCTGCCCGTTCCGGCAGTACTCCACAGGTCGAAAGTTGGGTTGTAACCATTTTTGGTAGAATCCGAAGCCTTCATGGTTGAATAACCGTAACTATTTCCGAAAGGGTCGCGTATGGCGGTTATATCTGCAGTAGAAGGCGGGGGGGGCAAGAGCATATTGGGCTTAAATACAAAATACGATTTTGCAGTTGGGGTTTCAGTACGTTTGCCGCTAGTGACTCCCGCGAGTCGCTCGTACAAATAGAGAGTGGACGCTTGATACTTGCCGACGTCAGGAGAGCTAGCGGGATCGAGCTGTTCTGTGGCGGTGGCATCGGTTGGATAAGCGCCATTATCGGCCTTGTAGCTTTCGAGGGCGGCGGAGAGGGCGGCGATCTCGGCTTCGGCGCGGGAGCGGGCGCCTTTCTTTTGGACGTAGCCGACGGTGCCAAGGATCAGGGCCGCCAGGGTGATGATAATGGAGATGACCACCAACAGCTCCAGGATGGTGAACGCGCCGCTGGCGACGAATGCCGAATGACGAATGCCGAATGACGAAGGAGGCATCGTCATTAATTCGTCATTCGTCATTCTGATTTCGTCATTCCTCACGTCTGCTGCTGGAGACCGCTGATGATGCTGATGAGCGGCATGAACAAGGCGATCACGATGGTTCCGACGATCAGGGCCAGAAAGACAATCATGATCGGCTCAAGCATGGAGGTGAGGGCGGCGACCGAGTTATCGACTTCGTCGTCGTAAACGTCGGCCACTTTTAAAAGCATCTCCGGCAATTGCCCGGTCTCTTCGCCGACGTCGATCATGCTGATGACCATAGGGGGGAAGGCGCCGCTCGCTTCCAACGGTTGCACGATCGACTCGCCTTCCTTGACGCTGTCGTGCACCTGCGAGATGGCGTTTGCGATCACCATGTTTCCGGCGGTCTCGCGCGTAATATTGAGAGCTTGCAGGATCGGCACACCGCTGGTGACGAGGGTGCCGAGGGTACGGGAGAATCTGGAGATGGCCGTTTTGCGCAGCAGATCACCGAAAAGCGGGATGTAGAGTTTGAAACGGTCGATGGTCGCCTTGCCGCCCTTGGTGCCATTGGCAAACCGGTAGCCGGCCACGACGGCGATGACCGTGCCGAGCAGGACCAGGTAATGGTCCTGCACGAAACGGCTGACGCCGATGACAAAAAGCGTAATTCCGGGGAGCGGTTTATCGCCCAGCATATCGTGAAAAATAGCCTCAAACTTCGGGACGATGAAGACGAGCAGGAAGACCATGATGGCAATGGCCATGATCATGACGATGATGGGATAGACCATGGCGGCGGTGACTTTGTTCCTGATCTTGGTCGCCTTTTCCTGAAACTCAGCCAGACGGCTGAGCACGATCTCGAGCACGCCGCCGAGCTCGCCCGCTTTGACCATGTTGACGTAGAGATCGTTGAAGATGGCGGGATGCTGCGAGAGGGAATCGGAAAAGGTGCCGCCTCCCTGCACGCCATCGGACAGCTTGTTGATGGTGGTGCGCAGAACGACGTCCCGCTCCTGTTTTGACAAAACGGTCAGGCTCCGCAGCAAAGGCAATCCCGAGTCGATGAGAGTAGCGAGTTGCCGCGTGAAAATCATGAGGAGCTTGGGCTTGATTTTCTTGCGCTGAAAAAAGCTGAAGCCCTTTTTCGTTCGCGTCCTGGGGGCGCGGACCGCTTTGGCCGCGGCCGTCGCGGTCACTTTGCCGTCGCGACCGCCTTTGCCTTCTTCGAAAACGCTGGTCGGGAAGTAGCCGGCCTGGCGTAATTGCCCGATCACTTCGTTAGGCGAACCGGCTTCCATCAGGCCGGTGGATTCCTGTCCCCGGGCGTCGAGGGCGATATAATTAAAGCGGGGCATAAGTGAGTGGGAAAAGAATACCGGGCGCGGCCAAAAGTGTCGAGCCTAGGTGTACTTCAAAACCTCCTCGATGGTGGTGTCCCCGGCAAAAATGCTGCGGATTCCGTCCTGCCGCAGGGTGACCATGCCGAGCTCAACGGCCTTTTGCTTGAGCACCACGGTGGGGGCCCGTTCATTGATCAATTCGCGCACCGGATCGCTCATTTGCATGAGCTCGTAGATGCCTTTTCGGCCCTTGTAACCGGTTTGATTGCAGGCGTCGCAACCTTTTCCGTAATAGAATTTCTTGGCGCCGATATCCCGGCGCGAAATCTCCAGTTGCGCGAGGAGCGCGTCGTTCGGCTGGTAGGTGGTTTTGCAATGCGCGCAGATGCTGCGCAAGAGACGCTGACCGAGGACGGCCTCGAGGGTGGAAGAAATCAGGAAAGGCTCAACCCCCATGTCGATCAGGCGCGTGACCGCCCCCGGGGCGTCGTTGGTGTGGAGGGTCGTGAAAACGAGGTGACCCGTGAGCGACGCCTGGATGGCGATCTGGGCGGTTTCCAGGTCGCGCGTTTCACCGACCATGATGCGATCAGGATCCTGGCGGAGAAAGGCGCGCAGGACGCGGGCAAAGGTCAGCCCGATATTTTCGTTTACCGGCACCTGCACGATGCCTTCAAGATCATATTCGACCGGCTCCTCGGCGGTGAGGAGCTTGGAGTCGATCGTGTTAATTTTGCGCAGACAGGAATAGAGGGTGGTCGTTTTTCCAGATCCGGTCGGTCCCGTCACGATAAAAATTCCGTTAGGCCGCTGGATAATCTCCAGGATGTAGGAATGGATGTAGTCGGGCATGCCGAGCATCTCGAGGTCGAGATTGACGGTGGTGCGGTCGAGCACGCGCAGGACGACGCTTTCGCCAAACTGGGTGGGCAGGGTGGAGACGCGAAGATCGACACTACGGCCGGCGATGTTTTTTTGGATGCGCCCGTCCTGGGGCAGGCGGCGCTCAGCGATGTTCATATTGGCCATCACTTTCACGCGCGAAATAACGGGCAGAGCGAGGTGGCGCGGCGGCGGCGCCATTTCGTAGAGAGCACCGTCCACCCGGTAGCGAATTTTGAATTCATTTTCGAAGGGCTCGAAATGAATGTCGCTGGCCCGGTCCTGGATGGCTTGATACATGATCAAATCGACAAAGCGGATGATGGGAGTGGCGTTGGCTTCGGCCTCGACCCCGGCGGCGGTTTCATCGCCGCGTAGCTGTAACATCTCGCCGGTTTCCCCAAGCTGCTTGAGGATATCCTCCATGCTGGCAGTCTCGGTGCCATAGTACTGCTTGATCCGATCCTCGATTTGCTCGGTCGGCGCAACCACCACTTCGACATCCTTGCCGAGAGCAAAGCGGAGGTCTTCGGCGGCCTGCGGGTCGAGCGGGTCGGCCAAGGCGAGCCGGATGGTGCTGCCGGACAGAGCGATGGGCAGGGCGCGATGGAGACGGGCCAGCCCGCTGGGGACCATTTTCAGGATTTCCGGCGGAATCTCGCGCTGGCTGAGATCGATGTATTCGGTGCCGAGGGCGTCGGCGATGATCTGGTAAAAACTGTGTTCGTCGACGAAGCCGCTGTCGACCATGGCCTGGGCGATGGTCTTGCCGTTCAAGCTGGCCTCGTTCAGGACGTCATCCGCCTGAGAGGGCTGCAAGACGTGTTGTTCGATGAAAAGTTCAGCCACCTGTTTGTCGTTCATAGAGAGAGGTCGTCAGTGGTTTCTGGGGAGCGCAGGCGGCTCGCCTGCTGGTTTCGGCGGCCCGCCGAAACGAACTTCGGACTGACGCAAAAATTGCTGTAAATATGGGATAAAGAAAAAGTTCGCGAGGGCGAGCCGCCATCGCCAGCACGCGAGCCGCGTGCGCTCCCCAGATTGCTCGCTGGGGCACTTTGGATTTTAGCTGGCATCGCTGATGGTAATGGAGATGACTTCCTCGGCCGACGTGAGCCCGGCCAAAACTTTGCGGACACCGTCCTCGCGCAGGGTGCGCATGCCCAGTTCGCGCGCGCGCTGGCGCAGGTGGAGGGTGGAATCGCGCTTGTTGATCATGTGACGAACTTCATCATCGATGATAAAGATTTCAAAAATCCCCATACGGCCCTTGTAACCGGTCTGCCGGCAATGGTCGCACCCGACCGGTTTCATGACCTGCGCTTCGCCCAGTTGGCCGGGCTCGATGCGCAGGGCGCGCATTTCCGTCTCGCTCAAATCGGCCGGCTGCTTGCATTGCGAGCAGAGTCGCCTAACGAGTCGCTGAGCCATGATGGCGCGGATCGATGAAGCGACCAGAAATGGCTGGACCCCGATATCGACCAGGCGCGCCACGGCGGAGGGGGCATCATTCGTATGGAGCGTGCTGAAGACGAGGTGCCCCGTCAGACTGGCGTTGGTGGCGATGCTGGCGGTTTCGAGATCGCGAATTTCACCGATCATGATGATATTCGGCGCCTGGCGCAGGATGGAGCGCAGGGCTGCTGGGAAAGTCATTCCTATGTCGGTGTTGACCTGCACCTGATTGATCCCATTCATCTGGTATTCGACCGGTTCCTCCACCGTGATGATCTTGCGATCGGGTTTATTAATGTAATTGAGGCAGGCGTAAAGCGTGCTGGTCTTGCCGGAACCGGTTGGGCCGGTGACGAGAAGAATGCCATCCGGCAGTTTGATGAGGCGCTCGAATGTTTCCTGGTCGTCGCTGAGAAAACCGAGCTCGGGGAGCCCGAGCATAAGACTCGATTTATCCAGAACGCGCATGACCACGCTCTCGCCGTGATTCGTCGGGATGGTGGAGACGCGCAGGTCGACCGGTTTCTTCTTAATTTTAACCTGGATGCGCCCGTCCTGAGGCAGGCGCTTTTCCGCGATGCTCATCGAACCGGTCATGATCTTGATCCGGCTGATAATGGCGGACTGCAAACGCTTGGGCGGGGCCTGCATTTCCTGCAGGACGCCGTCGATACGGAAGCGGACACGAAACTTTTTGTCGAGCGGCTCGAGATGGATATCGCTCGCGCCCGCCCGGTGCGCCTCGATCAGGAGCATCGAAACCATCCGGATGATGGGGGCGTCGGTTTCGTCCCCCTCCGCGCCCTCCACGCCCTCGGCCAGTTCCAGGCCGAGATCGACTTCTTCGCCGATCTTTCGCTGGAGAGCATCAGATGCTTCGTCGGCTGTGCCGTAATATTTAATGAGCGCTTCGCGGATTTTTTCCGGACTGGAACAGACCAGTTCAATTTCGCGCTGGAGCAGAAAACTAAGGCTGTCAATCGTGTCGATATCGAGCGGATCGCTCACCGCCACAATCAACCCGGTTTCCCCGAAGCCGACGGGGATGACTTTAAAGCGGCGGGCATCTTCGGCCCGGATCTGCTTGATGACCTCGGGCGCGACAATCATGGACGAGAAGTCGATCCAATCCATATGAGCCTGGCCGGCGAGCGTGCGCGACACGTCGGACTCGGAAATGACACCGTCCTTGATCAGAATATCGACGACATTGTTTGTGCCATTGAGGCGGCTGCGCGCTCCGTCAATCTGAGGGCGCGTCACCAGTCCAACCTCTTGTAGAACGCGGAGGACGTAATCTTCGTTGTGTTGCACTTGTAAGAGGAATGCGCCGCGATTCAGCCAGAACAATAAAGTACGAATCCGGCTCCCCGGTGTCAACGGAGGCGAGGGCTTCCGGGCAGAATTAAGCCCAGGCAGGCTAATGGACGAGGGAAAACAAGGCTTGCCTCCCGCAACCCGGCGCTATTCCACGGTCACGCTCTTGGCCAGGTTGCGCGGCTTGTCCACGTCGCGGCCGAGCTCGACCGCGAGATGGTAAGCGAGCAGCTGAAGAGGAATGACCGAAAGGATGGGCGTAACACAATCGTGCGCGGCTGGGATTTCGATGACGTCGTTGGCGGTTCCCTTGAGAGCCTTGGTGCCTTTCCCGCTGGTGACGGCGATGATGGGACCTTTGCGCGCCTTGATTTGCTCCATGTTATTGACGTTCTTGGAGAAGACGGCGTCATCGGGGGCGATGAAGACGGAAGGGAGATCGGGCCGGACGAGCGCGATGACGCCGTGCTTCAATTCCGCGCTGGGATGACCTTCCGCGAAGAGGTAGGTGATCTCTTTTAACTTGAGCGCGGCCTCGAGGGCGATGGGGAAGTTGAATTGCCGACCGAAGAAAAGCATGCCATTCGATTCGGCGTATTTTTTGGCGATCGTCTTGATATGATCGCTCAGCTTGAGCACGCCCTCGATCTGTTCGGGGAGGGCTTCGAGCGCTTCGATCATCCGGCTGCCTTCCGCCGTGGAGAGGTGCCGCATTCGTCCGAAGAGCAATCCGAGGAGAGATAGGATGACGAGTTGTGAGGTAAAAGATTTAGTGGCAGCCACGCCGATTTCGGGACCGGCATGCATGTAGACGCCTCCGTCACTCTCGCGCGCGATGGTACTGGCCACGTTGTTGCAGATTCCAAGGGTCCGGAAACCTTTACGCCGGCTTTCGCGCAAAGCGCCCAGGGTGTCGGCGGTTTCGCCGCTTTGGCTGATGGCGAAGACGAGCGTGTCCGAGGTCATCGGCGTATTGCGATGGCGGAACTCGCTGGCGAATTCGACTTCGGTCGGGATGCCGGCCAGATATTCAATGAGGTATTCGCCGACCATGGCGGCGTGCAGGGCGGTGCCGCACCCGGTGAGCACGATTCGGCCCACTTCGCGCAATTGCGCGGGAGTCATATTGAGGCCGCCTAACTTGGCCGTGCATTCGTCCGCACTGAGCCGGCCGCGCATGGCGTCGCGCACGGAGTCGGCCTGCTCAAAGATTTCCTTGAGCATGTAGTGCGGGTAATCGCCCTTCTTGATGTCTTCCGCGCTGAATTCAACTTTACTGACCTGATAATTGACGTCTGCGCCGGCGAGCGAACTGATCTCGAACTTGTCCGGTTCCAGCGCCACGACATCGAAGTCGTTCAGGTAAATGGCGTCGCGCGTGTAGGCGACGATCGCGCTGACATCGCTGGCCAGGAAGTTTTCGTCCTTGCCCACTCCGAGCACGAGCGGACTGCCGCGGCGCGCTCCCACGATAAAGTTTGGGATGTCGGCGTGCACGAGGGCGATGCCATAGGTGCCGATCACCTGCTTGAGCGCGGCACGGGTGGCATTGACCAGGCGTACCTTGGAATCTGCGCCGTCCAGATGCTTGTAAATATTGCCGATGAGATGGGCCAGGACCTCGGTATCCGTTTCAGTCGTGAAATGATCGTCGCCATCCTGAATCAGCTGCTCTTTCAAAGCGTGATAGTTTTCGATCACGCCGTTGTGGACGAGGGCGATTTTTCCGCTGGCGTCAAAATGAGGATGAGCATTCTCATCCGTCACCTTCCCGTGCGTGGCCCAACGGGTGTGGCTGATGCCGTATGAACCAGTCGGCGGTTTTTCGGACATGAGCTTGGCCAGATCGCCGATGCGACCGGCACACTTGCGGGTTTGAATGTGATCGCCGTTGATGATGGCGACACCCGCCGAATCGTAGCCGCGATACTCGAGACGCCGCAGACCATCGAGAAGAATGGGCGCTGCTTCAGACCGGCCGACGTAACCGACAATTCCGCACATATTGAAGGGCGCAACGTTAAGGCTGGCGCGCCCTTCTAGCAACCGGCCTTGCCGGCGAGGACATCTCGAAGCTTGGCCGATCGTTGTGCCGGCTTCGATTCCCGAAAAAATGGAGTATGCAAAAAGGTTGCTCGACGGGCCAGTCGCTGGGTTATTGGAATGGTGACAGTGGGAAACCCAACGAGACGCGAACTATCCCTGATGAATTCTTCCCGGTTATGAAAGATCCGGCGCTTCCACCAGGCACCACTCAACGGACCCTCGCCATCATCATGGGGGGTGGGGCCGGGACCCGCTTGTTTCCGCTAACGAAAGACCGGGCTAAGCCGGCGGTGCCGCTCGGTGGAAAGTATCGGCTGGTCGATATCCCGATCAGCAACTGTTTAAACTCAGGACTGCGCTCGATTTATATCCTGACGCAATTCAACAGCATGTCGCTGCATCGCCATATCCAGGCGAGCTACAAGTTCGACAATTTTTCGCGCAGCTTTGTCGATATCCTGGCGGCGCAACAAACCCCCGAGGGATCGCAATGGTACCAGGGCACAGCCGATGCCGTCCGCCAGAACATGCGCTACTTCCTGGAGCGGCCCTATGATTACTATCTCATCCTGAGTGGCGATCAGCTTTATCGGATGGATCTGCGCACCCTGCTGCATCAGCACATTACTTCCGGCGCGGACATCACGCTGGCGACGAAGCCGGTAGGCCGCAACCGGGTCGCGGAGTTTGGCATCATGCAGAGTGGGGCGGACCGGCGCATCACCCGGTTCGTGGAGAAGCCGAAAGACGAAAGTGTTTTGCCCGAACTGCGCATGAGTGAGGAACTGCTCGGCTCAACCGGGTTGGAGGCTGGGGAAGAACTCTACCAGGCTTCGATGGGAATCTACGTTTTCAGCCGGCAGGTGTTGGTGGAATGTCTGGCCAACGATCTGGTCGATTTCGGAAAGCACATCATCCCGCAGTCGATCAAAGACCGGCATGTCAGCGCCTATATCTTTAAAGGGTATTGGGAAGATATCGGAACGATCCGCGCCTTTTACGAAGCAAATCTCGATCTGACGGACATTGTGCCTGGCTACAGTTTCTTCGAGGCGGAGGCGCCCATTTACACGCACCCGCGTTTTCTCCCTGGCAGTAAAGTGAATGGTGCGACCCTGCGGCAGGCCATTATCTCCGATGGCTGCATTATCTCCGACGCGCACGTGGAACGCAGTGTCATCGGGGTGCGAAGCATCATCCGAAGTGGCGCGACCATTCGGAACAGCATCATCATGGGGGCGGATTACATCGAGAAGGACGAACTCTCGGATCCCGCTCGTCCGCCCATTGGGATTGGCCGTAATTGCGTGATCGACCGCGCCATTATCGATAAAAACGCGCGCATCGCGGACGGCGTCGTCATCACGCCGGAAGGAAAGCCGACCGATTTCGACGGCGAAGGTTATTTCATCCGCGACGGCATTGTGGTGGTCCCGAAAGACGGGATCATCCCGCCGGGATTTTGGATTTAGGCGGTCCCGCCTAACGACGATCGGTTATACCCGACATCTGGCCCTGCGTCTCCCATTTCTCCTGCTTATTCCAAGGCATCTGGCCCTCGTGCTTGGTATCCGGATCGTCCACCAGCGCCGGTTTTTCGTGAGCGCATGAAACGAACAAGGCCGCGCCGACGAGCAGAAGGAAAGTGAAAACGAACCGCCGAAACTTAGGAAGTTGATCCCGCATAAACTACAATATCACCTGGTTGAACCTGAACACCACGTTCCAGGCTGCTGGAGATAATATCGCCGATGGCGGTGGAGGGTTCAACTGAGGTGACCCTGATTTTTCCAATGAGGATGCCATCGCGCAGCACCAGCATTTCCGCGTTCGGTTCCACTCCCTGCCGGCCGCCCAGGTTCAGCACCACGAAATTGTAGGCCTGGTTCACCGCCAGGATCGTCCCCCGAACTCCGGCGCGCCCGGCGGCGGTCTGACGGCGTTTTCTTTCCTGCTCGATCTGGTTTGTCCGTTCCTGTGCCATCTTGATTTTGTCCGACAAAAAGGCATTTTCCCGCTCCGCGTTCTCGAGTTGTTTGCGTGCTTCATCCAGCTGCGCCTGCATTTCGTTGGAGGACGGTGCCCCGGGATTGTCGGCCGATTTGCCGCCGGCTTCCTCGATCCGGCGCTGGAGGGAAGCGACTTCGGCCTGGTTGGCCTGCAACTTCGTCTGCAGATCGGCTTTCTCCGTTTGCATTTGCGCCAGGTCCGCCTGCACTTTGGCAGCCACGGTTTCCGCCTCAGCCGCCCGGGTCTTGGCCTGTTCCGCGACCGCTTCCCGCGCCTTGATATCCTTTTGCTCGGCGAGACGTCGTTTCTCGACGGCGTCCCGCGCGGCCTCGGCGTTGGCCGCCACAACGCGAATGGTCTTCAACTTTTGGCCGTTCAAGACGCCGAAGACAGCGGCGGCGAGCAGGACCACAACGGATACGCCGATGATGTTCTTGGGGGTGGCGATTCCGGTTCCGGAAGGTGAAAGCTGCATGCGGGGAGGGTTGTACATGGGAACGCGGCGGAATAGCAATCTGATTTACTTGGTTTTTGCGCTTGATAGGTCTCTTTCTCGGCCGGAATTGCCGTTGCGCGTTGGCGGGTTCCGACCTATAGAAGCCGCCATGGGTCAGCAACATCGGGTCAGGTCCAAACGAAAACGGCGTCTCGCCTACTTGGAACGGAAGAAGGTTTCGCGGCGCGTGAAGCGGCGGGGGACCCCCAAAACAAAGTCCAAGAAGCAGGCCGCTCCAGCCGCAGAATAGCGGGCCCGGCCTTGCCCTCCGCGGAGGCGACCGTCGATGGCGCAGCGTCGCAGCTACCTGATCGTTGATGGGCATAGCATTATCTTTGCGTGGCCCGAACTGCGCCAGTTGCACGACCGGCGGACCTCCCTGGCGCGGGAGGAATTAGCGAAACGGCTGCGCGATTACCAGGATTGGACGGGAGTTCATGTGGTCGTTGTGTTTGACGGCAAAGGCGCGCACGTCAGCGCCACGGCGGATCCTCACGACATCCAGATTTTTTACTCCCGCCGGGGGCAGACGGCGGACATGATCGTGGAAAGGCTGGCCAGTAAATATGGGGGACGGTTTCGCATCATCGTTGCAACCTCGGACAATCTCGAGCAGGAGACAGCGGCGGCCTGCGGCGCGGAATGTATTTCGCCCGACTTGCTGCGGGAAATGCTGAAAGAGGCGCGGACGCGCGGACGCGTCTGAGGCGCGAGTTAAGCCACTCCGGCCAAAGCCGGCTCAGCCGTGGTGGCTGAGGCTTGTCGGCGGGCGCGCTGCTGACAGGTGGCCAGGACGCGCGCGAGCACGGAGTAAAGCTGCTCGATGGGGAGATTTTTGCTGACGTAGCCATTGGCGCCGGCGCGCAAGGCAGCGTGCATCTGGTCCTCATCGTAGCCCATGCCGGTGAAGACGATGATGGGCAGGGTCGAGTTGATTTCGCGAATAAAAGAGATCAGAGACATGCCATCGATCTTGGGCATTTTGAGATCGACGATCACGACTTCGCAGTCGTGATGGGCCAGCCAGGTGGCGGTTTGAAAGCCTTCCGTGAGCGACTCGCAGGTGTGTCCTTTTTGACGGAGGTAAGTGACGAGGAACCGGCTGATGCCGGGGTCGTCATCGATGATGAGGAACTGGGAAGAGTCGCGATGGAGGAGCTTCATTTGGTCCTATAATTTCCAGATATATTATAGCAACTCCCTTGCCAACCGCTTTGGTCGCCCCGATCTCGCATTCCGCCTCCCGGAATGCGCCGAAAGTCCCGGAACCGCCGACTGCCGCGGCGCCTCTCCCGCTCGAAGGTGACGCTCTACGAGCCGAGCTTTTTCTCAATCGCTTTCACCCGTGCGAAAAGCTTCCCAAGCCGGTGAATCCAGGCGATTTGCTGCTTTGCTTCGGCCATCGGGACGGCGGGCGAAAGCAACCAGGGACCGCTCCCGATACTCTTGGTCACCCCGGTCTGCGCCCCGATGATGGCGCGATCGCTCACTTCCACGTGACCCACCAGCCCCACCTGTCCGGCAATGATGACGTATTTCCCGATTCGCACGCTGCCGGCTATCCCGGCCTGGGCCGCAATGACGGTGTGCTCGCCAATAACCACGTTATGGCCGACCTGCACCAGGTTGTCGATCTTGACCCCGCGTTGGATCCAGGTGCGACCAAAACGAGCGCGGTCGATGGTCGTGTTCGCGCCGATTTCCACGTCATCATCAATCTGGACGATCCCGATCTGCGGGACCTTGGTGTAACGGCCTTCCACCATTTCGAAACCGAACCCATCGGCTCCGATGACGGCGCCGCTGTGAATGATCGCACGCGCGCCGATGATGGAGCGCTCGCGAATGGTCACGTTGGGATAGATCAAACATCCCGGCCCGATGGTGGTAGCGCGTCCGATGTAGGATCCGGCGCCAATCGCGGTCTGGTCGCCGATGGTCACGCCCGCTTCGACGATCACGAAAGGTTGGAGCGAGGCACCGGAACCCAATTTGGCCGTGGGGTGGACGAGGGCGGTGGCATGAGCCCCGGGCTCGAATTTGACCGGCTCGGGGGCCAGCTTCAGGACAACCTGCTCGAAAGCTTTGGCGGGATTGGCCACGCGAATTTGCGCGGCCGGGATCGCCTCGGAAAAATCGGCGGGGACGAACACAGCGGAGGCCTGTGTTTTACGGAGCAGGGGAACATAACGGGGATCCGCGAAAAATGCGATCTCTCCGGCCGTCGCCTCCATGAGCGAAGCGGCCCCGCTGATGAGTTGGGCGGGGTCGCCGGTTAATTGGCCGCCGCAGAGGGTAGCGAGTTCTTGCAAGGTGAAGGCCACAGGCTGAAACGGGCTGATTAGGGAGAGGTGCGGTTAGGTTTTCAGGCTGGTCCGCACTTCGTCCAGCGTACCGGCCGAACCGAGCTTCTCGTTCTTATGCGCAATGAAATTGGCGTATTCCTGCATGAAAATTTTTCCGGGCGGCCGGAAATCAAACTGCTCGGGATGATCGCGGAAAAATTCGCGATGCACCCGGGTCCAGACGAGCCGTCCATCCGTATCGATGTTTACCTTGGTCACGCCGAGCCGGGCGGCGGGGAGATATTCCTCTTCGTTCACGCCGCGCGCGGAGGGATCGAGCTTGCCACCGGCGGCATTGATGCGTCGCACTTCTTCCACCTGAACACTCGAGCTCCCGTGCATCACGATCGGCATCCCCGGGATCAACTTCTTGATTTCTTCGATGACCTCAAAGTGAAGGCTTTGCTGACCCTTGAACTTATAAGCGCCGTGACTTGTGCCGATCGCAGCCGCGAGTGAGTCGCAGCCGGTCCGCTTCACGAACTCGACCGCTTCTTTAGGATTTGTGAGAGAGGCGTGGCCCTCGTCCACTTTAATGTCCTCTTCCACTCCTCCGAGCTGCCCGAGCTCAGCCTCGACGCTGATGCCTTTGGCGTGGGCGCGATCGACCACCCGTTTACTGATCTCGATATTTTTGTCGAACGACTCGTGGCTGGCGTCAATCATGACGGAGCTGTAAAAACCGGAGTCGATGCAATCGTAACAAGTTTCTTCGTCGCCATGATCGAGATGCACGGCGAAAATGGCTTCCGGGAAAATTTCTTTGGCGGTCCGGATCATGGACTCGAGCATGCGCTTGTTGGCATAACTGCGCGCTCCCTTGGAAAGCTGGATAATGAAGGGGGCCTTGCTCTGCACGTTGCCGCGGAACAGGCCGAGCAGTTGCTCCATGTTATTGATGTTATAGGCGCCGACCGCGAACTTGCCGTAGGCGACTTGGTAGAGTTGAGCGGTGGTTACGATCATAGTGATGACGGATGAACGGTTGCGACGACCGCGGGCCCGACCGGGTGGCCCTGGCGTTGCGATTACCCAACCAGAGTCAAAGCGAGCGCCGAAATGCGCAACTCGAAAATTCGCCTAATGACCGTTCAAGCTGGCAGGCAGCGTCACGCTCACGAGGGTCCCCTTCGCGCTGGAGTCGATTTCCACGCGACCGTTGTGATCAAAGATGGTTCTTTTAACAATGGACAGACCGAGTCCCATGCCGCGCGCCTTGGTTGTGCAAAAAGGCGAGAAAATCTTGTCTTTCAGCTCGGGCGCAATGCCGATTCCGTTATCGCGGATGGTGACGACCACGCCGCTGCCATGGTCTCCTTCATGGACGGCTTTGGCGGACAAGGTAATGCGCGGTTGATCCTGCTCGGAAGTCGCTTCGGCTGCGTTGGACACAAGATGGGCGAAGGCTTCGGCCAGAGCCGCTTCATCGCCTAAAACCTTCGGTAAATCATTGGCCAGCGAGGTCTCTACTTTCATCTCTGCATTTCGCGTGAAGCGTTCCCGCGCCATCTCGAGCGCTTTCCGGACGGGCGCGCGCACATCGATCGGTTTCATGGCCAGCTCCGGGGGATGGGCGAAACGGTTAATTTGCGAAATGATGCCGTCGAGCCGGTCGATCTCTTTCACCACGATTTCGTTGAAATCCTGGCGGAAATCAGCGTCCTCGAAACGTTCCGGCAGTAATTGCGCAAAAGTTTTGATGGCGACCAATGGATTACGGATCTCATGAGACATGCTGGCGGCGAGGTCCGTCCAGAAAGCGGCCCGGTCCACCAGGTCTTGTTTCTCCTGAAGGGCATGCTCGGCCGTCAGATCGTGGATGACCGCGACCGCGCCGAGCTGCGTTTGATGATTGGTTAGCCGGCGTGTCTCGATGACGAGCGAGCGATGCGTCTTGCGGTCGATCCACCGGCGCGCCGCCAGATTTGCCGGGGTGTCGAGCGTCTCGCGTAAAAAGCCGGCCAGCGTGCCGCCCAGTAATTCCACCGTCTGGTTCAAGGCTTCGTCCCGGGAAATTCCGAGCATCTGTTCGGCGGTGGGATTAAACCAGCGAATGACCCCGGTTTCGTCGGTCGCCACGACTCCCGGCGGAATCGATTTGAGCAAGGTTTCAGCCAGGGTCTTTTGCAATATGACTTCCTCGTTGAGCAAGGCGTTCTCGAGTACGGTCGAGACGTGCTCGGCTAAAACCATCAGCCCTTCCAGATCGCGGTTTTCGAAGCGCAGACCAGTCAGGCGATGCCCGAAAAACAACCACCCCATAATCCGACCGCGCGCGTGCAGGGGGACTATGGCTTCGGCGCCAAACGTGTCCAGAGCGCGGCGCAAAATGGCGCGCTCCGAGCGGTCGTCGATTTGCGGAAGGTGCGACCGGCTGACCAAATGGGCGTGCAATTCAAACCAGCGGACGAGGGGATCGCGCTCCGCGAATTCGAGCTCCTGCGTCTCGGGCAGGCAATGCATTCCCGCGCGGAGCCGGTAACGATCGGCCCCGCCGTTCCTCGAAAAGATGCCAAGGCGCGACACGCCGGCGGCATCCGCCACATTTTCGACGATGCTGGCGAGCAGCGCGTCGACATTCTCGAAGCGGCGAAAAACGCGAGGGAAACGAAGCATGGGGGAGGAGGTGGCAGGGGAGGATTCGGCCGGCGGCTCGAGACGGCGCGCCGAGGCAGGCGCGGCCTGGAAGGCGGATTCCTCGCGCAGGTCGCGATTCTCCTGTCGCACCCGCAAATGATCAAAGGCCCTTCCGACCAGCGCCTGAAATCGCCGGCGGTCGAGCTGAAGATCCTCCGCCGCGTAGATGCCGGATTGTTCGGCATCGCGGAACGGTTCCGAGCGCAGGGTGCCCAGCGCGATGATCAGAATATCCGGCCAGGCTTTCTGGATTTGCTCGAGCAGATCGCGCCCTTCCCGGGCGCGCAGGTCCAGCAGGAGAAGGGCGGGGCTGGACTGCTGGACGACGGCGTCAAGCCGACTCGGGTCCTGCACATGCCGGATCTCAGCGAGCGTGCGGACGAACGCCTTGACTCGCCGAACGAGCTCAGGGTCCTGACTATATAAGACACAGACTGGAGAAACCATCATGCGGCGGCCACCTCGCTATCGAAGCGAACGAGCGGGAGCAGGATGTGGAAAGCGGTTCCCTTTTTCAACTCACTCTCCACTTCAATCTGACCACCATGCTCCTGGATGATGCCGTGCACGACCGAGAGTCCCAGCCCGGTGCCGTAGTCCTTGGTTGTGAAAAAAGGGTCGAACACGTGGGCCAGATCTTCACCGCGGATTCCTTCGCCACTGTCCCGGATGGTGATCCGAAGAATTTCGTGCGCCTCGCCATTGGTGTGGGTCAAAGGCGAGAGCCACTGTTCTCCGGCGAGGATCTCAGTGCTGATGAGGAGTTCCCCTCCGCTTTTCATCGCGTCCATGGCATTAATAAAGAAATTCAGAAAGACTTGCTCGAGCTGGTCTGAATCCGCGCGGATTGTATCAACATTTGCCTCCCAAAAACGAGTTAATTTGATGTCTTTCTGATAAAGACGGTGGCCTACGAGGAGAAGTGACTTCTCCAGGATCTCGTGCACATGCATCGGCTGCAGGTGCGGCTTGGCCGGGCGAGCGAACCGCAGCAGCTGATTGACCAGGGAATCGATCCGGTCGATCTCATGCCCGATCAGGTTGGAAAAAGTGTCGCGGAACTCGGAATCGTGGTACCGCTCAGGCAGGAGCTGGGCGAAAGTCTTGATGGAGACGAGCGGGTTTTTGATCTCGTGCGCCATCCCGGCGGAGAGGGTGCCAAGGCTGGCCAGCCGGTCGCTTCGGCGAATCTGCAGTTCCAGCCGCTTCAATGCCGTGATGTCGGTCAAGACCATGAGCGCACCCAGGACCTGCCGCCCCTGGCCGTGAAAAATCGAGGTGCTCAAGCGCACGGCGATCCCGTCGGGGCCGGGGTGCAGGGTATGTTCGCTGTTCTGGCCTGCCCCCGTACGCAAGGTTTCCCGCAAAGCGTCCTCTACCGGCGCCGGCAGCTCGTTGATCGAACGATCGAGGATCGCGGTCGACTCGATGCCCGTAATCTGGCCGGCTTCCTTGTTAAAGACGGTGACCCGCTCGTCCCCCCCGGCCGCGATCACGCCCGTGGTCAGGTTTTGCAGGAGCGTTTCATTATAGATCCTGGCGTTTTGGACCTCGGTGAAGAGTTGCGCGTTATCGATGGCTACGGCCAGTTGGCTGCACAAGACCTGCAGAGCGTTTTGCTCCACGCTGCCGTAAATGCGCCCCGAGACTCTCGGACCCAGCAGCATCACGCCCGCCAGGTGCTCCCGCGAAAAAATGCCCATGGCCACGGCGATGTTCAGCTCGCCCATTCTTTGCGATAGCTGGAGCACTTCCGGCGTCTGGCGAATCCGATAAAGTTCATCCAGGACAACCGGTTCCCGATGCGTCTTCAAGTAGGTGGCAATCGGGCCGGCCAACGGCAACTCACAATCGGCTTCCGCTTTAGCCGAGCGGGAGAAGGCGAATTTCGTCGCATAAACGTCACGTTCCTGCAGAAGAATCACGGCTCGTTCGGCGCCGAGCGCCTTAGCGATCGTTCCCCCGAAGCGTTGCAATAAATCCTGCAGGGTCGTAATCGACGACAGGATTTCGGTGGCCTCGCTGACGGTGGCGCGGAAGTCGAGCCGCTGCGTACTAATAAAGAGGCGTTCCGCCAGGCTTCGCGAAACGCCCCGGGCCGGCGCCATGGCAAAAGCGATGACCACGCCGGCGGCGATGTGGGCAATGGAGCTGGCCGAGTTGATCTGGGCGGTTCCGAGGACCTGGCTGACGAGCCACCAGACCAGCGCGTAGAGAGCAAGAAGATATAAAGTGAGGAGCGTATAGGAAATGAAGCGGCGCAGGAGCAGCCCGACTTCCATGATCCTGCGCGTGGCAATTCCGTATCCGATAATCAGACTGAAAAGAACGACGCGAAAAGGCGCGAACCAAACCACGCGCGACGGATCAATAAAGAGAGCAAGGCTGCTGGCCAAGACGATGGTTCCCACCGTTACACCAGCTGCGATCAGAATGAAGGTCAGTTCGAGTCGCTCGCTTCCGCTCGCTCGATTCACGTCGCGGGCGTACTTGAAGATGACCGTTCCCCCCATGGCAGCGAGGCACGAAAAATAGAAAATTTGCCCGGGCACCCAATAGATGGGCGACGGCACCATCGAACCGGCGTAATGGGAAAACTGGGCGGCCTTCAGGAAGAGCTTCGTTTGGCAGAAAACGGCCAGCACGACCCCGCTGACTAGCCACATCTTGGAGTGGCCCAGAATTTTGCCCCAACTCTCGCTGCTCTTCACGATGCTCACGCGGAGTAGGTTGAAGGCAACCAGGGCGAAGACGCCCGCGGCCGAGGCCGCTCGAATCGAAACGGCCGCCGTCAGCGCATCGCGGGCCCCGACTGCATAATATAAGCTGGCCAGCCAACCGGCTGTGACGAAGGACAGCAGCAAAAAACCTTGATTCGAGCGGCGATGCCAGTTGGCGTGAAAAACGACCAGGCCCAGTCCGAGTTGCAAGACCAG
>JBBRDU010000059.1:0-17664 GCA_038203615.1 Chthoniobacterales bacterium
CTACACCGAGCTGATCGATCTCTTCCAAGTCGAACGCCGCATCTGGCAAATCAAAGCCTTCGAGCCGCTCCCCGAGCTCGGCCGAAAATTTGATTGGATCACGGCCTTCTCCACCGGATTCAATCGCAAACCCGACAAGACGCTCTGGGGCCCGCCCGAATGGGAATTCTTTTTGAACGATCTGAAGAGTCATCTCAAAACGGGCGGCCACATCTTCATCGGGCTCAACCCCGGACAAGGCGGCTGCTACTACACGGACGAGCTCCGCGATTTCTTTCTCAGCCGCGGCGCGACCGTGGAAAGAGAACGCATTCTCTTCCGATCGCTCTCTCCCAAAAGGTAGGGGCGATTGACCTCAATCGCCTGGACGCGAAAACCACCTTGTGCGCGAAAATGACAAGTTGATCGCTTCGCAGGTCTACGGGAGGTAATGCGTATTTCCGTCGCTATCTACCCAGTATTTGCGTCCCGTCTTATCGGTTTGAATCGCCGGGAAGAAATAGCTACCCGCTTCGTAATAGGAAGGAGCGCTACTCACACCATAGGTTTGTTGATAGGCTGGCCTATCCAAAGATGTTCGGCGATCCGTCTTCCACATCCAATCGCCGCTTGCAGCAGATGGCTGTGTCAACCGAGGGCTGGCCGCCACTGCTGGCTTCTCCGGTTCTGGTCTGAAGAAGCGTTCTTTAAACGGCTTTGCCCAGCCCAACACAATCAAGAGTCCCGCTACGCAAATTTCACAGAGAAATCGCATCTGCTTTAAGGTTTCTTCCTCAGAAGATCAGTTGCTTGGTCGTGCGACTGATAAGCTGGTCGATCCAAACTGGTTTTACGACTGACATCATAGATCCAAGATCTTGCAGCCGCTGGGACTGGCGCGGGGGCCGCCACGGCGCGGGTGACTTTTGGCTGAGGAGCCTCGGCTCCAAACCATCGGTTGTAAGGCTTGTCCCAAGCCAAGGCCAAGAGGAGACCTGCCAGAAAAATTTCAACGAGAAGCCTCATAGAACATTCTAGCGTCTCAAATTTTTCTTAGAGGGATCCGCCTTCTTTAATTTGTGTCCCTGAACTAGATTCATTGTGGCAAGAATCACCACGAGCGCCGGAAGGATTAGAAACAGCAGCCAAATACTCATCAAATCGGCTCGAATTCCAGTCTGCCGCTGAGCAAACTCCAGAAGCCCCATCCCGATGTTTCTGAGCCTGCCGGTAAATGAACTCACCTTGGCATCGGCTTCTGGCACCTTGTCGTAAAGCACGCTGGTCCCGAGCTGGATTGTTTTGGAGGTGCTGTTCAGGCGGAGAATCTGAGAGGTATCGAGCTGACGGATCGGAATTCGGGCTACGCCGAGGTCATGCGCGATCGCAGCGGATTCATAGGTCGCAGCCGTCAATCTGGCGTGGGTGTATTGCTGTCCATTGATCGCGAAAACAGGGAGCGAGACCTTTTCCTGAGCAGAGAGGCCTGATTGATCGGTTTGCTCGTAAACGCTCAGGGCCCGCTGCCACTTCCCGACCGCCGCCTCAAGTTGAGGCCGGACAGCTGGCATTTGCTTAGCGCGCGCCTGGAGTTTGGCCAAGATAGCGCGCGCGGTATAAGGAAACGAGACGTCGAAGGTGACGGGTGGATAATCGAAAGCATCGATGACTCCGCCGGTCTTGACTTGTCTGCGCTGCCCGCTGGTTGGAGTGACGCTCGAGTAGAGAGGATTATCGCGATGGAAGGAGCGGTAGTCGATAGCTTCCGCCGAGGACGTGCCGGGTTCCTGGTAAATCAATAAACCTGCCGCCTCAGGCTGAGCAATGAGATCGGACCTAAGAAGCCCAATTGGTAAGAAAAACAGGACAAACAGGCGCTTCATCAATTAGCCTAACAATGGAACGCTGAGTCTTCACATAACAAGAATATTCGAGCAGTAGTCTCCGCGTCTTCCCGAGCCGAAAGCCACTTTTAACCGAGGGCAATCTGTCAGTCTGCCAAACTCGCCTGCTTAAACTAGGTAGGCGTTCTGAATCACGGCATAACTTGGCCGATTGCATCGAAGCAGATGCGTCCTGGCTGAACCCGCAGCACCATAAGCTTCGCCATCCGGGGCACCGGCCTCTAATCAGGAATGTGGCGGCTACTTTTTCTTAACCGTAAAAGTGGCAGTCGCGATGCTGCTTGACACGCCGCTGACGACGTTGATCGCTTTGAGCGTCACCACACTGGCTCCCTTAATGGTGATTGTTTGCCCACCGTATTTGAACGAATTAATAGTCGGATCAGATCCGTTCACTGTGTAATAGATCGTTGCGCCGGTGACTCCTCCCGATGACATGGTAATACTTACCTGCTTTTTATAGGTTCCGGTGCCGGGCGTAATAAGCGGAGGAGGAGGCGCCAGCCCTCCGCCTCCACCGGCAGGAAATATCGTGATCTGGAGAACTGCCGAGACTGGCGGGAAGCCATTGAGCGCGGACGTCGAGCTTGCGCTGATCGGAACAGAGAAGGTTCCCTGAACAGTTGGCACACCCGAAATCACGCCGGTGTTCGCATCGACGGTTAACCCGGGAGGCAGATTTGACGCCGTAAAGGTCACCAAAAAGCCGTTATAGCTTGAAGTGATCTGGTAAAGGAAGACTTGACCTACGGTGCCTGTCGCCGTCAACGGGCTCGTAATCCGAGCTGGATCGATGGTGATCGTAACAGTCGCGGCTGCGATACCACCCGTACTGCCCGCTTCAAAAACGACCCTGTATGTGCCCGATATCGTCGGAACGCCCGACATGATCCCGGAATTGAGGTCGAAGGACAATCCCGGAGGCGTACCAAACGCAATGTAAGGAGATCCGGGGTTACGACCACTGAGAGGATCCACGGGTGTAATGATAGGCTCTACCGTCGTCACTTGATACGCGAACTGGCTTCCGACGATCCCGCTCGCAGTCAAAGGGCTGTTGATTACCGGTGCGGGCGGAAAAACAGTCAGCCTAAAAGTGGCGCTGCCGGTTCCGCTCGCGTTTGAAGCCGCTATCGTGAAGTTGTATGTCCCCTCTACAAGCGGCGCCCCACTAATCACTCCGGTGGTGTGATTAATGGTTAGGCCAGCCGGAAGAACGAACGCATCGTAACTGCTCGGATTGTTGTTTGCTGTGATTTGATAAGTGAAAGGCACCGGCGCGCGTTGGACTGATGCAGAAGTAACACTGGTTATAACGGGCGGGCTCTGCAAAATCGTCAGGTGAAGCGTTGCGGTTCCCGAGCCCGAGTTGTTCGCCGCCGTCAAAATGACGTCGAACGTGCCCGGGACGAGCGGTTGGCCCGAGATAACCCCCGTGCTTGTATTTACCGATAGGTTGAGAGGCAGGCCTGTCGCACTGAAGCTCGTCGGGCTATTACTGGCGATAATCTGATAACTGAAGGCAATCCCCACCTGCCCGGTGGCGCTGGTCGCACTGAGGATTACTGGTGCAGACGGAAGGACAATCAACTGGAAGCCTGCCGTGCCCGTGCCGCCACCATTCGTCGCGCTAATGGTAAAAGTGTAATTTCCCGCGACGGCGACGGTGCCGGAGATCAGACCCGTGTTCGTGTTAACGGATAGGTTGTTCGGTAAACCTACAGCATTGTAGCTGGTCGGGCTGCCAGTGGCGGTGATTTGGTAACTGAAGTTTGTGTTTGGATTGATCGTGGCGCTGGTCGCACTTGTGATTACCGGGACACTGGGTGGATTCGGATTAGCAAAATCAACCTTCGGCCCGATAGCGAGGCTCGGAGGAGTGATCTTGAAAACCGTTCCGCTCGTCGCGCCGCCGCCGGAGAAGGTTGTACCAAAAAGGGTTCCCACAGGATCCGCGGGGTTTGTGCTCACGGTGCTCACGATAAGCGCGCCATCGGGACCGCTGCCATTCGTTCCCATGAAAGGATTGAAGCTCGTAAACGCATTAGTCAAGCGATTCAACTGAAAGGCGGTCCCAAGATTATTGGCGCCACCGGCGAAGGTCGTGCCGTAGAGAAAGGGGTCCGCCCCAAGCACAAATCCCGCGTGCGGATTAGCTCCTGGATTGGCTCCTAGGATCCCAGTAAACGACACCATCACGGTCGGCGTGTTTGGCACAACGCTCGCATCAATCTTGTAAGCGGTACCAAACCCACTTCCGCCTCCGTTTGATGCGGTCCCGTAAAGCAACCTCGTCGTTGTTGGATCCTCGACCAGTTCACCCTGGGGATTGCTGCCGTCGGCGCCTCCGGTAAATGAGAACACGAGCGTGACGTTGCCGATTGGATCCGCTCTAAAAATAGTGCCCAGGCCGTTCGCACCGCCGGCAAAGGCGACACCGTAGAAAAATCCATCACGTCCTTGTAAAAGGCCGCCAGTTGGGAATGCGCCTTTAGTGCCGTCAAAACTGAACAGAACAATCGTGGTCCCGTTAGGAGTCATTCGAAAGATGGTTCCTTTTCCGGGATTTCCGCCGCCGTCAGCCGTCATCCCATAGAAATTTCCGTCAGCAGCCTGGATCAGTTTGCCTTTCGGATGTGCACCATCAAGAGAACCGCCGGCGAAGTCGTGCAGAATCTCCGGCACACCGTTGATACTTAGCCGGAACACTGTACCCAAATTGTTGGCACCGCCTTCGGAAGTCGTTCCATACAATTTGCCGTCGCTTCCGAAAACAAGTGGAGCTAGAGGCGTGGCGCCGCGGTTGGAGCCGGCGGTTCCGGCGAAATTAATCAGCGTTGTAACCAGTCCGTTCGGGCTCGGGTCAAACTTGAATACGGTACCGAGATCGCTGGTGCCTCCATTTGCAGTAGTGCCATAGAGCGCTCCGTCCGGCCCTTGCACAAGACCCGCGGCTGGGTTTTTGCCAAGCGAGGCCGCCTCCGTGTTCGCGGAGAGGGCAACCCAGGCAGCGCAGATCGCCACCATGAAACGGAACGTTTTTGTATGCATAATTATAGACCTAACCTGCCAGATTATGTGTGACGGACTCACCATTGCTTGGTAAATTCGGGGTAGATCTTGGGTAGGCCATTTTGATCTCGAAGGGGGGAAGATGCCGTCGGGCTTGGGCAGGCCCGCTGGACTTGTTTGTTTCATGAGTGTCGGGCGAAGTCTGTCAAAACGCTACTCGTTATACAACAGTTTGTTTTGTGAATAACGTGTTTAGGAGCGCCGGAGGAATTACCTTATCGATTCGGCCCGCGGCAAATCACATAAGTCATTGCGCCTGCGTCGGTTTTGCCGCGATCGTGCCCAGATCGCTAATGCTGCCATCGGTGAAAATGATCAGATTCCCGTTCCCGTGCACATCCCCGGCTTCGGCGAACCAGGGTTGCCGCGGCCATTGATGGGGCGTCATCGGTTTATCATCGAAGTTGCTGGCCACGTAGTCGATCCGCACGTTCTCCGGTTTGGAGAGATCCGGGTTCTGCATCAACGATTGAATGGTGGGACAAATCCAGGTCTTTTGAGCCGGCCCAAATGGGGCCAGAGCATTGATCCAATTTCTGGCATAGACCGAGTCAGCCGCGTCTGAATCGTCGACCATTGGAATCTGCGGCCAGTTCCCGTTTTGCTGGACATACAATTCTGCGGCCGCATAAAGGCTGCGCAGATTTGCCATGCATTGAATCCTCTGGGCCCGCGCCCGCATAGCCGACAAGACCGGGAGCAGCAGAAGCCCAAGGATCGCGATGATGACAATGACCACGCAAAGCTCGAGGAGCGAGAAGGCGGGAAAGGGACGCCCTGCTGCGGATGGATGAGTTCGGTTGCGCAGAGGAACTGACTAAGGCTTAGTTCGAAGCCTGAGACTGCTTAAAGCCGCGGATCTTATACACAATGGGCCCGCCGCTATCGCCTCTAGCCGCATCCGTCGCGTTAGCGCCAAGGGCATAAGTGATGGACGCCTTCCCTCTGATTCGAGCCAGCGCGACCTTGTTAGTTCCCACATCGGCGGTGATTTTAGCATTAGTAAACTGGCCGTTCCCTTCGTAGTGCTCGGTGATCGTGGTCGTTCCCGACTGCCTATCTTGGGAGAATTCCGAGGCGACAATCCCAGTCAGTTTCGCTGAATCAGGATCCGCGGAGCCCTGAATGGTTCCTGTATAAAAGAAACCGTTGCGAAAGACCGCCGTGGTTCCGGAGGCCAGTCCGGTCGTCGGGATTTTCATGGTGAAAAGGGCGAGCGAATTGTCGGTCAAGGTGATTCCCGGAGCGATCGTTACGGGCAGCGGTACGAGCACGCCAGCATAGGTTCCAGTGACAGCCACCCGGGTCCCATTGCCTCCCCACGGCCCGCCGTCGATTGCGAAAGATTGGGTGGCGGTGAAGACCACGCACATGAGACAGGCCAGGAGGATTTTCATCGGAAACAGTTAAGAAGGAATCGGACGTCGGGTCAATGCGAAAGTCGGAGCGCCTCGCACTGAGGACACCAAGGAAGGACTTAGACAGAATGTTCTTAAGAAAGAGAAAACAGACAGGATTAACAGGATTTACTGGATTGGATCGGAACCTTCCTCTCCTGCCGTTTCTGAATCCTGAATAATCCCGTAAATCCTGTCTAAGTCCTTCCGTAGTGCCCTTTGTGACCTTTGTGCGAGGACTTAAGAAAAGATCGAGATCTGAAAAGACAGACAGGATTAAAGCGTGTTCCCTGCCGCTTCTGTGGAATTTGGGCGAGGCAGTTCTTCAATATTCAACCCCAGCTCGCGCAGCAGCGCCACATCCGCATCGGCCGCCGGATTTTTGGCGGTGAGCAGCTTGTCTCCGTAAAAAATCGAGTTGGCCCCGGCGAAAAAGCAAAGGGCCTGGCCCTCGCGCGAAAGCCGGGTTCGCCCCGCCGCCAGCCGCACCCGGGCTTTGGGCAAAGCGAGCCGGGTGACCGCGATCAGCCTAACGAGTTGAAACACATCGACCGCGGCCTGTTCCGCCAGCGGCGTTCCCGGCATGGCCATGAGACAGTTGATCGGCACGCTTTCCGGCGGCGGATCGAGATTGCACAACACTTCCAGCATGCGCAGACGATCCTCTTCCGTCTCGCCCATCCCGATAATTCCCCCGCAACAAACCGACATCCCGCTCTCCTGTACGGCCGCGATGGTGTTGAGACGATCCTCGAACGTGTGCGTGCTCACGATCGTGGGATAAAATTCGGGCGACGTGTCGATGTTGTGATTATAGGCGGTCACGCCAGCCGCTTTCAGTTTGCGCGCTTCGGCCGGCCCGATTTGTCCGAGCGTCACGCACACTTCCATGCCCAGCTCGCTCACCTCGCGCACCGTCTCGAGGACCTGCTCGAATTTCTCCGTGCCGTCGCGCACCCCGCGCCAGGCCGCGCCCATGCAAAAGCGGGTAGCCCCCTGAGCTCGGGCCTGGCGGGCCGCGTCCAGAATGGCGTCCACCGGCATCAATTCTTCCCGCTCCAGCCCGGTGGAATAATGGGCGCTCTGCGCGCAATAAGCGCAATCTTCGCTGCACCCGCCCGTCTTGATGCTGAGCAAACTGCAGCGCTGCACCTCTTCCCCCCGCCAATGCTCCAGATGCACAGCCCGGCTCTGCGTCATCAGGTCGAATAACGGCTGGTGATAAAGCCGGGAGAGCTGTTCGAATTTCATCGCGTGCTTCCGATGCTAAATCGGAGTGGCTGCGCCCCGAAAGCACCAAATCCCAACATCAAACCTCCAAAGAAACACCAAACTTCAAATGCGTGGGGAAAAATAGACAGGATTTACGGGATTGGATCGGAAGTGTTTCTCTGCCGACTTTTTAATCCTGAATAATCCTGTTAATCCTGTCTAACCCTCAGTTCGTCCACTTGCCGTTCTGGGAAGTGAGAATGGGCAGTTCTTCCATCATGAACTGCGTTTTGCCCAGCGCCCCGATCATGCGCGTGCCGGTAGCGCTATACCATTTCTTGGACATCTCTTCGCCCGTGTGGCAGCCCCAGCTCTTGGCATAGACGCCGCGGGAAAAGATGCGCCGGTCGATCTTGGTCAGGTCCGATTCGTGCAGCCACGACTTCGACGCGCTATCGAGGTTGCTCGAGTAATCGAACATGAAACAGGCCTTGTTCGAGTGACCAAAATATTCGAAGCCCGCCACCTTGACCCGCTCCCGATTTTGGCCGGTGTTGAGATAATTAATCACTTCGGGGCCGCGGCCAAACCAGACGAGATTCAGGTTAAGCTTGTCGCGCACGGACTCGATGTGGCTGATCAAATCCTGGTGTTCCTGGGTGGCCCGATCGAGGTAGCCCTGCTTGTAAACCAGCCAGGTGATCTTGGCGTCGGGCCCCAGCTCGAGGCGGAGCTGGTCGGTCCGTAACCGGGCCGCGTGCACGAAGTTAGCCCACCAATGATCGTGCGGTTGGGCCTTGTATTGCTCCCATTGATGCATGGACGGGCCGCCCACCAGCAGGATCCACTCGTTGTTGTTGGAAGTAGCGGCCTGCGCCCGGGCGGCTAAGGCCCAGAAAAGGAGGCAAACTAGGAAAAAACGGGGGGTGCGCATGGGAATGATGACAGCAGCATTTATTATGCAGAAACCGCCATTCTGCAAGGGGGCGAAGCGTCGAGAACACGAAGTTTGGACAGGATTATTCAGGATTAAAGGAAAAGCAGCAGAGAAATTCCCGCTGATCCAATCCAGTAAATCCAGTTAATCCTGTCTGTTTTTTTCTCCGTGCCAATCGGGACTGACCTCATCCCGAACCATGTCTTCGACCTCCTGTCTGCGACGGATGAGAGCGTAGTGATCTCCTCGCACCAGCACCTCCGCCGGCAACGGCCTGGAATTGTAATTCGATGCCATGACAAACCCGTAAGCGCCCGCGCTCATGATGGCCAGTAGATCGCCCTGGCCCACTTCCGGCATCTCGCGATCCTGCGCGAAAAAATCGCCGCTCTCACAAACCGGCCCGACCACGTCGATCTTTCCCAACCGCGCCGACGCGCCCGCTTCGTGCACCGGCACAATCTCATGGTAACTGTGATAAAGAGCCGGCCGGATCAGGTCGTTCATGCCGGCGTCGACGATGGCAAACTTCTTCTGGCCGGTGGTCTTGATGTAGCGCGCTCGCGTCAGGAGGATGCCGGCGTTTCCCACCAGCAATCGTCCCGGCTCGAGCAGAATCTTCAAATGCAGTTCGCCTAACGGCTGCAAGAGCGCGTCCACGTATTCCTGAATCGAGAGCTGCTGTCCCCTCGTGCCCGTGCTCGAATTCCACCAATCGCTGCTCCCACTCTCAATCGACGCTTCGTAAACAATGCCTAACCCTCCGCCGATGCTGAAAAATTCAATGCCGTAACGCGCCTTCAAATCGCACACGAGGGGCGCCACCTTGCGCACGGCCTCCGCGAAGGGCCGCGCCTCGGTGATTTGCGAGCCGATGTGCATTTGCACTCCGATAATCTCGATGTTCCGCATCTTCGCGGCCGCTTCGTAGGTGGCCCCCAGCCGGTCCAGCGCAATCCCGAATTTGTTGTCATGCGACCCAGTCGAGATGTACTCGTGGGTGTGCGGATCGACGTCCGGGTTGGCCCGCAACGCAATGGGGGCGCGCATCTCTTTCGCGCCCGCAATCTGATCGATGTACTCCAGCTCCGCCTCGCTCTCGACGTTGAAACTGTGCACACCCTGCTCCAGCGCATACTCGATTTCCTCCCGCGATTTTCCCACCCCGGCGAAGGTGCACTTCGACGCTTGGCCGCCCGCGGAGATCACCCGAAAGAGTTCGCCCCCGGAAACAATGTCGAAACCGGCCCCGGCCGCGGCCAGCGATTTCAGGATGGCGCGATTCGAGTTCGCTTTGACGGCGTAACAGATCACGTGATCGATCGGCGAGAGAGCCGCGTCGAGCCGGCCGTAATGATCGAGGATTGTTCCCTCACTATATATATAGAGGGGAGTGCCGAACTCCTCCGCCGGACCGCGTAGATCCACCTCCTCGCAGTAAAGGGTCCCGTCGCGGTAGTGGAATGAATGCACGGGGCAACTCTAGCGGGAGGTTATCTTTCAAACAAACAACGCGCGCTTTGTCGCCCGCAAAAAGGTGATCCCCACCCTGGCGGTGCGACAAGAATTTCCGGGTAGCGCCCACGTCTCGTGTGCGGGCGACGGTGTCTCGCCGTCGCGGACTTTTCCGGCAAAGATTGTTTCGGCGGGACGCCGAAACCAGCACGCGAGACGCGTGCGCTACCCGGACAAGGGACGTCCGCGCAGTAGACCTCCGACTGAAGTGAGCACCAGCAACGCGCCAAAAGTGCAAACGATGGCCGCGCCTGACGGCAAATCCCACCAGAAGGAGGCATAAAGACCGCCGATGCCGCCGACCAGCGCGATCACCCAGCCAACAAGGAGCCGATTCCCGATCCGGCGCGCCAGGGTGATCCCGCACACCGCCGGCACAATCAGATAACTGAAGACGAGCAGGACACCGGCGATCCGAACGAAGATGGTCACGACCAGCCCGAACAAGGCGTAGAAGAGAAAATCCCACCAGCGCACGCGCAATCCAGCTTCGTAGGCGCGGGCCCGCTCGAACGAGACCAAAAGAAAATTGCGGCGCAGCGCAAAATGGAAAAGTCCGACGGCTACGAATACCGCGAAACAGATCCAGACATCTGAGGGCGATACGAGCAGGATATTTCCCACTAGCATCTGTTTGATTTCTTCGTCGCCTTCCGCGGCCCGGCTCAAGAGCAAGACTGCGGCAGCCGCCGCCACCACGTAGGCGATCCCGATGATTGCCTCCTGCGGAACCTGAGTGTCGCGCTTTCCGGTCACCGAAAAGATGGCCGCACCCGCCAGGGTAAATCCCAAGGCGATGGCAAACGTCGCCCAACTGTGCAGATCGATGTGAAAGAGCAAGGCCACGCAGATGCCTAACGAAGCCATCTGGGCCATGGCGATATCGACGAAGATGATGCCGCGTTGCACCACATGCAGACCGAGATAGACGAGCAGCCACGGCAATAGAACGCAGGCCACGATCGGCCAAAACATCACTTCCCACATAATCTTATATTGGTAGGGATGCTGCGCTCCGGCGTCCATTCCGGCCGTTTGATTCAAGACGCCCCGACAGAGCGGGGCGGCTACAGCGCGCTCTTCCTGTAGCCACGGCGCTCTGTCGCCGTTCTTCTGTGGTGTCATCCCGCACGCGGAGTGGACGCCGGAGCGCCGCGTCCCTACCAGTTAATCGAGATCTTCTCATTTCAGGGCCGCGCTCAGCCGCGCAACCAGCATATCCATCAGTTTAATATAAGAGTCCGAGTTCGGGAGGGCGCCGGGATATTGCGCAAAGTCCACCACCTTCGCGCCCGTCGCGCTGGCCACGCGCTCCGCAATTTTGCGATCGTGAAACGGTTCCACGATGATCGCCTTGATCTTTTGCGCTTTGATCTGCCCGATCACTTCCGCGAGATGCGAAGGCGACGGAGGAATCCCCGGCTTGGGCTCCAGGAAAATATCTATATTCACGCCGAAACGGTGCGCGAAATAGGGCCAGGAATCGTGATAGGCCACCACGCTCTGTCCTTTGAACGGGAGCATGGCCGTTCCCCACTCCTGCAGCTTCGCGTTGATGGCTGCTTCGAATTTTTTGCCGTTCGCCTCATAACTGGCGGCATGGGCCGGATCCACTGCGGCAAAGGCCTGCGCGATATGTTGCGCCACCGCCTTCCCTATAATCGGGTCAGTCATGAAATGCGGATTGCCCAGCGCGTGCACGTCG
Organism: Chthoniobacterales bacterium; assembly: GCA_038203615.1. Taxonomy (GTDB): domain Bacteria; phylum Verrucomicrobiota; class Verrucomicrobiia; order Chthoniobacterales; family UBA10450; genus JBBRDU01. The sequence goes on from JBBRDU010000059.1 coordinate 11,722, forward strand.
CCGGCGGCGCGGGTGGCTGTGGCTGGAATATTCATCAGGCGAATCCCCTGCGAGGCCACGACCCGGCCTGGCTTGCCCGCCTCAATTTTTGGATTGCGCGCGTTTTGCAGAAGGGGTGGCAGCCACCCGATCTCCAGCTCGGCCCCGCCTTCGATCAACACGTCGGCCGTGCGCAGTTGCACGACAAAGCTGGGGCGCGCATCCACGAAGTGGGGATCTTCCGTCGGTTTGGCCATAACAGTGACGTTGACAAAATCGCCGCCAATATCCCGCGCGAGCGAGGCGTAATCCGGCAAGGTGGTGACGACATTGAGTTTGGCGTGCGTGGAGAAAACAAAAACGAAAAGGGCGGACAGGATGAACAGGATTTTTTTCATAATTAAAATTTGTGGGCGCCGTGCGCGCCCAGGATGAATTCGAACTGGAGAAAGACGGAATCGACATCGCGCCCAGCCAGGAAGGAATTTTCTTCAAAGAAATCGTGGTTGTACTGCAGCCGGATCTTGGAGAATTCAGTCGGATACCAGGTTAAATCCGCGCTGATGCGCGAGCGCGTTTGCCGATCCATATCGCTCGTGAATTCCGACTGGGTCATGTGCAGGTAATCGCCGCGCACTCCCGCCACCCATCCCTTCTTGAATCCCCAGAGAACCTGCGAGTACAAGCCCCAATCGTGAAACGTTTCCGCCACCGGGAACAAATTATCCATGCCACGGCCCGCCTCGAATCGGCGGTACATCGCTTCGGTCTGCCATTTAACGAAGGGAAATCCGCCCTCGGCGTTGGCGCTTTTCCATTTATAGAGGAAGTCCGCCCCGTAAATCTCGGTGCGCGTGTGTGGACCGGTGTCGTTCGATCCAAAGGCGCCGGAAAGGCCGCCCAGGACAACCTGGGTCGCGCTCAGATCGACCGAATTTTCCCAGCGCGGTAGCCAAAGAATATCGTAGAGGCCGCGCGCTTCCCGATCGGTTGTCATCCGGTCAAAGAAGATTCCGTTATCGCCAGGGTTCCGAAAGGAGTAGGCCGTCCCGCCCCGGCCATTTTGCGCGGCCAGGATGAGTTGCGAGTACCACGGCACCGGCACCGTCCAGGAAACCTGCGCACCCACGCCGCGCAAACCATCCGGCCCGAGCAGGCGGCCATGGACGAGAGGGGCGTCGGCGAAATCCCAGGTGTGTGGATGAGTCGGATTGATCCGGCCGAAGGCGGCGAAAAATTGGCCGGCTTTCAGCTGCAGATTGAAGGGCAGACTGGTCGTTTGCAGAAATGCTTCCTCCACCTCGATGTTGGTCTGGTTGTCGTTATCCAGCTTGAAGACAATGTTGGCGAACCCCTCGAAGTACGGATCAACTGCGCCGTCCAGCGCCAGTTCGAGGTTGCGGGCGTTGAATCCGCGCTGTTGCGGATCGTGATCGCCCACCTCGACACGGCTGAGATGCGGATCGCTCGAGTCGGCCAGGGCAAACAGGCCGTCGAACGAGATGTTCATGTAGTTCTTGCCGCCGCCGATCGTAATGGGCGCCGTCAAAGAAGACCCCGGGGAGGAAACCAGCGGGGTTTCCGTGGCCGAACCAACCACCGCGTTGTCCGTGGTGGGAAAGGCGCCCGGCAAAGCTGCACCGTTTGCGTTCACACCCGGTCCGGCCGGCGCCGATGAGGCGACCACCGACGAATCGTCGGTCGGAATGAGAGCCGGTGCCACGGCCGCTTGCGAGTCAGCCGGAGCCGGAGGCGAACCCGACGCCGTGGAATTCTGCGGCAGCGCCGGGCTTCCCGTGATGTTGGCTTTCTCCAGCGCGGCCTGATGACTCTGCAACTGCTGTTGCAACGCCTTCACCGTTTCGGTGAGCGATTGGACCTGTTGTCGCAGCATTTCGACATCGCTCGCCGCCGCCGTTGCCCCCGCTTGCGTCGCGGCCGGCCGGGACGACGCCTCCGGCGCCGGACTCTGCGCAAAAGCGAATCCAGCCGGGCACATCGCCAGCGCTATACAAATAAATCGATTCATTGATTCTCCTGAAAAATCGGGCACCACTTGCCCATCCATTGGACCGGTGCGTTCGCGCGCGTTGATCAGCGGCTCTGGGAACGCGCAAAGAGCCGTCGCCCGCGGAAGCGGGATGACTGAACGCGTCAGGAGGACAGGGGCGGGGCGTGCTCCAGCACGCTCGCCTTCAGAAAAAGCGACTCCACCCAGGGAGGGGTGAGAGCCGGAACGTGCGACCGCCAGGCGATCGGAGTCGCGGCGACGAAGAGCGGCGTCAGCACGGGATGCTCATAGTTGCCGGAAGCAATCAAGGTCGCGGCACAACTGTGCCCGGATTGCCCGAAATCGGCATGCACGCGGGCGTGCAGTTCCGGCGAGATACTGAGAGCCAACGTCCAGAGGAAAACAACAGCGAGACCAGCCGCGAAAAAAGAGCGCTCCGAGGGAGCCGGAGAAGGCGGAACGGCGCGACCTAGCATGCGGAGGAGCTTCTGGCGATCATCCTGTTCGCGCAAGCGAAATTGCGTTTTGTCATCCTGATCAGCGAATCCGGGGAGCGCAGGCGGCCCCGCCGTCGCGAACTTTAGCAGAAAGTAAGCTGGTCTCGCCGTCAGCGATCACCCTATTGAGAAGACTGTTTGGGCGAGGCCGCCCAAACCCGCAGGCGAGCCGCCTCCGCTCCCCGGAGAAGATGCGACCACGCGGAGTGGACGCCGCAGCGCGGCGTCCCTACCAGCAAACCCGGCCCTTACTGGACAGCGCCCGAGTGTTGGATTACCAATGCCGCCCGTGCAAAAGTTACGTGTCAGGACGTGGCGTCGTCTGGTCTTATTGTGTGCGCTCCTGATTTTCGCCGCCATCGTTTACCGCTGGATCTCGCTCGAACGCCTGCAACGAGTCGCGCCGCCGGAAGTCAGCGTCACGCCGTCGCCTGAACCCTCGGCCACGAGAACACCGGCCATGCCCACCAAAGTCGACACGGCCAGGCTGTTCAACGGCATCACCTTGCACGCGGTCGTGGAGACGCCACCCGGCGCGGATGCCGCCACGGAACGGGCCGATCCGCAGAGCTACCTGATTGAGTTGCAGCTCAAGGCGAAAATGCCGACGCCGAACAAGACGATCGAGGAGTTGGCCAAAGTGAGTCCGCAACTGCCCACCCTCCTGCCCGGCCTCGCCGCCCTGCTTCACCCGGAATCCGTCTCGCCGCTCTTCCACGAACTTTACGCCACCAAAATCCGGATCCTGCGCGACAACCTGGGCCATCTCGAACAGCTCTTGTCCCGGCACAACTTCTACGATTGCCAGACGGTCCTGCAGTTGAATCACCCCCAGACCCATCGCAAAGCGTTGCTGCTCCAGGCGGACATGGACGTGGACGCGGATGGCTCCGACGGCGACCGCGTTCCCGGCGGGCACGGGGTCAGCACGAATTTCAAACCGTTTACCAGCTACCGCTGGGGCAAGAAAACTCCGGCGATCAATCCCTACCTCCCGCCGACCGAGGAAAAGTTGAAGCGTTATGAAGACGAAGCCGCCCAAAAAACCACCTCGACAGATCGCAAGCGCGAGCTGAACGGGGCCATCAAACAGCTGCGCGATGAAGTGGGATCACTCAAAAAATTCAGTTATCTCATTGGCGCGACCGATCCCTACATCGTGGTGCCGAGCGCCTTCGCGCGCGCCAAGGAAGGACCCAGGGTGGGGGATTATACCGCGGTCATTTTCGGGGATACTATTTATCCCGCGCTGGTCGGCGATATTGGGCCTAACGACAAAGTGGGAGAAGCTTCCTTGCGCATCGCTAAAGAGATCAATAACCTGGCCACGCCGAACAACCGGCCGGTCAGTGATTTGAAAGTGACGTATCTCATTTTTCCCGGCACGGCTGAAACTCCCTTTGGTCCTCCCGACCTGGACAAGATCCAGGCGCGCTGCCAGGCGCTGCTCGACGAGATGGGCGGGGCCGGCGCGCCGTTGCATCACTGGGAAAACATCATTCCACCACCGCCCACGCCCACCCCCAGTCCAAGTCCAACACCCACTCCGGCACCCGAGTCTTCGCCTTCGCCGGCCGGCTCAACCGCGCCCGCCGCATCGCCCTCCGCCACCTTCGCATTTCCCATTCATTCGCCGGCCAGCAGCCCGAATCCCGGTCGCTGATGGCCGGGGTTCCCAAGGCGATTGGGGTCAATCGCCCCTACCTTTAGGACCACCTGGACAGGTTTCGTCCTGTAGCGGCGCTCTAGGAGCGCCGTGCTTGCATGGCCAGCATTCCGATTCGGCGGCCACAGACCGCCGCGACAAAACTTTCCAAGAGAAAGTGAATGTGCCCAATCAAAGGCGCTGAGAGAGCCGCGCCCGTCCTGCCAAATAAATTCGGACGGAATCTATTCGTCCGGGGGAACAGCCAACACAAAAGGCTGCAGCGGTACCGTCGCCGATTGTCTCTCGATCAGGACACGGCGAGAGCGGCGCACGCGGTGCCCTGGCACGTATTGCCCGGGAGGCGGCGGAATGATGGCGGTTTCGCCATTGGGAAAGCGCAGGACCAGACTTCCATCAGGCGTCATGCCGGCAAACTGAGCCCGAACCGATCCATGGATCGGCGAGCGCCCGGAACGTCCCGCTTCTTCCGGCGGATAATGCGCGAAGCGTGGATCACGCCGCGCCGCATACGGCGCCGGCCGTTTCTTGGCAGGAACGGGCGCGCTTGAAATTCTTGGTTTGCTGTTACCGGAGGTCACGGCGGCGCCGCTCCCGGAAGACTGGTCGTCATTCGAATCGCTAGGCTTTTCGACCGATTGATCCGCGGAGATATCCTCATTATTTTCGTCGGCCGACGACGCCGTATTCCGGGTCACAATTCGCGGGTGCGCCCCGCTACCAGCCGCTCGTTCCCAAACGGTTTGCGGCCCTTCGGTCGAAGGCGCAGATTGATTCGCGGTCACGATGCGTGCCGTTGCTTCCTCGGAAGAGGGTGAAGAAGCCCGCGCCGGGGCAGGGACCGGAGAGCTCGGCTCGTTCGATGCATCCAGGCGATGATTGGTTGCGACGACAGGCTGCGATGCTGAGGAAGAGGGGGCCGACGTCGATTGATTCGATGCAACCGCACTGGCATCGGGCGAGGCGGGAAACGTGACAGGCATGGCCCTGGGTGGAGCTGCACCGGCGGGAGCCGCTTCGGCATTTTCTGCCACCAGCGGAGTCGCGCTGTTTGGAACAGCCGCCGCAGAGGATCCTTGCGCAACCCCCACTGGAACACCAAGCGCGTCCGAGTCGTGGTTCCGGCGCAGGATCATACTGACGGGCGCGGGCAGAAGCATGGCCGCGACCGTGGCGGCGCCTAACAAGATCGCAGCCGCTGCCAGGATTCGGCGCGGCCAGAGGCTCGGCGTCGTGACCACAGGATCAATTTCCCTTCCCGGTGCGACGGGCTTTTCGAAAGCAGCGGCCAGGATGGATTGAGGCGGCACCGCCACCGGCCGCTTTTTCAGCGGGCGAGCCGAGACGGGGACAAACGGAATGCCGAATCGGCGAGCCCAGGACTGCCGGCGTTCCACCTTTTGCAGGCAGGAGCGCAGCTCTTGTCCGACCATTATCGGATCATGCGGACGTTCCTCCGGAATCTGGCGCAACATCGGTGCGATCACTTTCCGCAAGGGCCTGGCAAACCTTCTCGTTTGCAGAGAACGCGGCTCGGCCGCGTAGAAGGCACCGGTCAGCAGAAAACACAGGGTGGCGCCGAGCGAATAAATTTCCGATCGAAAATCGACCCGCCCATTTTTCAGTTGCTCCGGACTGGCAAATTCCGCCGCTCCATTTTCCGGGCCGGCGGACGCGCTGCCGACCACCGCAAAATTCATCAGCTTCACGCAAGGCCATCCACCCTCCGCCGTTTGACCGGACACGATCATGATATTGGAAGGGTCAATGGCGCGGTGATGAATCCGAAG